>CAYXPA010000003.1:0-98427 GCA_964466945.1 uncultured Verrucomicrobiota bacterium | reverse complement strand
TCACTCCTCGCTTCTGACTTCTGATTCGGTAGGGCGCCGCGGCGCCGGCGCCGCCCCCGGTCGCGGACCGCGAAGGTGCCGGGCTCGACGGAGTCTCGCCCCACCAGAGGTTGCCCTGGCCGGGACGCAGCCCGGCCCTACCGGATTTTGCCGCGCCGCAGCGCGGCCCTACCATAAGCGCCGGGGAGCCGGCGCACTCCAGACGCTTCGCGACAAATCTGGCGCACGCCCCGCCCGCCAGCGTGTGGAGTGCGGCCGCTAGCGGCCGCTTTTTGCCCGGGCGGAACGACCTACCAGGCCGTGATCGGCCAGCCTCCCGGCAGGCAGGCGGCCACCAGCCGCCGACTGACCCATCGGGTGTAACAGCGGACGTCCGTCCGCTCAAACCTCCCTTCGTTGGCCGGCACTCGAAACCAGCCCGCCCATGCGTGAGCCGATTCACGTCGGCGGCTACAAGCCGGGCACACTGCTTTGCCGACGGCCCGTCGGCGACATTGCCAATTGCCAATCGGCGCTGTGCCGCCGGGCACAATGCGTTGGCCGGGCGCGCCGGTCCGCCGGGCCAGAAATTCCTCGCCCCGGACGCCGGGCAAAAGTATATCGGGTGCCCGCATGAGTTCCTTGTTCCTGACGGGCGGTCGCGTGGTGGACCCGGCCGGCGCGGTGGACGGCCCTTTGGAGGTGTTGATCGAAGAGGGCAAGGTGGCGGCGTTGGGCGAGGCGGCGGCGGCGCGGGTCCAACCGGATACGCCGCGGTTGGACGTGACGGGATTGGTGGTGTGCCCGGGGTTGATTGACCTGCATGTGCACTTGCGCGAGCCCGGTCAGGCGGCCAAGGAGACGCTGGCCAGCGGCACGGAGGCGGCGGCGCGCGGCGGTTTCGCGACGGTGGTCTGCATGCCCAATACCAGCCCGGCCATTGACACACCCAGCACCGTGGCCTGGGTGCGTCAGCGGGCCGCGGAGGTGGGACGGGTGAACGTGTTGGTGGCCGGGGCCATTACGCGGGGCCTCGCCGGCGAGGAACTGGCGCCCATCGGCTCGCTCAAGAAGGCCGGCGTCGTCGCCATCACGGACGACGGCCACTGCGTGCAGAACACCGAGTTGATGCGCCGGGCCCTCGAGTACGCCACGATGTTCGACCTGCTGGTGATGGACCATTGCCAGGAGTACACGCTCACGGCCGACGGGGTGATGCACGAGGGCCGCGTGAGCCTGATGCTCGGCCTGGGCGGCTGGCCGGCGGAGGCCGAGGAGTTGATCGTGGCGCGCAACATCCTCCTGGCCGAGCGCACCGGCGCGCGGGTGCACTGCCAGCACCTGAGCGCGGCCGGCAGCGTGCGCCTGTTGCGCGAGGCGCGGCTGCGCGGCCTGCCCGTCTCGGGCGAGGCCTGCCCGCACCATTTCACGCTCACGGACACGGCCGTGGCGGGCAGTGAGGCGTTTTGGGCGGGGGACGGCGCGGAGCTTTACCCGGGGCGGCCGGCGACGGCATTGCCGCCGTGGCCGGCGTTCGACACGCGCCTGAAGATGAATCCGCCGGTGCGCACGGCGGCGGACCGGGCGGCGCTCCTCGAGGGGCTGGCGGACGGGACGATCGAAGTCATCGCCAGCGACCACGCCCCGCACTGCAACTTCGAGAAGGAGGTCGAGTTCGACCGCGCGCCCTTTGGCATCACCGGACTGGAGACCGAGCTGGCGCTGAGCCTGATGCGGCTTTACCACACCGGGCGGCTGTCCCTGGCCGGTCTGCTGGCCAAGTTCACCTGCAATCCCGCGCGGCTGCTGGGACTGGCCGACGTCAAGGGCGCCCTGCGTCCGGGCATGGACGGGGATGTGACGGTGCTGGACCCGGATCGGGAATGGGTCTGGGAGCCGGCCGCCACGGCCAGTCTGGCCCGAAACAGCCCGTTCTACGGCTGGCCGCTGCGGGGCAAGGCCCTGGCCACGATCGTGGCCGGCCGGGTGGTTTGGCAGGATGCTCAGTGGGTGCCGAAGCCGCCGCCCGGGCGCCGCAAAACTGGCAGGTCCGCCGTTCGGTGCTAGTCTTGGCCGTCACGCAAGACGACACACACACCATGAAAAGACTCTGGCTCGCACTCGCCGCCGTTTTCCTGGCTGGCAGCCTTCAGGCCGCCGAGCCGACCTGGCTGACGGATTTGGACAAGGCCAAGGCCCGGGCCGCGGCGGAAAAGAAGCACGTGCTCATCAACTTCACCGGCTCGGACTGGTGCACCTTTTGCATCAAGCTGCAAAAGGAGGTGTTCTCGACACCCGAGTTCGCCGAGTACGCCCAAAAGCACCTGGTGCTGGTGGAGATTGACTTCCCGCGCAAGAAGGAGCAGCAGCCCGAGCTCAAAAAGGCCAACAAGAAGCACCAAGAACAGTACGGCGTTACCGGCTACCCCACGTTGATCTTGCTGGATAGCTCGGGCAAGCAGGTGGGCAAAAAGGTCGGCTACGGCGGCGGCGGCCTGGCCGCCGTGCTCGCCGACCTGGGCCTCAAGAAGTAGTCCCAAGCAGGTCGAGTCGCCCAGTTAAATCCCAACCTTCGGGAAGCAGTTCAATCCGGATTGAGCCGGATCAAGGAGCATACTTGCCCCGGGCGTCGCTGAACGCGCCGCGCGTCCGGCTGCTTCTGCGCTCTGATGGCCGGTCTGGTGTGGAGTTGCTCGGTGCCGACGCGGCGCCGGCGCAGTGGCGCCCTACCCGCCATTGGGCAGGCGGGGCTATCCCCGAGCTGAAGCCAGTGCCAGCGCAGCCGCGCCCAACCAGGGATAGCTGAAAGTGGGAGTCGAAGTGCCTAACGAGGTTTTGCGTGAGGGCGCGCAAAACCGCCGTGGGCGCGTGCGCTCCCTGTGCTACGGCTTTTCGGATTCAGCCCGGGCGCGCGACGCGCGCGGCCTGCTTGCGGCGCGGCGTCCGGGCGGCGGGTTGAAGCAGGCGACCCAGGATGACGCGCAACCGGCGGACGGTCGGCGGCGGCCAGAGTTCACGCGGCGTGAGGATGGCGTTGTCCAGGGCCCGGTGACATGGCCAGTCGGGCGTGGCCGGGATGCGCGGCAGGGCGCGAAGGATGAGCGCCTGCGCGGCGGCGGCGTTGCGGCGGAGGTTTTCTACGACCTGGGACACGGTCACGTGCGCCTCGTCTTCCTTCCAGGCGTCGTAGTCGGTCACCATCGCCATCGTGGCATAGGCGATTTCCGCCTCGCGGGCGCATTTGGCCTCGCCCAGGTTGGTCATGCCGATCACGTCGTAGCCCGCGCGGTGGTTGGCCTGGGACTCCGCGCGGGTGCTGAAGGCCGGGCCTTCCATGTTCACGTACACGCCGCCGTCATGGACGGGCAGGCCCAGCTCGCGGGCCGCGGCGAGCAAGATTTGCCGCAACTCCTCGCTCACGGGCTGAGCGAAGGCCACGTGGGCCACGATGCCGGCGCCGAAGAAGGTGTGGTCGGCCCAACGCTTGGTGCGGTCCACGAACTGGTCCGGCAGGACAATGTCGCAAGGCCGGTAGCGTTCCTGGAGCGAGCCCACGGCGCTGACGCTCAGAATCCAGGCCACGCCCAGCGACTTGAGGGCGTAAATATTGGCGCGGTGGTTCAGTTCGCTGGGCAGCAACCGATGGCCGCGGCCGTGCCGGGGCAGGAAGACCACCGGGCGCCCGGCCAGCTCACCGGTCAACAGCGCATCCGAAGGCGCGCCGAAGGGGGTGCGCACGCGCACCCAGCGGCGGCGGGTAAAACCCTCGAGTTCGTAGAGGCCGCTGCCGCCGATGATGCCGATGCGGTGGGGTTGGGGGCGCATAAAGTCACTCGACCGTCACGCTCTTGGCCAGGTGGCGGGGCTTGTCCACGTCGCACCCACGGCGCACGGCGATGTGGTAGGCGAGCAGTTGCAGGGGGATGACCGCCAGCAGCGGCCAGAGCAATTCGTCCGTGTCCGGCAAGTAAAGCACCTCCTGGGCCTTGGCCGTGATGGCGGTGTCGCCCTCGGTGGCCAGGGCGATCACCGGGGCGCCGCGGGCGCGCACTTCCTCGATGTTGCTCAGGAGTTTCTCGTACAAGAATCCGCGCGGGGCCAGGAAGACGCACGGGCTGGCGGCGTCCATCAGCGCGATGGGGCCGTGCTTCATCTCCGCCGCCGGCCAGGCCTCGGCGTGGATGTAGGAGATTTCCTTGAGCTTGAGCGCGCCTTCGAGCGCAACGGGGAAACCGAGCTGGCGGCCCAGGAAATAAAAGTCCCGGCGGTCGGCGTAACGGGCGGCGAGGTCGCGCACCTGCGCATCCAGGCGAAGCGCGGCCCGGGCCAGCTCGGGCGCCTGTTCCAGCGCGCGCAGCAGGCTCAACCCGCGGGCCGGGGAGAGCATCCGCAGCCGGCCCATAAACAGGGCGAAGAGCAACAGGACCGTGACCTGGGAGGTGAAGGCCTTGGTCGAGGCGACGCCGATTTCCGGGCCGGCGTGGAGGTAGATGCCACCGTCGGCCTCGCGGGCGATGGTGCTGCCGACCACGTTGCAGAGGGCCAGCACGCGATGCCCGCGCCGGCGCGCCTCGCGCAGGGCCGCGAGGGTGTCGGCGGTTTCGCCGGACTGGGTGATGACCAGCACGAGGGTGTGCTTGTCCAGCGGCGGGTTGCGGTAGCGGAATTCGCTGGCGTACTCGACCTCGACCGGAATGTGGGCAAGGCTCTCGAGGTAGTGCTCCCCCACCAGCCCGGCGTGCCAACTGGTGCCGCAGGCGGTGATGACGATCCGGTCCACGGCGCGCAGCTCGGCGGGGGTCATGTTCAAGCCGCCGAATTTGGCCGTGGCCTCGGCCTCGTCCAGGCGGCCGCGCAGGGCGTTGGCGATGGTGGCGGGCTGCTCGAAGATTTCCTTGAGCATGAAGTGCGGATAGCCGCCGCGTTCGGCGGCTTCCGGCGCGAATTCGATCTGGCTGACCTGCACCGTCGCGGCCTTGCGGCCCAGGTGGGTCACCTGGAAATGCTCGGCGGTGAGCGTGGCCAGGTCGCCGTCGTTGAGGTACACGACCTGGCGGGTGTGGGCGACCATCGCCGTGGCGTCGCTGGCCAGGAAATTTTCACCCTGCCCCAGGCCGAGGATGAGGGGCGAGCCGCGGCGGGCACCGAGCAACAGGCCGGGGGTGTCCGCGCAAATCACGCCCAGGCCGTAAGTGCCCTGGACCTCGGCCAGGGCGCGTTCGAGGGCGCGCACCAAGCGCTCGGCGGGCGCCAGCCCGGGGAGGTCCGGGTGGGCGTAATGCACGCCGATCAGGTGGGCCAGCACCTCGGTGTCGGTGTCGGACCGGAAGGTGTGGCCGGCGTCGCGCAGGCGATGCTTGAGCGCCTCGTGGTTTTCGATGACGCCGTTGTGCACCACGGCGATGCGGCCGGAGGCGTCGCAATGGGGATGGGCGTTGGCGTCGGAGGGCGGGCCGTGCGTGGCCCAGCGGGTGTGGCCCACGCCCAGGAGGCCGGGCAGCGGGCGGGCTTCGAGCAGGGGAGCCAGGCCCTCGTCAATTTTGCCGCGACACTTGCGCAACTCGAGCCGGCCCTCATGCCACGTGGCCAGCCCCGCGCTGTCGTAGCCGCGGTATTCGAGCCGGCGCAAACCGGCCAGCAGGAGGGGGGCGGCCGGCTGGCGCCCCACGTAGCCGACGATGCCACACATGTTGGGTCGGGCCGCCGCGTAGCGGGGTTGTCGCTTGCGCGCGACCGGGGCCGGACGCTATAAGCGGAAAAAACCCCGCGCAAGAAAGGACTTTGCCCCATGCCGACCAATCACCAACCCAAAGTGGACCCCAACCGGGTCCTGGCCCTGATCATGGGCGGCGGCCAGGGAACCCGGCTCTTCCCCCTGACCCGCGAGCGGGCCAAGCCCGCCGTGCCCATCGCCGGCAAGTACCGGCTGGTGGACATTCCGATTTCCAACTGCATCAACTCGGGCGTGCGGCGCATCTACGTGCTGACCCAGTTCCTGTCCGCCTCGCTGCACCGGCACGTGTACGGGTCGTTCAAGTTCGATCACTTCTCGCAGGGGTTCGTCGAAATCCTGGCCGCCGAGCAGACCATGACCGACTCTTCCTGGTACCAGGGCACCGCGGACGCCGTGCGGAAGAACCTGATTCACCTGCGGAACAACGAGTTTGACTTCGCCCTGATCCTGAGCGGGGACCAGTTGTACCGGATGGACTTTCGCGAGCTCTTGCGCCAGCACCTGGAGACCGGGGCCGAGGTGACCATCGCCACCATCCCGGTGAGCCGCGAGGACGCGCCCGGCCTGGGGATCATGCAGATTGACGCCGACCAGCGGATCGTGCGCTTCGAGGAAAAGCCGAAGGAGCCGGCGCTGCTGGACCAGTTGCGGGTGGACCCGGCCACGCAACAGGCGCTCGGGCTGGCGGCGCCGGGGGAGAAGTTTCTGGCCTCGATGGGCATCTACCTGTTCAACCGCGACGTGCTCATCCAGGCGCTGGACAACGACCTGACCGACTTCGGCAAGCACATCATCCCGCGGTTGATCCGCGAGCGCCGCGTCTTCTCCTTCGTCTTCCAGGGTTACTGGGAGGACGTGGGCACCATTCGCTCCTTCTTCGAGGCGAACCTCGAACTGACGGCCGAGTTGCCGCGGTTCAACTTCTTCGACATGACCGCGCCCATCTATTCCCGGGCGCGGTTCCTGCCGCCCTCGAAGATCAACGGCGCCTCGCTCGACCACACCATCATCGCCGAGGGGTGCATCCTCAATCACTGCAAAATCTCCCAGACCGTCGTCGGGCTGCGCTATCTGGTGGACGCCGGCAGCCACATCACCCGCACCGTCATCCTGGGGGCCGATTACTACGAAACGGCCGAGTCCATCGCCGCGCACGCCGCCGCCGGCCAGCCCCGCATCGGCATCGGCCGCAACACCCGCATTGACTCGGCCATCATCGAGAAAAACGCCCGCATCGGCGACAACTGCGTGATCACGCCCCACGGCAAGCCGGCCTCGGTGGACCACCCGCCGCTGTACTACATCCGCGACGGCATTGTCATCATCCCCAAAAACGCCATCGTGCCCCATGGCACCGTCATCTAACCGGCGCTCCGGCGCGGCGCTTCCGCGGGAACGCTCCCCGGCCGCCCATCACCGCGCCCGTCGGCGGCGTGCACCGGGCGCTTTTTCCCGCCCGGCGTGAAACCTCCCGGACCATGCCCCGCCGCGCCGCGCATCGCCTGACCTGCCTCGGAGTGGGGGACGGTCACATTTCCGCCCGCCGGGGGCATTCGGCCTACCTGTACGAGTTCGGCTCTGCGCGCCTGCTCGTGGATTGCGGCGAGCCGGCCACGCAGCGGCTGCTGTGCGCCGGTGTCCGGCTGGAGGACCTGGACGCCGTGCTCATCTCGCACTTGCATTTCGACCACGTGGGCGGCCTCTTCACCCTGCTTCAGGGCCTGTGGCTGTCGCGGCGGCAACGCCCCCTCACCGTGCATCTGCCCGGGGCCGGAGTGGCGCCCGTCCGCGCGTTGATGGACGCGGCCCACTTGTTCAAAGCCGTCGCGCCGCGTTTCGAGCTGCGCTTCGAACCCCTGCGAGGCGGTCAACCTTTCCCGGTGGGCCCGGTCATGGTCACCCCCCTGCCCAACCGCCACCTGATCCCCTCCGCGGCCGCGGGACGCGCGCGCGGCGCCGCGCCGGACGAGGCGTTCAGCTTTGTCCTCGAGGACCGCGCCCGCCGCGTGGGGCATTCGGCCGATCTGGGGGGAGTGGACGACCTGGCCGCGCTGATTCACGAGCCGCTGGACCTGCTGGTCTGCGAACTGGCGCACCTGGACCCGGCCGCGCTGTTCGCGCGCCTGTGTGGCCATCCCATCCGCCGAGTGGCCCTCGTGCACCTGTCCGCCCCGCAATGGCGCTGGCGACAACGCTGGCAAACCCGCGCCGCGCGGGCGCTGGCCCCCATTCCGGTGTGCGTGCCCCGGGACGGCGAGCGCCTCGCGTTTTGAGGCGGGCAACCCCGGTTGCGGCCATCCAACCCTCGGCGTCCACCTGCCCGCTCCGGTGCCCGCCGGCGCGCAGCTTCGCCTTTGAGTCGGCGGCGGCGGGGCGTAACATGGGCGCCATGTCCGACCTGAACCGAACCAGTTGTGCGGCGCTGCTGGGTCTCGGCTTGCTGCTGGCTCTGGCGGGGTGTGGCCCGCGCGAATCCGCAACCCCACCCGGGCCCGCGCCGGGCGCGCGGCCGCCGGTCATCGGCGTTTCGCTGCTGAACCTGTCCTCGGAGTTCATCGTGCTGCTCGAGCGCGCCCTGCGCGACAAGGCGCAGGAGTTGGGGGTGCGCCTGATCATCAACGACGCCCAGCGCAGCGCCGAACGCCAGGTCCAGCAGGTCGAGAACTTCATCGCCCAGCGCGTGGACGCCATCGTGCTCAACCCCTGCGAGGTCGAGGCCAGTTCGCCCGCCGTCGAAAAGGCCCTGGCCGCCGGCATCCCCGTGGTGAACGTCAACTCCGAGACCCGCGCCGCGCCCACGGCCTTTGTCGGCTCGCGCGACGAGGAATCCGCCGAGCTGGCCATGGAGTACATCGCCCGACGCCTGGGCGGCCGGGGCCACGTGGTCATGATGCACGGCTTTCTCGGCCAGGCCGCGCAAATCCGCCGCGACCGCGGTGCCCGCGCCGTGCTGGCGCGTTACCCGGACCTCAAGCTGCTGGCGGACCAGACCGCCGAGTGGGACCGCGCCAAGGCCGTGGCGCTGATGGAAAACTGGATTCAGGCCCACGGCACCAACCTCCATGCCGTCTTCGCCCAAAACGACGAGATGGCCATGGGCGCGGTGCTCGCGCTGGAGCGCGCCCGCCTCAAGGACCGGGTGGTCGTGGCCGGCGTGGACGCCATCGCCGACGCCCTGCAAGCGGTCCGGGCGGGCCGGTTGGACGCCACGGTCTTTCAGGACGCCCGGGGCCAGGCCGGCACCGCCCTCGAGACCGCGGTGAAAATCCTCCGCGGCCAGCCTTACGAGCGCGAGGTGTTCATCCCCTTCCGCCTGGTCACCCGGGACAACGTCGAGGCGTTTTTGAAGTGACCCGGGCACATCTGAACCCTGCGTGCCGGACGGGCCATGTCGGGCGGCGCGGCATAAAAACATTGCGCCCGCACGCGCGGCTGTGGCTTGATGCGCGGGTTAGATGGGTGGTCGCCCCGCGGTCCGACCGGCCGAATGGCCGGCGCCGGCCCCGGGCGCGATCCCGTGAGCCGAACATGAGCCGCCAGCGTCTGCACGTGTTGTATTCCGGGACGGTGCAGGGAGTGGGGTTCCGGTACACCGTCCGGCAGCTCGCCGCGGGCTTCGAGGTGTGCGGGACGGTGCGAAACCTGCTGGATGGAAGAGTCGAGCTGGTGGCGGAGGGGGAACGCGAAGAGTTGGAAGCGTTCCTGGCCGCCATCCGGGATTCGGGACTGGGCGCCCACATCCGGAATGAAGCCATCACCTGGTCCCCACCGCAGGGCAACCTGCGCGGATTTCAGATTGTGCCCTAGACGCGCCACGCCGAAATGAAGTTTGCGATCATTGCCGACATTCACGCCAACCTCGAGGCCCTCGAGGCCGTCCTGGCCGACGCCCGGGAGCAAAAGGTCGCCCATTACGCCTGCTTGGGCGACGTGGTCGGCTACAACGCCAATCCCAAGGAATGCCTGGACATCATCCGCGGCATGGGCATGCCCTGCGTCAAGGGCAACCACGACGAATACTGCTCCACGGACAGCCCGCTGGACGGCTTCAACCCCGCCGCCGCCCAGGCCGTCGAGTGGACCCGCCGCCAGCTTTCCGAGGAAGACCGCCAGTGGCTGCGCGACCTCAAGTACATGCGGCTGGTGACCAGCTTTTCGATTGTCCACGCCACGTTGGACGCCCCCCAGCGGTGGGGTTACGTCTTCGACAAGCTGGCCGCCGCCGCCAGCCTCACCTACCAGAACACCAGCGTGTGTTTCTTCGGCCACACCCACGTGCCGGTGGCGTTTGTGCGGGACAGCGTGGTGCGCGGCGGCAGTTACTCGAAGTTCAAGGTCGAGCCCGGCAAGAAGTACTTCGTAAACGTCGGCAGCGTGGGCCAGTCCCGCGACGGCGTGCCCAAGGCCACGTACGTCATCTACGACCTGGACAACCAAACCATCGAGTTGCGCCGGCTCGATTACGACATCGCCAAGGCGAAGGCCAAAATCCTCGCCGCCGGCCTGCCCCGGCGGCTGGCCGATCGCCTCGATCTGGGCCGCTGACCCCATGAAACTGCTCCTCCGCGGCTGGTGCTGTCTGCTGCTGGTCTGCGCGGCCCGCGCCCAGGTCAACGTCGAGGTCGCCTTCGACCAGGATGCCTACCTGCCGCACGAGCGGTGCCTGGCCGAAATCCGCATCACCAACTTCTCCGGCCGCACCCTGCGTCTGCCGGCCGAGGCCGACTGGCTGGACCTCGCCGTCGAATCCACCGACGGCTACCTCGTGGCCAAGCTCGCCAACATCCCCCCGGCCGAACCGTTGGAAATCCCCACCGCCGCGCGCGGCAAGCGCTTTGTGGACCTGGCGCCCTGCTTCAACCTCTCCCAGCGCGGCCGCTACCGGGTCATCGCCACGGTCCGCCTGCCCGAAATCAACGCCGAAGTCACCAGCCCCCGGGCCTATCTCACCATCATGGGCGGCGTGCCGATGTGGGAACAACTGGTGGGCGTGCCCGGCGGCCCCACCGGCCAGGCGCCGGAGATGCGCCGGTACGCGCTGCTCCAGACCAACGACCGCAAGCGCCTGGCCCTGTATGTGCGCATCAGCGACGAGGCCGACCAGCGCGTGTACCGCGTTTTCCCGCTGGGCAACCTTCTGTCCTTTGGCCGCCCGGAAGCCCAGGTGGACCGCCAGGCCCGGCTCCACGTGCTCTTCCAAACCGGCTCGCGCCAGTTCACCTACTACTGCATTTCGCCGGGCGGCGAAGTGCTCACCCGGCATCTCTACCAAATCACCCACGTCCGCCCGCGCCTGCGCCCTGGCGAAGAGGGCGAGGTCCAGGTGATCGGCGGTTTTCGATTAAAGACCTCCTACGACATCCCGCCGCCCGCCCCGGAAGAGTTTCTGCGCGAGCCCCCGCCCGCGCCGCCGGCCGAAGGAACACCCGCCCCGCCGCCCTCCGTCCCTGCTCCGCCGCCGGAGAAATAACAACAGCCGCGTCGCCCGGGCGGGGCTTGCCGGACTACTCGGTCAGCTCCTGGCGGGTCTGGAAGCGACCCTGCATCTGCTTCACGATGGGGCGCGCCCGCGCCACGGCGCCTACTTCGGTCTGGCCCGGCGAGGCCGTCAGTTCCACCCGCACGGCCGCCACGGCGTCGCCGTTGACATCCTGAAGCGGCAGCGTGGTGACAAACTTTTTCCGCGCCCGGCCGGCGTACGGCGTCAAGGTCTCCATCACCGCCCGCTCGACCTCGCCCCCGGGCAGGCCCACGTCCGCCGGATTCGAGGCCGCGACCACGTGCAACTCGGGCCGCGCGGCGGTGGTCGCGTAAATCCGCAGCCCCAAGAGCCGCGGGTACTTCTTCATCATCTCGTCCACCAGCCGCTGCGCCAGCCGCACCCGGGGCGTGTAGCTCACCCGCAGGTCCGCGAAATAGGTCACCGAGTCCGACTTGGTCCACAGCGCCAGCTTGCCGGCGCGGAAGGTATTGTCGGTCAGTTCGGGAATGGGCTCCCGGCCGTCGAGCCGGAAGCGGAACTTGTTGCCGCGGGCCTCGACCTCCAGGTCGTGCCACACCCCCGGTTGCACCGTCACCTCGGGGCCGATGGGCGCGTCCCGCCGCCCTTCAACCACCCGGTAAAACCGGAACGTGTTGCCCCGCGCGCTGGCGCGCACCACATAGAAGTTCCGCTCGTCCTGCAGCCGGAAGGCCACCCCGGCCATCTGCTCGCGCGTGCCCGCCACGGTCTTGAACCGCAGCCGCAGCGCGAAATCCCCGAACACCTCCGGCTCGTAGATGAGCAACGGAAACCGTTCGTCGGTCGCGTCCGTGGACACCTGGGCAATCACCGGCCGCACCATGCCGCTGGCGGCGCCCGGGGCCGCGGGCGTGGCCAGCTCGGCCGGAGCGTCCAGCCGGATTTCCCACGTCCCGGGTGGGCCTTCTCCGGCCAGGGCGCTGCGCCAACCCGCCGGGATCTTGCCCGGCTTTTCCGCGGTCAGGTCGAACACCAGCTCCGCCGCCGCCAGGTGCAGGCAGGCGGCCAGGCTCAACCCGCCGACCAACCGAAACGTCATGCCGCCCACGCTAGCAAAGGCCCGCCCCGACACAAGGTCCGCCTCCCGCCCTGGTCCCGGCGGCCGAAAGCCCCAGCCCCCGCTCCGCCCCGCGCCTTACGCAAACACCCGCCGCAGGTACTCGAGGCTGCGCGTGGCGATCGTCTCCGGGCCGTCGCTGAAGTCGAAGACCTCCACCGACACCGCGCCAGCGTAGCCCACCTCCTTCAACGCCGTGGCGATGGGCCGGAAGTCCACGTCGCCAAAGCCCGGCCCTTTCAGATTCCGGTCGTTGGCGTGGAAGTGCGCGAAGTGCGGCCAACTGGCGCGGATGATCTGGGGAATCGGCTGCGACTCGGCGCACATGGCCTTCACGTCCAGGATGATTTTGAACGCGGGCGAGGCCATCTGCGCCGCGAACCGCACCGCTTCGGCCGCCGTGTTGATGAAGTCCGTTTCGCTCGGCGCCAGCGGTTCCAAGCAGAGCGTCACCGCGCGGTCTTCGGCCCGCCGCACCGCGTTGCGGAAAACCTCGGCGGCAGCGGCCCACGCCTGCTCGGGGCTCACCCCCGGCAACCGGCTGCGTTGCTTGGGCGAGCCGACCACAATCACCCGCCCGCCCAGGTCGGCGCAGCAGTCCACCAGGTCCACGAAGTACCGCGCCGTGCGAGCGCGCACGGCCGGGTCGGGATGCGTGAGGTGCAGGCCCTCGGTCTGGGCCAGCACCCAGTGGAGCCCCACGATGCCCAGTCCGGCCCGGGCCGCGGTGTCGCGCAACCGCGCTCGCTCCGACGCGGCAAGGTCGGTCACGTAACGCGCCAGGGTGAAGGGCGCGACCTCAAGCGCGTCGTAACCGGCGCGCGCGGCCAGGGCGCAGGCGTCCGCAAACGACCAGCCCTGGAAGATTTCGTTGCAAATGGCGAAGAACATGGGCGCGGGACGGCGGTCCGGGGCGTTCAGGCGCGGCCCAACAAGATGGCAATCAATTCCTCGTCCGGCTTGCCGTCGCGGCCGCGCAGGCCGAAGCCGCCCTTGTAATCCCACGTAGCCCAGCCGATGCCGTGCTCGTTGAGCACGCTGACCATGTCGCGATACCAGGCCAGGCGAGAAGCGCGCGGAACGGCGGGCAGGCATCCCCATTCGCCGCAGTACAGCGGCAGACCGGTCTCGCGAGCCAGGGCCAGCGGCTTGGTCAGTTTGGCCGCAATGGCCGCGCGGTCCCAGTGCCGGCTGCGGTTGCGGATTTCGCCGGCCAGCGGCTCGGGCACGCCGGCCAGGTCGGCTTCTTCGACGGTCCGGCCAGGGTATTTCACGGGGCCTTGGTAGCGGCCGATGCTGGTCCAACTCGCCGTGTAGTGCGTGAGCAAGAACGGTTCGTAAAAGTGGAAGCTCAACAGCACGTGCGCGTCGCCGGCCGGCACCTTGAGGCGATCGAACGTGTCCACGGACTGCCAGCGGTTGGAGCCGACGACCACGGTGCGGCGCGGTTCGCGCTCGCGGACCACGGCCGTGGCGCGGGCCACCAGCCGGTTCCAGTCCTCGGGGTCGTCCGCCACCGGTTCGTTCATGAGTTCGTAGGCCACCCGTTCCACCGGCCGGCGGCCGAGCGCCGCGGAGAGGTCGCGCCAGCACTGGAGGAAGCGCTCTTGCGCCTCCGGGCGGGTCCACAACGGCCGCTCGCGATTGTTGAAATGGTGGGAGCGGAGGATGTGCAGGTCCACGATGGCCCGCAGTCCGTGCTCGGCGCACCAATCGAGGGCCTGGTCGAGCAGGGCGAAGGCCTCGGGCTCCGGCTTGCCGGCCTCGTCCCAGAGTTGTTCCTCGTCCACGGGCAGGCGCAGGTGGTCGAAGCCCAGCCCGGCCAAAAAGGCCACGTCATCGCGCGTGAACCAGGCGCGGCGCTCGGCCCCGCGCCGGTGGCTCTGGGAAAGCCAGTGGCTGATGTTCGTGCCGCGCTTGACCCGAAACCCGTTGGCCTCGGCCCCGGCCAGGCGCAAGGCCGGCGCCACGGCCAGGAGTCCGCCCAAGGCGCACAACGCTTGCCGCCGTGTGAGCCGCAACGCAGGTGAATTCATGGCGGCAGCATAACCCCGAGCGCCGGACGCGCACGCGAAAAGCGGACGTGCGCGGGCGCGTTGACGGTTTTGGGGCGAGTTGACCGGCTCAACCGTCAGCCGCGGGAAAATGCCAGCGGCCCCGGACCCGTCCGGCGCTACGACCGGGCGAGTCCGGGGTCGGCGTTGAAGCGGATTGCCGGGTCGGGCCGGCGACCGGGACGTCCCCGGCGCGCCGCCCGGGACCGACGGCTTACTTGGCGCCCTGCTCGATCCAGGCGCGGACCAGGCTGACCTGCTCCTTGGTCAGCGGGTCGGCCTTGCCCTCGGGCGGCATGGCGGCGTTTTCGTCCAACCGCGCCACGGCCCAGAGCAGCGGGCTTTTGTCCACCTTGGCGGGCACGACCACCTTGCCGTGCTCGCTGCCTTTGAGGATGGCCTCGAGGCTGTCCACGCGCAGGTCGCCCTTTTGCTTCTCCGGCCCGTGGCACTTGAAGCAGGATTTTTCGAAGATGGGCTTGATGTCCTTGGCGTAGGTGACGCCTTTCCGGTCCGCCGCCGGGGGCAGCTTGGAAAGGTCGGGCACCTTGGGTTCCGCAGCCAGAGAGACCAGCGCGGCACTCAAGGCCGCGCTCCGCAGGAGAAGGTTTTTCGTGCTCATGGTGTTGACGGCGCAAACAGTTTCGCAAGACGCCCGGGCGTCAAAAGGTTTCGCAATTTTTTTGCCCGGCGCCCGGACCTTTGGCCCGTCACCGGGCCAGGTCGAGAAGGCTTGGGCAGCGGCGCGCACTCGCACCGCGTCACTCGCGCCGGGTCGCGACGACGACCGCTTTTGCCAGTTCGGCGATGCCGCGGCGGGCCACGGTGATCACCCGGGGGCCGGTGTAATGCTTGGAAACCCGGTGATCCAACTGGGTCGAGCCCCAGAGCACCACGCAATCACTCCCGGCCTGGTCGGCCCGGGCCTCCTTTTCGGTCCGGGCGCGGGTGCCGTCCACCAGCCGCAACTCGAGCTGCCCGGCCACGAGCCGCTCGAGTTCTTCCCGGGCATTGGGAGAACCGCCCACCACACACAGCCGCCGCCAGCCGCGCGCCACACAAGCAGCCACCATCTCTGCCACGAAGCGCTGGTTCGCCGAGCCGCCACAAATTTCACAATGCGCCTGCGACGCCGCCGGCACGGTCTCCCGGGCATCCTCACCGGCGCGCGCGGCCTCCCGGGCGGCTGCCTGACAATCCCCGCGCCCGCACACGAGGCGGAAATGCTGGTGGATGAGCGCCCGCACCGCCTCGCGCTTCGCGGCGGCGATGTTGGTCTTGTGCGGACGACTCAGCCCCGCCTGCTCGAGCAATGGCTCCAAAAGGACCGGGTCGCCGCCGTAACCAAGTTCCGCATACAACCGGGCCTTGGGCAGGTCCCCGGCCGATTTCGCCGGAGCTTTACGCGAAGCAGTCATGTGATGGTGCCCGGAGCCTGCCCGCGCCGGCCGGCGGCGTAAAGCCTCCCGCGCGACCACGGGTCACCCGGGGCAAAAAGCGGCGGCAAGCCGCCGCACTCCAAGCGCTGGCGCGCGGGTCGAGCGCCCCGTGAATCGCGAAGCGTCTGGAGTGCGCCGGCTTGCCGGCGCTGTCGGTAGGGCCGCGCTGCGGCGCGGCCGCATGGGCGGCGCCGACACAGCGGCGCCCTACCACGCGAGGCGTGTGGAGTGCGCCTGCCTGCCGCGCTTCGCTTGGCGTAGGCAGGCCCACTCGCCGGCGCTATGGGGCGGATACCAAATACCGGATGCCGGATACCGGATGCGGAAGCTGGGAGCGGCAGGCGATTTGCCCGGTGGTGTTGCGCCGATTGATAATCGGCTGGGCCGCCGACTGGCGGTCGGCGGGTCGGCGCGTCCGGCCTGTAGCGGCCGACGTCAGTCGGCTCAACCCTACCCGGGTTGAATTCGAGCGCCGGGTGATGAAGGGAGACAGTCCAAAACGCTGGCGCGCGGGTCGAGCGCCCCGTGAATCGCGAAGCGTCTGGAGTGCGCCGGCTCGCCGGCGCTGTCGGTAGGGCCGCGCTGCGGCGCGGCCGAGTGGACGGCGCCGGCGCAGCGGCGCCCTACAGCGCCAAGCATTTGGAGTGTGTCAGCAAGTCGTCGCCCTCCAGGCGGCGGCGCGGGACCAAGATGTCCAGGGAAGCACGCCGCGCGCGGCGCGCGCTTCAGCGGTCGCGGCGCAGTAGGTGGGTGGCCAGGGCCTCGAGGGCGCGGGCGCGACCGTGAAACGGTTGCAGCGCGGCAAAGGCCCGCGCCGTGAGCTGGGCGGCGATGCGCCGGGATTTTTCGAGGCCCACCAGGGCCGGATACGTGGCCTTGCGGGCGGCGGTGTCCTTGCCGGCGGTCTTGCCCAGTTGCTCGCTGGACTGGGTGACGTCGAGGATGTCGTCAATGACCTGGAAGGCCAGGCCAACGTGACGGCCGAAGTCGGACAGGGCGGCCAGTTGGGCGGGTGGGCAGTTGGCGCTCATGCCGCCCAGGCGCACGGCGCAGCGCAGCAGGGCCGAGGTTTTGCGTTCGTGGATGTAGCGCAGTTGCGCGGGCGAAACGTTTTGGCCCTCGGCCTCGAGGTCGGCCACCTGGCCGCCCACCAGTTGGCGCGAGCCGGCGGCTTCGGCCAGTTCTTGAATCAACCGTTGGTGCGGGTAGCGCGGCCAGCCCGCGGCACCGGCCGCGATTTCAAAGGCGATGGTCAGCAGGGCGTCGCCGGCCAGGATGGCGATGCCCTCGCCGAAGACCTTGTGATTGGTCGGCTTGCCACGGCGGAAGTCGTCGTTGTCCATCGCCGGCAGGTCGTCGTGGATGAGCGAATAGGTGTGGATGCACTCGATGGCGCAGGCCAGCGGCAGCGCGGGCTCCCAGGCGCCGCCGCAGGCCTCGGCCGCCGCCAGGCAGAGCGCGGGCCGGAGGCGTTTGCCGCCGGCGAAGAGCGAGTAGCGCATGGCCCGGTGCAGCGTGGCCGGGCGGGCCGAGGCCCGGGGCAGGTAACGGTCCAGCGCGGCGTTCACCGTGGCGGTGCAAAGCTCGAGGTAGGCGGGCAGGTCAAATTGGGGCGCGTCTGTACGGACGGAACGCGGCATGGCGTTGGCTTAAACTGAACCACCGCCACGGGGCAAGCCCCGAGTCGCGCGGGCTGGCCAGGGGCATAGTGCGCGGCCTGTTCAGGGAGGGTCGAGGCGCGTGCCGGGTGCGAGCCGGTGGCCGGCGAGGAATTCCGCGGCGCGCAAGCGGCGTCCGCCCTCGCGCTGGAGCTCGGTCACGCGCAACGCGTCGGCCCCGCAACGAATCACCAGCCCGGCGGCGTCGGTGGCGAGCACGGTGCCCGGCGCGCCTTCGGCGGCGGGGACCACGCCGGCGGCCCAGATTTTGAGCAAGACGCGGCGGCCGGCTTCGGGCAGGTAGGTGAAAGCGCCCGGCCAGGGGGTGAAGGCGCGCACGCGGCGCTCGAGTTCGGCCGCGGGCCGGGTCCAGTCCAGACGACCGTCTTCACGCGTCAGTTTGCGGGCGTAAGTGGCGCCGGTGGGCGGTTGCGGCCGGGGGGCAAGTCGGCCGGCGAGGTAGTCGGGGAGGGTTTGCACCAAGAGCGCGGCCCCCAGCGCGGCCAGGCGGTCGTGCAGCGTCTGCGCGGTGTCGTCGGGAAAAATCGGCGTGGCGACGCGGGCCAGGATGTCGCCGGTATCCAGGCCGGCGTCAATTTTCATGAGCGTGACGCCGGTCTCGGTGTCGCCTTCGAGCATGGCCCACTGGATGGGCGCAGCGCCGCGGTGCCGGGGCAGGAGCGAGGCGTGAAGGTTGAGGCAGCCGTGGGGCGGTATTTCCAGGAGCGCGGGCGGGAGGAGCTGGCCGTAGGCCACGACCACGATCAGGTCGGGGCCGAGATGGCGCAATTGGTCGAGGAAGGTGGCGTCGCGACACCGGGCCGGTTGGAGCACGGGCAGGCCCAGCGCCAGCGCGGCGGCCTTGACGGGGGTGGGGTGGAGGTGGAGGTCGCGCCCGCGCGGGCGGTCCGGCTGCGTGACCACGCTCGCCACCTCATAAGCCGGCTCGCGCACCAGCGCCTCGAGGCAGGGAATGCCCAGCGGCGCGGTGCCGAAGAAGACCACGCGCGTGCGGCCGGGCGGTGTGGTGGCGGAGTGCGGCGGTACAGACACGGCGGTTCAGGCACGGGGGTTCAGGCACGGGGGTTGGCGCGCCGCGCCTGCCCGGGTGGCGACGGCGGGGTGATGGCCGGGCCGGTGACCCGGCGCTGGCCCAGCACGGCCCCGCAGCGGCGGCAACAGTATTCGTAGAGCTCGCCGTCGGGCAAAATCAGCAGCAGGCGCTGGCGGACCGGCTGGGAGGCGGCGCAGCGAGGGCAATACAGTTCGCTGGCCACGAAGTCGCCAAATTGCGAGGCCATGCGCTCAGAGGGTGCTCAGGATTTTGAGCACGTCCTGGAGGACCGCGAGGGGCGGTTGGGCGGCGTTGACCTCGCGTCGCAAGGCGGGGCCGTAAAAGTCCAGCACGGGGCGGGTCTCCAGTTCGTAGGTGCGGAGCCGGTCGCGGATGACCTCGAGGTTGGCATCGTCCAGGCGGTTTTCGCGCAGCGCGCGCCGCTGGAGTCGCTGCACGAGCTGGTCGCGGTCCGGGCAGGTGAGGTGCATGACCACGCGCACGTCCAGGGTGTCGCGCAGCAGCTCGGCCTGGCGCACGTTGCGGGGGATGCCATCGAGCACCAGGAAGTCCGTGTCGGGATGGTAACGCCCGGTGCGTTCGCAGTTGGCGATGTACTGGCGCCAGAGTTCGACGGTGGGCTCGTCCGGCACAAACCGCCCCTGGCTGGAGTACCGGACGAAGATCCGGCCCAGCTCGGTGTCCGGGCGCAGGCTGCGGAAGACCTCGCCGCAGGAGCAGTGGAAAAAGCCGGGGATGGTGCCGAGGATGCGGCCCTGGGTGCCCTTGCCACTGCCCGGCGCGCCAAACAGCAAAACGGTGCGGTGCTTCATGCGGTTGGCGGCGGGGCGGAAGCCGGTTGGCTAGCGTTCCAGGTCGTCTTTGTGACGCACCTGGATTTCGGCGATTTCGCCGATGACCACGTTGACTTCCTTGGACCCCACCTGGATGGGCTGGATAAACATCTCCGTGGCCGAGATGCGGCTGATGCGCTTGGCCAGGTATTCCTGCTTGGGGGTGCGGATGACCAGCACCAGGTCCTTCTCGGCCTCCGAAGGCACCAGACGGAAGAAGCCCGAGAACTGGGTCTCGATGAAGCGGCGGTTGAAGGTGTAATCGCCGCGCTTGTAAATCTTCGGCTCGGGGCGCCCGGCTTTTTGCTCCGGCGCGGCCGCGGCCACGCGCAGGCCGGTGCCGCTCATCGGCGGGGGCACGCCTACCTTGCCCAGGGAGCCCCGCGTGGCGGCCGCCGGGCTGGCGGCGGCGGCCGGGGCCGGGCCCGGCTCGGGCGGCGGCGCGGCGAGGGCTTCTTCTTCGCTGGCTCCTTCGGGCAGCAAGGTGGGCGAGGCCAGGAAAATCAACGGTCCCACCAACGGCAAGAGGGCCGAGAGCCCGCAGACCACAGCCGCCGGCCGGTTGCGGTACTGGGCGATTTCATAGGCAGCCAGGAGATTGGCCAGGTACAGCACTCCCAGGATCAGCAGCCCGACCGGCTTACCGAACGAGCTGAAGAACGTCGGCCGCCCGGCCGGCAGTTCCACCCGCGGCACGTCCTTGAGCACCACCGGACGGGGCTTGGGCCGGGGCCGTGCCTCGGGCGGGATTTCGATGAACGGCTCGGCAAACTCGCGCGCCTTGGGGTCGGCGGCCAGGCTCTTGAGCGATTCCTGGGAAAATTGCCCCCACGGGATGCGCGCGGAAAAACCGCCGCTGCGCAGGCGGAAGATTACGCCATTTTCATCGTAGGTGGAGACGCTGCCGTAGATGGTCGTGCCGTCCGTGAGCTTGAACTCCTGGGCCCGGGCCGCGACCGCAGCCAGCCAACCCAGGCCGAGCACGAGCAGGAAAAAGTAAAGTCGGCGCATGACTCGGGACTGGTTAGCAAACCCCGCGCCGCGACGGAAGAATTTTCCATCCCGCGCGCCTGGCCGGGGCGCGTTTTCGTCAAGGGCACGCTTCCAGCGCAAACGTACGACGGCGCATCTCAGTTTATGGCAGGCGGGTATCTCTGACGTAGCGCAGGTTTCCAACCTGCCGTATCGCCGACTTCCAGTCGGCAGGCCCAGACCGGCCGCTACCGTCCGGGAGTTCGCCGCGTTGGCGGATTGGAAATCCGCGGTACGGCAGACTTGGAAGTCTGCGCTACGCACATCGCCCCCCGGCGACCCTCTGTCAGAAAATGAATGCGCCAAACGCACGCCCGCCGGCCATTCTACAGCGACGCACCCGCTGTGGTCTTGAAGGTGCCCAGATTGCCAAGTCACCGCGAGGCTGCCTCAATTTAGGCCAACTCGACTTCGAGCACTTGTCCGGCCTCCAGTCGGCAGTCCGGCTCGAAGTACGCTTCCAGCCGCCCGGCCGACCGCTCCACCCGCACGCCCGCTGCCTGCCCGGCCACCGTGGCGGTGACGGTGTGGCCCGAAATGCCGGCCGGCAGGCGCAGCGCCAGGGTCGAGAGGCGCAGCCGGCCGTAACGCAACTCCACCCGCGCGCGCAGGACGCCGTCGCGGACCTGTTGACTGAAACTGCCCCAGCCTTCGGCGGTGGTGAAGGCGCACTTGAAGTTCTCCGGCGTCAGGCGCGGCGCAAAGCCCAGTCGGCCGCGTGGGCCGTCGTATTCGTAGTCGCAGGCCGCCAGGAACACGCCGTAACTGGCCATGCTCCGGGCGTAGTGGTCGCCGCACTCGACTTCGTTCCAGGGATTGCGGCGCGCCGCGTGGTAACGGTCATGCACCATGCGCGTGACGGCCAGGCCTTCCTGCACCAGCCCCTCGGCGATCATGTGGCCGGCGACCTGATACTCGAAGCCGTTCATGCACTCGTTGAAATAACCCGCCGCCCACTCGGGCCCTTTGCCTTTGGCTTGGGCGTAATCCCAGTCCTTGCGCGGAAACGTGCACATCAACAAGCCGCCCTCGCCCGGCATGGCATACCAACGGCCCGGCTTGTAGTGCTGGCGATACGGCCCCACGTCAGGCGTGAAGTTGTAGCGCCAAAGCGATCGGAGGGCCGACACAGTCTCTTTCTCCGGCAACACTCGGCCCAAGCCCACTTGCCAGGCCCAGCTTTGGCCCAAGACCTGGTCAATATGACAACCGGTGCCGGAGTTGATGGCGTCCAAGTGCCGCGGGTCGGGCTTGTTGATGAAGTATTCGCCGTCGAACAGCTCGGCCACGAGCTTGCGCTGGCCGCGCTCGAAAATCTCGTGGCAGCGGCGAGCGAAGGCATCGTCGCCCACCACGCGCGCCATTTCCTCGGCAGCGCGCAGGGCGGTCAGATACATCCCGCTCAGCCAGGCCACCGGGCCGAACCAGTCGGTATCGAGCGTATTGTGTTGGTTGCCTTCGATCAGGCCGTCGGCGTCGCCGTCCTTGGCGATGAGCCATTCGGTGGCGCGCCGAATGGTTGGCCAGTTCTTCTTGAGCCACGAATCATCCAGGGTCATCTGATGCTCACGCAACGCGCGCAGGATCGTGCCGGCCTGTCCGTCCACCGCAGGGATGTTGTTAAACTCGGCGCGGAAATGGATGGCGCCGTCCTTTTGCAACGCCAGGCCGAAGTCCACCCGCTCGCGGGTATCCCGCTCGAGCTCAGGAAACAACCGGGCCACCGCCTGGGCGTATTGCCAGACATGACCGCAGGTGCCGTGGCAGCAGCCCACACCTTCCCAGCCCCAGAACCGGCCGTTGGCGAACCGGTGGCAGGTCGAGGTGGCCAGGATCGAGGTGTTCAAGAAGGTGCGGTCCAGAAACCAGTAGGGCAGAGTCGAGTCATACCAAGTATCGTGCCAGCGATGCGTCAGCTCGCGCAGCTCGGGATAACGCGACGCCAGGTGTTCGGCCACGGCCAGCGCCGACGCAAAGCGCGTGGCGTAATGCCGGCCCGGCGGCAACCGGTCCATGCGCAGGTTCGGAAAGTGCCAGGTAATGAAGAACACCGCTTCGCCCGATTCGCCGGGGGCCAGCGACAGCTTGCGGGTGAGCGCGCCCAGGAGTTTCTGGCCGAAGGGCCGCGTGGCGCTCGGGCTGCGGTCGGCTGGCTCCTGCGAGAAAATCCCGGCGGGCACGCCCGGATCGGGCAGGGCGACAGCAGCCAGGTCGGCTGGCGAAGCGTTCCACAACGCCAGCGTCATGGTGCCGAAGTCCGATTCTTCAGCCAGCGGGCCAAGGTCATGGCGCGGCTGGTCGGTAAACACGATGTGGTCCAGGCCGATGTTGCCCCAACTACCGGTCTCGCGGTCCACCACCTGAATCCGCGCGGTCCGGCCAGTCCAACGGCGCACGTCCCAGGTGTTCAGGGTCATGCGATTGTCGTTGCGGCCGGTGGCCGAAAGCACCACTTGGCCGTCCACCAACAGGTTCACGCAGGTCCGGCCTTGATGCGCGCCGCCGCCGATGAGGAAAGTGATGTAGTTACGCTCGATGGTGAACGGGCGGCTGGTCAAGGTGCCGGTGGCGGCGTCCTTGGCCGCCACATCGTTGCCGGAGGCGCTGGCGTGCGAGTTGACCACGCGCCGGCCCTGGCCGCCTACCTTACCCTGGTAATCGGGCATCTTGTCCATCTCGACCGGCCCGGTGCCAAAGGCCGTGCCTTCCGCGGTCCAAGTGTCGTAGGTCGGGCGCTCGAAATCATCGAACAGGATGTCAGGCCGCTTTGGCCCGGCCTGCGTTTCGGGCATCGGTTCGGCGCTGCACTCCAGCGCCAGCAGACCGGCTCGGCGCACGAGCCGGTTACGCCGCAGCACGTCGCGGCTCTGGCCGCTGTGCAAGCAGACCGCGTTCTCCAGCCAGCCGGCCAGTTCGACTTCGACCGGCTGGGCACTGGTGTTCTTGACCGTGAACCGCATGACGGTGGCCGGCAGCGATGAGTCGAGCACGTTCAGCGGGATGAACGGCGAGAACGCCTCCAGCGACACACTCAACGGCGCGGCCGGGTCGCGGTATTCGACAAAGCCCAACGGGTATTCGCCGGTGAAAGTGACCTCGCGCCAGCCGGTGTGGTCCAGCGCGCGCACCTGGGTCTGGCCGCCGGCAACCACCCGCAGCGCAAAGCCCTGCTCCAGCGGCGAGTGTGGCTCCATCGGTCTGGCGTAGTGCTCCGCACCGGTGCCGATGTGCTGGTTGAAGATGTCCCAGTGCCACAGCTTGCCGTCACCGCCCAGATAAAGCTGACCAGCGCAAATGCCGCCAATGGGCATGCCGATGAGCCGCGATTCCGGCCACCGATAAACCGTGCGGCTGCCACGCTCGAACAACGACTTTACCCAAGCCGGATCCAGTTTCTTGTCCGCCGGTACCAGCTTCTCGAAGTCTTCCCGGGTGAACGGCCCGGCCACGGCCGGCCGGCGGATGAAGGCCAGGCCAGCGGCGGCCAAGCCGGTGCGTTGGAGAAACTGGCGGCGCGCCAAGGGACCAATCAGCGGGTGGGTAGGTGTCACGGGGTTTGGGGTTAGCCGAACCGGTGGCGGTTTCCAAGCTTCTCGATGCTTCGACCAGCGATTTTTCGGCTAAGCGGGAAAAAATCTCGGCTTGACCGCCGGGCGATTTTGCGGTCAATTGCTTGCAGCCATGAGAAACAGGGTGCTCAAACAACTGGTTGCCGCGTGGGCAGGGGTGGCGCTTGGCGCGGGGGCCGCGCACGGCGCTGGCGCGGTCACTTTTGAATTCCGCGACGCGGCCGGGGATACTTTCGGGGGCGTCAACGAAACGGAGGTCGCGCGCGGGGGCTCATTCACCTTCGAGGTGTGGATGCACGCGGGGAGCGAACAGGTCGCGGGGGTGACCTTTAAGGCTTACTTTGACCAATACCCGCTCACCACGCCGCACACGTTTACTTTGACCGGCCTGGACCGCACCGGCAGCAACTACGACTTCCCGGCCAGCACCGTCAGCTCCCCCGAGCCGCTCACGCCCTCCAACGCCAGCGACCTGGGCGCGGTCACAGTGGACCCGGGCGGCTGGCATACCGGCGACCAGTTCATCACGAAACTGACCTTGGCCGTAAGCGGCGGATTACCCAAAGGAACGTACACGATCCGGCCTGACCCCGGCTGGAACTCGTGGATCGCCCCCGACACGGGCGATGAGTTCGCTTTCACGGGAATCACTCCCTACACCGTCCACGTGGTGCCCGAGCCGGCCGAATACGCGCTGGCCGCCGGATTGGGATTGGCGGGCTTTGGGATTTACCGCCGTTACCGCCAGCGGCGGGATTGATCGGCGGAAGATTTCGACCAAGACCGGCGGCAATCCCGCCGGTTTTTTTGTGACCGCGCGAAAAGCACTTGCGTCCTTGGAACAAGCGCCGCGCGATGGCAACTTGCGCAGCGTTGTCATGCGTCACGCCGATAACCACGCCTGCCTGCCAGGCCTTGAGGGCAAAGGCCAGCCTGGAGGCCCGGTCGGTCGGATCCGTCGGATCCGCCTGATCCCCTCGCTCCTGCGCAGCCTGTGGTTCGCCGCGGCGTTGGCCTCGGTACTGCAAGCCGCCGAGACCCCGCGCGCCGCGTGGGAACTGCTCGAGACCGGCCGTTACGCCGAAGCCGTGGCGGCCGCCCAAAGCGCCCTCGATGCCCGCGACGACGCCGAGGAGTGGGCGCTGATTCTGGGCCGGGGCCTCCTTACTCTTGGCCGTTACGCGGAAGCCCACCAGGCCCTCACCAACGCCCTGACCCGCCTGCCCCGCAGCATCCGCCTGCGCTGGCTGGGCCGGGAAATTCTCCTGCACAACGGCCAGACCGACGCCGCCCGGCGCCTGGTTCAGGAAATCATCGAACTGGTCGCGGCCCGGCCCTTTGCCTACCGCGACCCCGCCGACCTGGTGGCCTTCGGCCGGGCGGCCCTGCTCCGCGGTGCGGACCCCAAACAAATCCTCGAACGAGTTTTCGCCTCGGCCAAAAAGGCCGAGCCCCCACTGCTGGAAGCCTGGCTGGCCGCGGGCGAGCTGGCCCTGGAAAAACGCGATTTCGCCCTGGCCGCCCGCAGCTTCCAAGAGGCCCTCCAGCGTTTCCCCAACGCGCCGGAGGTCCAGTTCGGCTTGGCCCGCGCCTACGCCCCGAGCGAGCCCCCGCTGATGCTGGCCGCCCTCGAGGCCGCCCTGGCCCGCAACTCGAATCACCTCGGCAGCCTGCTCCTGCTGGCCGAACACCACGTGGACGGCGAGAATTACGCCGGCGCGGAAGAGCTTCTCGAGCGCGTGCTGCGCCTCAACCCCCACCACCCCGAGGCCTGGGCCGGTCGCGCGCTGGTGGCCCATCTTCAAAACCTCCCCCAGCGCGAGCAGGTCGCCCGCGAAATGGCCCTGCGCTTCTGGACCAACAATCCCCACGTGGACCATTTCATCGGGCGCAAGCTCTCCGAAAAATACCGCTTCGCCGAAGGCGCCGCCTGCCAGCGCCGCGCCCTGGCCCTCGACCCCGACTACCTCCCCGCCCGCGCCCAGCTCGCTCTGGACCTCCTGCGCTTGGGCGAGGACGCCGAGGGTTGGCGGCTCCTGGCGGAGGTGCAGCAGCGCGATCCCTACGACGTGGCGGCGCACAACCTCATGACCCTGCGCGACAAGCTCGAAGGCTTCGCCACACTTTCCAACGCCCACTTCCTGGTGCGCCTCCCGGCCCGTGACGCGGCCCTCTACGGCCCGCGCGCCCTGGACCTGCTCGAACGCGCCCACGCCCGGCTCACCGCCGCGTACGGCGCCACGCTCGAGCGCCCCACCCGCGTCGAAATTTTTGCCGACGCGAGCGACTTCGCCGTGCGTACCTTCGGGATGCCGGAAAACCACGGCTTTTTGGGCGTGTGCTTCGGGCCGGTCATCACCGCCAACAGCCCCGCCGCCCGTCCCGGCCAGCGCTTCAACTGGGAATCCATGCTCTGGCACGAGTTCGCCCACGCGGTGACCCTGCACCTGACCCGCAACCGCATGCCGCGCTGGCTCAGCGAGGGCATCTCCGTGTACGAAGAACGCCGCGCCGACCCCGCCTGGGGCGAGCGCATAACCCCCGCCTATCGCGACATGATCCTGGGCGGCGAGCTCACCCCCGTGGCCAACCTCAGCGCCGCCTTCCTGGCCCCGCCTTCCGGCCGGCACCTGCAGTTCGCGTACTTCCAGTCCTCGCTCGTCGTCGAGTTCCTCATCACCCGCTTCGGCCCGGACAAGCTGCGCGCCATTCTGCGCCACCTCGCCGACGGCACGCCCGTCAATGACGCCCTCGCGCTGCACACCGTGCCCCTGGCCACGTTCGAGCAGGAATTCGCCGCCTTCGCCCGCCAACAGGCCGAGGCCCTGGCGCCGGCTTTGGACTGGGAAAAACCGCCCCCGGCCCTGCGCCTGGCCGGCTCCGGCTCGCCCGCATGGGCCGCCTGGGCCCAGGGCCGCACCAACAATTACTGGGTGCTCACCCGCCGCGCCGCGGAATTGATGGAGGCCCGCCAGTGGCCCCAAGCCCGCGCCCTGCTCGAACAATTGACCGCCGCCTTTCCGCAGGACACCGGCCCGGACAGCGCCTGGCGGCAACTGGCCGCGGTCTGCCGCGCCCTCGAGGACCCCGCCGGCGAACGCGCCGCCTGGGCCGGCCTGGCCGAACGCGACGACGAGGCCACCGACGCCTACCTGCGCCTGTGCGAACTGGCCGCCGAGGCCGGCGACTGGGACACCGTCCGCCGCAACGCCGAGCGGCACCTGGCCGTGGACCCGTTGGTGCCCGCGCCCTGGCGCTGGTTGGCCCGCGCAGCCGAGGGCGTCGGCGATGCCGCCACCGCCGCTGCGGCCTATCGCGCCCTGCTCGAACTGGACCCACCCAACCCGGCGGAAATCCACTTCGGCCTGGCTCGCGCGCTCCACCGGCTCGGCGACCCCGCCGCGCGCCGGCACGTGCTCCAGGCCCTCGAAGAAGCCCCGCGCTATCGCGAGGCTCTGCGGCTGTTGCGGGAAATCCACGCCTCGGAAAACCCGCCCGCTTCGCCGGGCACCGCCGCCGTCCACACGCCATGAAACGCCTCGCTGTCTGGTTCCTCCTGGCCGGCTTGATCGCGGCCGTCGCCCTGGCCCAGCGCCGCTGGGGCTGGCGCTCCGCCGGGTGGGACGTGCGCACCGCGCGCGAGTTGCCTTCCGGCAGCACCGGCACGCCCACCTGGACCAACGCCCCCGGCTTCGAAAAAGACGTGTTGACCTTCGCCCGCATCCGCTACGACGACAACGGCGGCGGCCGCGGCGGCTGGACCACCGATCTGCCGGACAGCGACCTGAATCTCTCCTGGCGCCTGCAGCAGTTGACCGCGTTGAAGGTGGACCCCGACGGCCGCATTCTCCGCCTAACCGACCCCGATCTACCGGACTTTCCGTTCATCTACATCGTCGAGCCCGGCGGCCTCTGGCTGAGCGAGCCGGAGGTCCTCGCCTTGCGCCGTTACCTGCTCAACGGGGGGTTCCTGTGGCTGGACGATTTCTGGGGCGAGCGCGAGTGGGCCAATTGCGCCGCCGTGATGCGCCGCGTCTTCCCCGACCGCGACTGGGTGGAGCTGGACCTCGATCACCCGCTCTACCGGGCCGTCTTTCAAATCCGCGAAAAAGGCCAGGTCCCCAACGTCGCGCTGGGCCACGAAAGCCAGTGGCACGGGGTCACCTGGGAACGGCCCGACGCCCGCGAGGTGCACCACCGCGTTCTTTACGACGACCGCGGTCGCATCATGGTCCTGGCCACGCACAACACCGACAACGGTGACGGCTGGGAACGCGAAGGCGAGAGCGCCTACTACTTCGAGCACTTCTCCGAAAAAACCGCCTACCCACTCGGCATCAACGTGCTGGTGTACATTCTGACCCACTGACACACCCCCATGAGCCATCCCGAACCCGCCCTCGCCCCCCCGCCGGCCCCCACCGAACCCCTGAGCCCGCGCGCTGAACGCGAAGCCGCTGAACGCCTGGCCGCCAGCCGCGCCGAAATCGAGGCCGAGCTGGCTCGGATCATCGTGGGCCAGCGCGAGGTCATCGAACAAATCCTCACCGCCCTGTTCGCCGGCGGCCATTGTCTGATCACCGGCGCGCCCGGGCTGGCCAAGACGCTCCTGGTCAAGACCCTCGCCGGCATCTTCCACCTCCAGTTCCAGCGCATCCAGTTCACGCCCGACCTCATGCCCGCGGACATCACCGGCACGGAGATTCTCCAGGAACAGGGCGGCCGGCGCGAAATGGTCTTCGTGCGCGGCCCGGTCTTCGCCCACCTCATCCTGGCCGACGAGATCAACCGCACCCCGCCCAAGACCCAGGCCGCGTTGCTCGAGGCCATGCAGGAACACCAGGTCACCGTGGCCGGCCGCCGACACGCCCTGCCCGAGCCGTTCTTCGTGCTGGCCACGCAAAACCCCATCGAGATGGAGGGCACCTACCCCCTGCCCGAGGCGCAGTTGGACCGCTTCATGTTCAACGTGGTCATGGACTACCTGCCCGAAGACGAGGAAACCGAGGTCATCCGCCGCACCACCGCCGAGCCGCCCCCGCCCCCGCGAGCCCTGTTCGACGCCGACGACGTCTTGCGCTTCCACGCCCTGGTTCGTCGCGTGCCCGTGGCCGAGGAATTTGTCCGCTACGCGGTGCGGCTGGCCGCCGCCTCGCGCCCGCACCAGCCCGGCGCGCCCGACTTCGTGAACCAGTGGGTCAACTGGGGCGCCGGCACGCGCGCCGCCCAGTTCCTGGTGCTCGGCGCCAAGGCCCGCGCGCTCTTCCAGGGCCGCGCCCACGTCACCCTCGAGGACCTCCGCGCCCTGGCCGCCCCGGTCCTGCGTCACCGCATCCTGCTCAACTACCGCGCCGAGGCCGAGGGCGTGCGGGTGGACCAAATCACCGAAAAGCTGCTGGCCACCGTGCCCGCGCCGCTGTCGTGAACGCCGTCGCCCCGCCGTCGCCCGCTCCGCCCGCCGCCACCGCCGGCCGTCTGATTGACCCCGCGGTGCTGATGGGCATCCGGCACCTCGAGCTGCGCGCCCGGGTGGTGGTCGAAGGCTTCTGGAGCGGCCTGCACCGCAGCCCGTACCACGGCTTCTCGGTCGAGTTCACCGAGTACCGCGCCTACAGCCCGGGCGACGACCTGCGCTACCTGGACTGGCGCGTGTTGGCCCGCAGCGACCGCTACTACGTCAAGCGGTTCGAGGACGAAACCAACCTCCGCTGCCACCTGCTGGTGGACCAGAGCCGCTCAATGGCCTTCGGTTCCCTGCCCTACACCAAGGCCGATTACGCCGCCACACTCGCCGCCTCTCTGGCCTGGTTCCTCAACCTCCAGGGCGACGCCGTGGGCCTGCTCACCTTCGACGCCCGCGTGGGCGAGTACATCCCCCCGCGCCACCGCCCCGGCCACCTGCGCCGCCTGCTCTTCGTGCTCGACCGCCCCCCTGCCGGACGCGGCACCGACCTCACCGCCCCGCTGGCCCGCGCCGCCGAGCTGCTCCGCAAACGCGGCCTGGTCGTGCTCATCTCCGACTTCCTCGCCCCGTTGGACCGCCTCCAGGCCGCCCTGCTCGAACTGGCCGCCGGCGGCCATGAAATCGTGGTCTTCCAAATCCTCGACCCCGCCGAATGCGCCTTCGAGTTCCGCAGCCCGGCGGTCTTTGAAGACCTCGAGTCCGGCCGCACCCTGCAACTGGACCCCGTGGCCGCCCGCGCCGAATACCAGCGCCGCTTGGCCGAACACGACACCGCCCTGCGCGAAATGTGCCGACGCCTGGGCATCGGCTTCACCCGGCTTGAAACCCGCCAGCCCCTCGAGCTGGCCCTGCTCGAATTCCTGCGCCGCCGCACCGAGCGCGAGCGCCGCCCCGTGCGCGTCGCCCGCTCCGCCGGGCGCGTCAGCCCCCCGGGCCGATGAACTTCCTGGCGCCATGGTTCTGGTTGGGCGCGCTGGCCGTGGCCGGGCCGCTGATCTTTCACCTGGTCCGGCGCACCACGCGCGAGCGCGTGCCGTTCAGTTCCCTCCTGTTCTTGCGCCCGGTCCCGCCGCGGCTGACCCGCCGCAACCGCCTCGAGCACCTGCTGCTTCTGGCCCTGCGCTGTCTGGTGCTGGTGCTCCTGGCGGCGGGTTTTGCCCGGCCCTTCCTCCAGCAGCTCTTTCCCGCCCTCGCCCCCGAAGGCCCGGCCCGCCGCACCGTGCTGCTGGTGGACACCAGCGCCAGCATGCGCCGCGGCGATCTCTGGTCCCAGGCGCTGGCCCGGGCGGACGCCCTCCTGCGCCGTGCCGGTCCCGCCGACCAGGTGGCCGTGTTCACCTTCGACCGCACGGTCACCCCGCGCGTCACCTTCGAGCAATGGAGCGCCGCGCCGGTGAACGAGCGCGCCGCGCTGGCCCGCGCCCAGCTCGCCGCCATCCAACCCGGCTGGGCCGCCACGCATCTGGACACCGCCCTGATCCGCGCCGCCGAACTGGCGGCCGAACCTGCCGCCGCAGCCGCCGAACTGGCCCGGCAGGTCGTGGTCTTGAGCGACCTGCAAACCGGCAGCCGCACCGCCGCCCTCCAGGGCCACGAATGGCCGCGCGAGGTCACCTTCCGCTTCGAGCCGCTCCCGCCGCCGCGCGCCGGCAACGCCGCGCTCCACTGGTTGCCCGAGAGCGACGAAACCGCCCCGCCGGCCGAAGGCCCGGCCGCCGTGCGCCTGCGCGTGGCCAACTCCCCGGACGCCACGCGCGAACAGTTCCGCGTGGGCTGGGCCGCGGCCGGCTCCGCCGACTTCGCCGCGCCGCCCCTCGAGGTGTACGTCCCGCCCGGGCAATCGCGCGTGGTCGCGTTGGCGCCGCTCCCCAACGCTCCGGCCGGCGCGGTGCGGTTGACCGGCGACGAGGAGCCGTTCGACAACCTGGTGTTCGTCGCGCCCCCGCAGCCGGTGCCGCTGCGCGTGCTCTATTTCGGCCGCGAGCCCGCCGGCGACCCGCGTTCGGCCCGCTTCTTCCTCGAACGCGCCTTCCCGCCCACCCGCCATCGGGAGGTGCGTGTGCTGGCGCCCGACCCCGCGCACCCCCCGCCCGCCGCCGAGCTCGAGGATGCCGCGCTGGCGGTGGTCACCGTGCCGTTCAGCCCGGACCTGGGCGCGGCGTTGCGCCCGTTGCTGGCGCGCGGGCGCGCCGTGTTGTTTGTGCCGCCGGACGCCGCGGCCGCGGCCTCGCTGGCCGAACTGGTGCCCGGGGCACGCCTGGCGGCCGAGGAACGGCAACCCGCCGACTACGCCCTGCTGGCCGAACTGGATTTCCAGCATCCGCTCCTGGCGCCGTTCGCCGACCCGCGCTTCAGCGACTTCAGCAAAATCCGCTTCTGGCGCCACCGCCGGCTGGACCTGGGCGGTTGCCCGGAGGCGCGCGTGCTGGCCCGGTTCGACTCGGGCGACCCGGCCCTGGTGGACCTCCCGGCCGGGCGCGGGCGGGTGCTGGTGTGGGCGGCGGGCTGGCAACCGGCCGAAAGCCAGTTGGCCCTGGCCACCAAGTTCGTTCCGTTGCTGCACGGCGTGCTGGACCTCAGCGCCGGGCCGCCCCCCGTCGCCGTGCAGTTCAGCGTGGGCGAACCCATCCCCCTGCCCGAGCTGCCCGCCGCCGCGCGCGCCGCCGCCGCGATGCGCGGCCCGGACGGCGTCCCTACGCCGCTGCCCGCGGGCGCGACGCAATTTGAGCGCACGGACGCGCCGGGCCTTTACGAACTGGTCGCCGGCGAAACGGTCTGGCGCCGGGCCGTGAACCTCGCGCCCGGCGAAAGCCGCCTCGAACCGCTGGCGGTCGAAGAGCTCGAGCGGCTCGGCGTGCCCGTGACCCCGGCCTCGCCGCCGCCGGCCCTGGCCGCCGCGCAGCAACAACGACTCCTGGCGGCCGAGTTGGAGAATCGGCAGAAACTCTGGCGCTGGTGCCTGGTGGCCGCGCTGGGCTTGGTGGCGCTCGAAACCTTCCTGGCCGGGCGCGCGGCCCGACGCCATGCTATGCTTCAACCCGTGAGCTCATGATGCACCCGATCTTGCAGGCCCGACTCCGCCCGGTCGCCCGCCGCCTGGCCGCGCGCGCGCTGGGCTGGCGGCTGGCGGGCGCGTGGACGCTGGCAGCAGCGGTGGCGGTGGGGCTGTGGACCGTCCAACGCCTCACCGGATGGAGTTCCTCCTTGAGTTGGGTGCTCGCCGTCGGATTGGGCCTGGCGCTGGCGGCGCGCGCGGTTTGGCGCGCACGCCGCGGCCGGCCGGACTGGCCAGCCCTGGCCGCGCGCCTCGAGACCGCCCACCCGGACCTGCAAGGCCGCCTGCTCACCGCCGTCGAAATCGCGCTCCCGCCCGGGCGCGGTCCGGGTTACCTCGAGCAACGCGTCATCCTCGAGGCCTGCGACCATGCCCGATTCCACGACTGGCGCCGCGTCGTGCCCCGCCGCGGCGTGTTCCTGGCGCACGCGGGGCAACTGGCCGCGCTGGCCGGGCTGGTGGCGGCGGTGGGATTGCTGCGCACCTCCACGCCCCCCGCCCTGCTGGCGGTCGCCCCGACGGCGCGCGGCCTCACGGTCACCCCCGGCGACGTCACGCTCGAGCGCGGGCAAAACCTCGTCGTGCTCGCGCGCTTCGGCGGCGAAGTACCGCCCGCCGCGGAGCTGGTCTGGCAGGTGCCCGGTGAGGAAGAGCGCCGCGCGGTCATGACCCGCAGCCTGAACGACCCGCTCTTTGGCGGCAGCGTGGTCGAGGTCCGCCGCGACTTCACCTACCGCGTCGAATCCGCCGCCGGCCGGTCGCCGGACTTCACCGTCACCGTCTTCGAGTACCCGCGCCTGGAGGGCGCGGACGCCGACCTGGAATTTCCGCCCTACACCGGCCTGGCCCCGCGGCACATCGCCGAAACCCGCCGCGTCAGCGCCGTCGAAGGCACGCGCGTGACGCTCGCGCTGCGCCTGAACAAGCCCGTGGCCGCCGCCCACCTGGTGCCGCGGGCCGCCAGCAACGCGGCGCCGGTGGCGCTCATCGTGACCACGAATCAGCCCGCCGCGGCGCTTGCCGACTTCCCGCTCACCGCCAGCCAGACCTACGAACTGCGGCTGGTGGACGCCGAGGGCCGCACCAACAAGGAACCGGCCAACTTCGTCTTCAGCGCCCTGCCCAACCGCCGACCCGAGTTGAAACTCACCGCCCCGCGCGGCGACCTCCGGCCCTCGCCCCTCGAGGAAATCGCCTTCGCCGGCACCGTCTGGGACGACTTCGGCTTGCGCGCCTACGGCCTGGCCTGGATGCGCCCCGGCGCCGAGCCGGTGTGGATCGAGCTGGGCCGCGATGTGCCCGCCCGCGAAAAACGCGCCTTCGCCCACCTGCTCGCCCTTGAGCCGCACGGCCTCGCGCCCCAGGAACTGCTCTCCTGGTTCGCCTGGGCCGAGGACCTCGGGCCCGACGGCCAGCCGCGCCGCACCACCAGCGACCTGTTCTTCGCCGAGGTGCGGCCCTTCGAGGAAATTTTTCGCGAAGCCGACGGCGCCCCCGGCGGCGCGCAGCAAGCCGGCAACGAGGCCGGTGGCGAGCAAGACAGCCCGGGCGCGCGCCTGGTCGAGTTGCAAAAGCAAATCATGACCGCCACCTGGAAGCTGCTGCGCGAACTGCCTCCGCCTCGCGCCGCGTCCAACGCGCCGCCGCCGACCACCCGCCTTTGGCGACCCCCGCCCGGGGCCGGCCCGTTCTTTACCCGACCCGTTTTTGCCGCCAGCGATTCCGCCTTCCTGGCCCAGCGCGCGGCCGAGCCGCCACCGCCGCGCCGCCGCGCCGCCGCGCCGCGGCCGGACTCCACCGGCAATACCGGCGTCCTCCAGGCGTTGCGCGACGACCTCGAGATGATTCGCCAGGCCCAGGAGCAAGCCTATCAGCAGGCCCGCGAAGCCGGCGCCGAAGTGCCCGATCCCCGTCTGGCCGAACTCTGGGACGCCGCCCAACGGGCCATGCAACAGGCCCTCGAAAAACTCGAGGCCGCCGGCCGCTCGCCCGAGGCGTTGCGCGAGGCCTTCGCCGCCGAACAGGCTGCCTACCAGGCCCTGCTCAAACTCCAGGAACGCGAGTACGCCGTCAGCCGCAGCCGCAACCGCCAGGGCCGCCAGGCCGGCAACTCGCGTCAGCAACAAATGCAACGCCAGCTCGACCAGCTCGAGCTGACCCGCGAGGAGAACCGCTACGAAACCGAAAGCCGCGCCCGGGCCCCGGACAGCCCCGAGCGCCGCGAGCAGTTGCAGACCCTTAACCGCCTCCGCGAACTGGCCCGCCGCCAGCAGGACCTCAACGAGCGCCTGCGCGAACTCCAAACCGCCCTCGAGGAGGCCCGCACCCCGGCCGAGCGCGAGGCGCTGCGCCGCGAGCTCAAGCGCCTCCAGGAACAAGAGCAGCAGTTGCTCAACGACCTCGACGAGTTGCAACAGCGGCTCGACCGCCCCGAAAACCAGTCCCGCCTGGCCGAGACCCGCCAGCAACTCGAACAGACCCGGCGCGACCTCGAACGCGCCAACCAAGCCCTACGCGAGGGCGCCACTTCCCCGGCCCTGGCCGCCGGCACCCGCGCCCAGGACCGGCTCGAGCAGGCGCGCGACCAGTTGCGCCGCGACAGCGCCGGCGAGTTCGCCGAAGACCTCCGCGACCTGCGCGCCGGCGCCCGCGAACTGACCCGCCAGCAGGAAGAGGTCGCCCGCCGGCTCGAGGCCCTCAACGACCCCGCCCGCCGCACCCTCAGCGACGCCGAGGCCCGTCAGGAACTGCTCGATCGCCTGGCCCGCCAGCGCCAGCAACTGACCAACCTGCTCGCCCGCGCCACCGAGGTCTCCCAGCAAACCGAGGAACCCGAGCCGCTGGTCTCCCGCCAGCTCTACGACACCCTGCGCCGCTTCACTCAGGACGACGGCACCCAGATGCGGCGGATGCGCCAGGAACTGCTCGACCGCGGCCTGCTCACCTACAGCCTCGACGACCGCCTCGAACAGGGCGCCAACCAGCCCGCCCAGGGCCTCGAGCTCACCGCCGAAATGCTCCGCCAGGGCTACCTCCGCCAGGCCGGCGAGGCCGGCGAACGCGCCCGTGCCGACCTCGAGAACCTCCGCCGCGGCATCGAGCTGGCCGCCGAAAAAGTGCTCGGCGACGACACCCAGGCTCTGCGCCGCGCCCGCAGCGAACTGGACGAACTGACCGAACAGTTGCGCCGCGAAAACCCGGAGGCCACCGCCCCCGCCATCGCCCAAAACGAGCGAACCGGCGAACGGGCCGAGCCCGGTGCTTCCGCGGACGCCTCCGGCCAACCCGACGAGTCCGGCGAGGCCGACCCTCAATCGGCCGGCGGCCAGGCAGCCCAAAATCAACCCGCCGCTGCTGAGACCGATGATGCCCCGACCGGCGAGTCCCCAAGCGAACGAGGCCGGAACGCCAATCGCCCGGGCGGCGACCGCCCGACCGCGCGCAGCGCGCGCGCGGAGGAAAACCCGGATCGCGCTTCCCCCGAATCTTCTCCCGAGTCCGGCCCGTCCTCCGAAAGTGCGGACCGTCCGCGTGAACCCGGCGCGGACGCGGAGCGCGGGACTGCTCGCCAGGCCGGTGGCACGCCCGCCGGCCCGGGCGGGCGGGGTGAGCGCTGGCCGGTGGACCTGGACCAACTGCTCCCGGGCGGCCCGGAGGAGGGCCCCCGCGGCGGACCGCGCGACGCACTCGAGGGCCCCATCACCGGCGCGGACTTCGCCAACTGGGCCGACCGCCTGCGCGAGGTCGAGGAGCTGGTCGAGTTCCCCGACCTGCGCAGCCGCCTGGCGCTGGCCCGCGAGCGCGCCCGCCAGTTGCGCCTCGAGTTCCGCCGCCAACGCCAAAAGCCGGACTGGGCGGTGCTTCGCCTCGAGGTGCTCGCGCCGCTGGTCGAGGTGCGCGACCAGATCGCCGAGGAACTGGCCCGCCGCGGCCCGCGCGAACAACTGGTGCCCGCCGACCGCGACCCGGTCCCGGCCCGCTTCTCCGAACTGGTGCGCCGCTACTACGAGGAGCTGGGGCGGGCGCCTCGACCGTGATGTCGCCCGCGCTGTTCACCCTCACCTTCGCCGCCCCGCAGTGGCTCTGGCCCGCCGCGGGCCTGCTGTTGCTGGTGGCCGGCGCGGCGTTGTGGAGTTACCGCGCCGCCCCGCGCGGACCCTGGCGCGGCCTGTGCGCGGGCCTCAAGCTGCTGGGCGGCGCCGCCCTGGCCGCCTGCCTGCTCGAACCGCTCTGGACCGGCCAGCGCGCCCGGCCCGGCGCGAACCTGCTGGCAGTCGTGGCCGACAACAGCCAGGGCTTGCAGGTGCGCGACCGCGGCGCCAACCAAACCCGCGGCGAACTGTTGCGCGAGTGGCTGGACCCCGGCCGGGAACGTGCCTGGACCGAACTCGAGGAGACCTTCGACCTGCGCCGCTTCACCTTCGACGCCCGGTTGCAACCGGTGCGGGACTTCGGCGAACTGACCTTCGCGGGCCGCGCCTCGGCGTTGGGCGCGGCGTTGACCGCGTTGCGCGAGCGGTTCGCCCACCGTCCCCTGGCCGGGGTGCTCCTGTTCACCGACGGCATCGCCACGGACCTGCCCGAAGGGCTGCCGCCGATCGAGGGCCTGCCGCCGGTGTACCCTGTGGTGGTGGGTCGCCCGGGCACGGTACGCGACCTGGCCCTGGGCGCGGTGCAGGTCACGCAGACGGCCTTCGAGGACGCGCCGGTCACACTCACGGCCGAAGTGCAGGCCAGCGGCGCCGCCGGCGAGCGGGTGCAGGTCAGTTTGCTCGACGCCCGGGGCACGGTCCTCCAGACGCAGGAGTCGCGGGTGCGCCGCGACAAGGACGCGTTGAGCTTCCGTTTTCAGTGGCGGCCGCCGCAACCGGGCCTGACCTTTTACGAAGTGCGCGCCGGCCTGGCGGGCGCGGCGCCGGCCGCCGAAGCGACGTTGTTGAACAACACCCGCCTGGTGCCGGTGGACCGTGGCGGCGGGCCGTACCGGATTTTGTACGTCGGCGGCCGGCCGAACTGGGAGTACAAGTTCCTGAACCGCGCCCTGGCCGAGGACGACCAGCTCCAACTGGTCGCCCTCCAGCGCGTGGCCCGGCGCGAGCCCAAGTTCGAGTTCCGCGGCCGCGCGGGCGAGACCAGCAATCCGCTGTTCCGCGGCTTCGGCGAACAGGCCCCGGAGGAGGTCGCGCGCTACGACCAGCCGGTGCTCATCCGCCTCAACACCCGCGACGAACTGGAGCTGCGCGGCGGCTTCCCGCGCGCCGCCGCCGAGTTGTACGCCTACGACGCGCTCATTCTGGACGACGTCGAGGCGGAGTTTTTCAGCGCGGACCAGCAGAGCCTCATCGCCCGGTTCGTGTCCGAGCGCGGCGGCGGGCTGCTCATGCTGGGCGGGGCCGAGTGCTTCCGCCAGGGCGGCTACGCCCGCACGCCCGTGGGCGACGCCCTGCCGGTGTACCTGGACCGCGCGCCGGAGCCGGCGCCGGACGCCGCCTGGCGCTTCCAACTCACCCGCGAGGGCTGGCTGGAACCCTGGGTGCGCCTGCACGAAACCGAGGCGGCCGAAAAGGCGCGCCTCCAGGCGATGCCCGCCTTTGCCGTGCTCAACCCGGTGGGCGAACCCAAACCCGGCGCCAGCCTCCTGGCCACGGTCGCGGACGCCCAGGGCCGCGAGCTGCCCGCGCTGGTCACGCAACGCTTCGGCCGCGGGCGCGCCGCCGCGTTCACCGTGGGCGACTTTTGGCGCTGGGGCATGCAGAGCCCCGAGGCGCGGCGCGACCTGGAAAAGGCCTGGCGCCAGATGGCCCGCTGGCTGGTGGCCGAAGTGCCGCGCCGCGTGGAACTGGCCGTGCAACCCGCGCCCGAACAAGCCCCGGGCGCGGTGCGCCTGCAGGTGCGCGCGCGCGACCCGCAGTTCCAGCCGCTGGACGCAGCGCAGGTCAGCGTCGAGGTCGCCGCCGTGGCCGCGGGCACCAACGCGCCCGCGCCGCCGTTGCGGTTGTGGGCCGAGCCATCGCCGCGCGAGGCCGGGCTTTACGAGGCGCTTTACGTGGCCCGCCAGCCCGGCGGTTACCGCGCCACGGTCACGGTGACCAACGCCGCGGGCGAGGCCGTGGGACGCGCGGAGGCCGGTTGGAGCAGCGACCTGGCGGCGGAGGAATTCCGCTCGCTCGAACCCAACGCGGCCCTGCTCGAAGAACTGGCCCGCCGCACCGGCGGCGAAGTGGTGCCGGCCACGCGCCTGGCCGAGTTCGCGCGCGGTCTCCCGCGGCGGCAGGCGCCGGTGATGGAGGCGTGGACCACGCCGGCCTGGCACACGCCGGGATGGTTTGCACTGGCCCTGGCGTGCTTCCTGATCGAGTGGGGCGTGCGCCGGTGGAAAGGCCTGCCATGAAGCCCCGGGACGGAAATGCCTGGCCGGTTTGCGGGCTGGCGCTGGCCCTGGTCGGCGCTGCGGCTGCGGCCGAATTCCCCGCGCCGGCCGTCATCTTTGTGGCGGGCGCGCCCGGCGAGGCCATTTACGCGAGCAATCTGGTTCGCCAGGCCGCGTTGTGGAGCAACGCCTGCGCGCAAGCCGGCGCAGGTTTCGCGACCGTGGGCTTGGCCACCAACGCCGCCCCGGACCGCGAGGTGCTCCGCGACGCCCTGGCCGCGCAAGCCCGAAACGGCCCGGCGCCGCTCTGGCTGGTGCTGGCCGGGCACGGCAGCTTCGACGGCCAGACGGCGCGCTTCAACCTGCGGGGACCCGACCTGACGCCGGCGGACCTGGCCGAGTGGCTCGCGCCGTTCGAGCGGCCGTTGGTGCTCGTGCACGCCTTCTCGGCCAGCGCCCCGTTTTTGCCCGCCCTGGCCGGCACCAACCGGGTGATGCTCACCGCCACCCGCAGCGGTCACGAGGTGAACTACTCCCGCTTCGGCGACCACCTGGCGGCCGTGCTCGCCGACCCGGCCGCCGATTTGGACCGCGACGGCCAGACTTCGCTGATCGAGGCCTTCCTGGCCGCCGCGGCCCACGTGGCCGAGTTTTACAAATCCGAAGGGCGTCTGGCGACCGAACACGCCCTCATCGAGGACAACGGTGACGGCCTGGGCACGCCGGCGGACTGGTTTCGCGGCGTGCGCGCCGTCAAACGCCCCGCCGCGGGCGCGCGGCCCGACGGGGCGCGGGCCCACCAGATGCACCTGTTACCCGGCGCGGCCGAACGAGCCTTGCCACCGGAAATCCGCGCCCGCCGGGACGCCCTCGAGCGGGAAGTCTTCCGCCTGCGGGAAAACAAGTCCGGGCGTCCGGAAGCGGAGTACTACCGGGACCTGGAGCAGGTGTTGCTCGAGTTGGCGGAGCTGCTCGAAGGCGCGGCGGCCGGCCGGTAGGGTTGCGTTGGCGGGGCCGCCCACCATTCTCCCCAAGCAATTCACCACATCATCGCCTGTAACCGGCGGCGGTGCGCCCGCGTCCTTGAGCGGAAACACCCGGACCTATGAAGCCGAACACCCTTCGTTCCTCCCGGGCCGGCCGCTGGTTGACCCTGAGCACCCTGGCCCTGGCCCAGCCGCATCTCGCCGCTCAGGACTGGCCGCAGTGGCGCGGTCCCCATCGCGACGGCCACGCGCCCGGATTCCAAGCCCCCGCCACGTGGCCCAAAACCCTGACCCAGCAGTGGAAGGTCACGGTCGGCGAAGGCGTGGCCACGCCGGCCCTGGCGGGCGAGCGCCTGTACGTGTTCAGCCGCGAGGAAGGCCGGGAAGTGCTGCGGTGCCTCGAGGCCGCCACCGGCAAAGAAATCTGGCAGGACAGCTACGAATCGCTGGGCGCGAGCGGGCCCGCGCAGAGTTTCTCCGGACCGCGCAGTTCCCCGGCCGTGGCCGCGGGCAAGGTGGTCACGGTGGGCGTGCGTGGCGTGATTTCCTGCCTGGACGCCGCCTCCGGCCAGGTGCTGTGGCGCAAAGACGAGTTCAAAGCCTGGCCGAATTTCTTCGTGTCCAGCTCGCCCCTGATTGTCGGCGACCTTTGCCTGGCGCAACTGGGCGGGCGGGACAACGGCGCCCTGGTCGCCTACGACCTGGCCAGCGGCGCGGAGAAATGGCGTTGCCCGGGCGCGCCTGCCTACGCCTCGCCGGTACTCATGACGGTGGGCGACGAGCCGTTTGTGGTCGTGCAAACCGAGTCCAAACTCCAAGCCGTGGCGTTGAAGGACGGTCAAGTGGCTTGGGAATCCGGCCCCGCCGAGCCCGGCGCCGGCCCCGGCGCCGGACCGGGCGGCCCGCCGGGCCGGGGCGGCCGCGGCGGCGGCCGCGATTACCGGGCGACCACCCCCGCGGTGGTGGGCGACACGCTTCTCGTGCTGGGCCAGATCGCGCAGGCATGGAAGTTCGAGAAGACCGCGACCGGCCTACGAGCCACGGAACTCTGGACCCAACGGGAGAAAGCTTCCGTGTTTGCCTCGCCGGTGGTGCACGAGGGCCTGGTCTTTGGACTCAGTGCCGCCAATGAATTGTTCTGCCTGGACCGCCAAAACGGCCAGTTGCTCTGGAGCGCGCCCCTTGGCACTGCCGGCGAAGGCCCGGGCGGTCCGCCCCCGGGCGGTCCGGCCGGTGAACGCCCGCCCCGGGCCGAAGGCGCACCCGGCCCCGGCGGACCTCCCGGCCCGGGTGGTCCCGGCGGCCCCGGCGGCGGCCGGATGCGTGGCGGCGGCGGCTTCGGCAGCCTGGTGGACGCGGGGTCGGTTTTGCTGGCATTGACGCCGGCCACCGAGCTGGTGGTCTTCGCGCCGGACCGCCAGGCCTTCAAAGAACTGGCCCGGATCAAGGTGGCCGACTCGCCCACGCACGCCCATCCGGTGGTTTCCGGCAAGCGGATTTACGTGAAGGACCGCGACGCCGTGACCCTGTGGCGGGTGGACTGAAGCGAGCGGCGCCGGAAAAGGGATGGTCGGAGCGACAGGATTCGAACCTGCGACACCCAGCTCCCAAAGCTGGCGCTCTACCAGGCTGAGCTACGCTCCGACCCGCGCACTTAAACACGCCCGCGCGCCCCGGCGCAACGTCGAAGTGCCCGCAAACGGGCTTTCCCTTTCCGGCGGCGGCGGCTAGGCTCCCGTCATGCCGTTTTCCAAGCTCGGGTTGTCCCGGCCGGTCCTGGAAGGAGTTCGCGCCGCCGGCTACACCGAACCCACGCCCATCCAGGCCCGCGCCATTCCGTTGATCCTCGCCGGCAAGGACGTCATCGGCAGCGCGCAAACCGGCACCGGGAAGACCGCCGCCTTTGCCCTGCCCATCCTGACCCGCTTGGATACTCCCGCCCCCGGCCCGCGCGCGCTGGTGCTTGAACCCACCCGCGAGCTGGCGGCGCAGGTCGAAACGGCCTTCCGCGACTACGCCCGCTTCACCAAGCTGCGCATCGCCGTGGCCTACGGCGGCGTGGGCTATGGCGCGCAGACCGACGCCCTGCGCCAGGGCGTGGACGTGCTCGTGGCCACCCCCGGCCGGTTGTTGGACCACCTCCAGCGCGGCAACGTGCGCCTGGACAGGGTGCAGTTTCTGGTGCTCGACGAGGCCGACCGGATGCTGGACATGGGCTTCTTGCCGGACGTCAAGCGGATCCTCCAGAAATGCCCGCGTGACCGGCACACTTCCCTGTTCTCCGCGACCATCCCGCCCGAGATCGAAACGCTCATCCAGTGGGCGCTGCGCGACCCCGAGACGGTCGAAATCGGCGCCCGCCGCATGCCGGCCGAAACGGTCCGGCACGCCCTGTACCCGGTCAACTCCTCCCAAAAAACCGACCTGCTGCTCGAGCTGCTCAAGCGGCTGGACTTCGACTCGGTCATCATCTTCTGCCGCACCAAGCACGGCGCCGACCGCGTGGCCCACACCCTCAAACGCGCCAACCACGCCGTGGCCGTGCTCCACTCCAACCGCACCCAGCAGGAGCGCGAACAAGCCCTCCAGGGCTTTCGCGACGGCCGCTATGACGTGCTCGTGGCCACCGACATCGCCTCGCGCGGCCTGGACATCGAGGACGTCAGCCACGTCATCAACTACGACGTGCCCCAACATCCCGAGGACTACGTGCACCGCATCGGCCGCACCGGCCGCGCCCAGGCGCGGGGCGACGCATTGACCCTCATGACCGCCGAGGACGCCCAGCACGTGGCCGCCATCGAGCGATTCATCGGCCAGAAAATCGAGCGGACCAAACTCGAGGGCTTCCCCTACCTGTACACCGCCCTGTTCGAGGAACTGAAGCCGGGCGGCAAACCCCTGCATCTGCGCCGCTCCAGGGGCGCCCGCGTGGGCCGCGGCTATTACTACGGCCCGGCGCGCCGTTGAACCGCGCGTCCGGCTGCCCTCTCCACCTCGGCCCCGCGCACCCGGCCGACGCCGCATGACCTACCCCGACGCCGTCCGTTTCCTGTACAACCTCCAGCTCCACGGCACCAAGCTGGGATTGGAGAACACCCGGCGCCTGGCCGAACTGGCCGGCCGGCCCCACGAGCGGCTGCGTTTCCTCCACGTGGCCGGCACCAACGGCAAGGGCTCGACCTGCGCCCTGCTCGAGAGCATCTACCGCGCGACCGGCCGGCGCGTCGGCCTCTACACCTCGCCGCATCTGGTCAGCTTCCGCGAGCGCCTCCAGGTCAATCGCCAACCCATCGCCGAGGCCGACGTGGTCCGGTTGGTCGGTGAAATGCAGCACTGCCTGGCGCGCTTCCCCGCGGGCCACGCGCCCACGTTTTTCGAGGTGGTCACGGTCATGGCGTTGCGATACTTCGCCGAAGCCGGCTGCGACCTGGTGGTGTGGGAAACCGGTTTGGGCGGGCGCCTGGACGCCACCAACCTCGTCACCCCCCTGGCCAGCATCATCACTCACATCGGCTTCGACCACCAACAGTGGCTGGGCGACACCCTCGCCCGGATCGCCGCCGAAAAGGCCGGCATCATCAAACCGGGCGTGCCCGCCTTCACCGCCGTCCAGGCCCCGGAGGCGCTGGCCGTCATTCGCGCCGCCGCCGCCCTGGCCGGCGCGCCGCTCACCGAGGTCCGCCCCGAAGACACCCGGCGCCCGCCGCTGGACCAATTGACCCTGCCGCTGCCCGGCCCCCACCAGCGCCTCAACGCCGCCCTCGCCCTGGCCGTGGCCCGGGGCCTGGCCGCCACGCTGCCCGTGAGCGAGACCGCGTTGCGCACCGGCTTGCAAACGGTCTATTGGCCCGGACGATTGCAGTTGCTCCCCCGCTCGGACGGTCGGGTGGACGTGTTGGACGGCGCCCACAATCCGGACGGCGCCGCGGCCCTCGCGGCGGCGCTCGAGGAACTTTTCCCCGGCCGCCCGCCCGTGTTGATCCTGGGCGTGATGCGGGACAAGGACTGGCCGGCCATGTGCCGGGTGCTGGCGCCGCGGGCGCGGAGCATTTATCTGGTGCCGGTGGCCAGCGCGCGCAGCGCCGCCCCCGAGGAATTGGTGGCGGCCTGCGCCGCCGCGCATCCGGGCGTGCGCCTGACGGTGTGCCACTCGCTGGCCGAGGCGCTGCGCCTGAGCGACGCCGAGCCCTGCCGGCTCATCACCGGCTCGCTCTACCTGGTGGGCGAAGCCCTCACGCTCCTGGGCGGGCCGGCCAACGGCGTGGACGAGCGCGCCCTCAATGAATGGCAGGCCGTGCCCGTGCACGGGCCGCCGCCGGGTCCCGCGCGCTAACCCGCGAACCCCGCAGGCGCGCTCAGACCCGCGGCTCCCAGCCCTTGCGGTACGCGCGGCGCCAGAGCTGCGCCGCCGCCCGGTCCCCCACGATGCGGCCGTTTGCCGGGTCGCAGTTTAACGTGCGACCCACCCGCCAGGCGATGTTGCCCAGATGACACAACAACGTGGCCTTGTGCCCGTCCTCGATGTCCGCATGGGGCCGCGCGCCGCTGCGCAGGCAGTCCAGGAAATTCCGCAGGTGCGGCGCGTCCTCGCCCGGGCCGTCCACGCGCGGCCGGGGTTTGTCGTCGGCGTCAAACTCGACGTAGCCGGAACCGTCAATGACCAGCGTGCCGCGCTCGCCGTAGAAGGCCGCGCCAAACGGGGAGCGCTCGAAGCCGTGGCGTTGGCAGCTCCGCCCCTCCCAACTGATCGCGCGGTCGCCGAAATCCCACGTCACCACGTGCGTATCCGGCGTTTCCTGGTCGTCGGCGAAATGGTACCGCCCGCCGCCGGCGCTGACCCGCCGCGGGTAATCCACGCCCAGGCCCCAGCGGCACAGGTCCAGCGCGTGGATGCCGTTGTTGCCCAGCTCGCCCGTGCCCCAGTGCCAGAACCAGTGCCAGTGGTAGTGCACCACGTTGTCCCGGTACGGCCGCTCCGGCGCCGGCCCCTGCCACAAGGTCCAATCCAGCCACGCCGGCACCGGGGCGGGCCGGCCGCGCCCGATCGAACCGCGCACGTTGTTGTACCACCCGCGCGCGAACAACACCCGCCCCAGCGCGCCCGAGCGCACCTTCTGGATCGCCTCGATGATCTGCGGCATGGACCGGCGTTGCGTGCCCACCTGGACCACCCGACGGTACTTGCGCGCCGCCGCTACCATCAGTTCGCCCTCGCGCGGATTGTGGCTGACCGGCTTCTCGACATACACGTGCTTGCCCGCCGCGCAGGCGAGGATCGTGGCCGGCGCGTGCCAGTGATCCGGCGCGGCGATCACCAGCGCGTCCACCGAGGGGTCCTCGAGGATGCGCCGGAAATCCTTCACCGCCCGGGGCGCGCTCCGGCCTTCCGCGGCGCCGGCCGCTTGCCGGCCCTTGGCGAGGGCGCGTTCGTCCACGTCGCACAGGTGCGTAATCTCCACGTCGGGAAACCGGGCGAAGCCCCGAGCCAGGTCACTGCCGCGGCCGTTGAGGCCCATCACCCCCAGGCGCACGCGTTCGTTCGCGCCCAGCACCTTCAGGGAAAAACCCAGGCCGGCCGCTCCGGCCAGCACGGTCGAGCGGCGCAGAAACTCACGTCGCGAAAGCGGGGAATTCATGCCGCGAGCTTGCCGCTTCCGGCGCGGGCGTCAACCCGGAGCGCCGCCGGGCGCCGGCCGCCGAGCGGGGATTTTCCGTTGCGCCGCCGGCAAACCGCTCCCTATTGTTTGGCGGGCAAAGGATGCCGCCCTACCGACCGGCCGCATGAAGTCACCAACCCGAAAAACGGCCACCGCCCGGACCGCCATCGCCCGGACCGGCGCCCCCCGCCGCCGCGGGACCAAATCAAACTCCCCTGCGGGACCCGCCCCGGAAACCGCTGCCAGCAAAAAGTCGCCCACGCCCGCTGCCGCCCGTCGCTCGCCCGCCGCTCAGACTGCCGAAACATCGCCTACCCGCTCCGCCGCACCGAAGCCGGTCCGATCCGTTGTCCCCGCCAAAAAAGCGGCTGCCGCCACTGAGAAACCGGTCGCCGCCACTGCGCCCGCGCCTACCGCACCTGCGCCTTCCCGCCCGCGTCGCACACCAGCCAAACCGGCAACCCCGACCCCGTCCGCACGCCCCGTCCGACGCAAAACGGCCGCGACAGGCAAGGTCGAAACCATTACGGCAGCCACGCCGGTCGCTCCGCGGGAAACAACGCCCCCCGCCGCGCCCGAAGCCCCGCCAACGGCGCCGCCAGCCCGCGAAGCACCCGCTCGCCAAGCCGCGCGGCCGCGCACTAAGGCGGTTGCGACCAAACCCTCTGCGGCCAAAAAAACACGCCCGTCCAAGGCCGCGAAAGCCGTTGCTGTCCCTCCCAAGCCCGCGCCCGTGCGCGCCCCGGCGCGGCGTCGCGGCACAAGGCCTGCCGTTAAGGCAACCCCGCCGTCCGAGCCTCCCGCGCCTCCGCCGCCAGCCACGCCAGCGCCGACACCGGCTTTGTTGGAGAAGGCTGGAGCTGAAAGCGCCCCCGCGGCGACCTTGCCGCCCATCCCGCCGATTTTGCTCGAAGGCGACCCCGAGCCGCGCGCCCACATCGGCGGGCCGGGTCACCGCTACGCCTGGCCGCCCGAAGCCAGCGAGCCGCTTCCCGAAATGCCCGAAGAACTTTGGGACCTTGACCAAGACTACGGCCTGGGCCGGCTCTGGCTGGCGGCGCGAGACCCGCACACCCTGCACGCTTCGTGGGACCTCACGCCGGGCCAGGTCGCGGCGGCCGGTGAACGGCTGGCCTTGCGCGTGTTCGCGGGCCGGGAACCGGTCGGCGCATTCCGCGAAGTGGCCCTGCCGCGCGGCGCGCGCTCGATCTTCGTGCCGGCGGAGGCCGCGGACGAATGGTTTGTGGCCGCCATCGGCTTCACCGACCCCGCCCTGGGCTGGCAGGAACTGGCCCGGTCCACGCCGGTCCGCACGCCGGCGCTGGCCAGCCGGGAAGCGCCGGTGGAACAGTTCGTGATGCTGACGCTCCCGCCCGAGCCGGAAGCAACCGGCCCGCGCGCGGAGGCACCAGCGCCGGATACCAGCCTGTCGGCACCGGCGCCCGCCGCGCGCGCGCCAGAAGCAGAACCTATCCCCGCCGCACCGGTCCACGAAACCACGCCGGCCCGCCCGGCTCTGGCGCTTGGGGAACCGCCGCCCGCCCTGTCCCCTGCCCCGCCGCCCGCGCTCGAGCTGATCCGCGGAGAACCCGTGCCCGAAGTCGTCCCGTCCGCCACGCCTCCGTCGCGCGCCGCGCCGATTGCGGCTCATGGACGCGCGGCTGAAATCGTGCCGATTTCGCCGCGCCTCCAACCGGCTGCGCCGCCGCCCTGGTCGCCGGAACAAACGCGGGCCCTGGCCGCCGTGGAGGCGGAGTGGGGTGTGTTGGCGGTCCCCAGTTCGCTCGAGCTGGCCGTGAGCGGGGCGGCCCCGGAGGGCGCGGGTCCGGCCGGACCGAGTTCGCCCGCGGCGGGCTTCGGTCCCGGTGCGGCGCGGGCGGAACTGCCCTCGAGCGCAGCGGTGCCGGTGCCTCCGGCGGCGGGCGCGGGAAGGCGATTTTGGTTCAACATCAACGCGGAGCTGATCGTGTACGGCGCGACCGAGCCGGACGCACGGGTGACCGTGGACGGCGAGCCCGTGGCCCTGCGTCCGGACGGGAGCTTCACGCTGCGCTTTGCACTACCGGACGGCGAGTATGCCCTGCAGGCCGTGGCCGAGGCGGCGGACGGCGCCGAGCACCGGCAGGCCCGGCTGAAATTCGCGCGGCGCACGCATTACCGGGGCGTGGTGGGCCGGGCGCCGACGGACCCGACGCTGGCGGCACCACGCCCGGAGGCCCCGACCCCATAAGCGCCCGCGCGCCCGCCGCTCTCAACCCCGTTTTCCCCCATGCCCGGCTACTTCGCCCTCGTTTTGCACGCGCACCTGCCGTTTGTGCGGCACCCCGAGCACGAGCACGTGCTCGAGGAAAGCTGGCTGTTCGAGGCGGTGCTCGAGTGTTACCTGCCCCTGCTCGAGTTGTTGCAGGCGTGGGAGCGCGACCGGCTCAACGTCCGCGTGGCGGTGTCGCTCTCGCCCACGTTGTGCGCGATGTGGCAGGATCCGCTGTTGTGCGCGCGCTGTGAGCGGCGCCTCAACGCCCTGATCGAGCTGGCGGGCAAGGAGGTGTTGCGCACGCGCTGGGAGCCGGCCTTGCACCGGCTGGCGGAGTTTTACCTCGAGCGCTTCCGGCGCCTGCGCCAGTTGTGGTGGGACTGCGACCGCAATCTGGTGGGCGCTTTCCGGCGGTTGAACGCGACGCGGCGCCTCGAGCTGTTGACCTGCGCCGCCACGCACGCCGTGCTGCCGCTGCTGGCGGACCATCCGCCCTCGGTGCGCGGGCAGGTGCGCACCGCGCTGGACCATCACCGCGCGTGCTTCGGGCAGACGCCGGACGGGTTCTGGCTGCCGGAATGCGCCTACGAACCGGCCCTGGAGCCGGTGCTGACCGAGACCAGCCTGCAATGGACCGTGCTCGAGTCGCACGGCCTGCTCCACGGCACGCCGCGCCCGCGCTACGGGGTGTTTGCCCCGGTGTTCACCCCCGCGGGACTGGCGGTCTTCGGGCGCGACCCCGATTCGGCGCGGCAGGTCTGGAGCCGCCAGGGCGGGTTCCCGGGCGACCCGCATTTCCGGGATTTTTACCGCGACATCGGATTCGACCTCGAGTGGGAGTACGTCCGGCCGTACCTGCCCTCGCCAGAACACCGCGGCTTCACCGGCATCAAGTACCACCGCATCACCGGCCCGGCCGGGGCCACGGAAGTGTACGAGCGGGACGCCGCGGTGCGCGTGGCGCGGGCGCAGGCGCGGCGCTTCTTCGAGGACCGCCGCCAACACCTGGCGCGGCTGGAGGCGTTGATGGAGCGGCCGCCGATCCTGGTGGCGCCGTTCGACGCCGAGCTCTTCGGCCACTGGTGGTACGAGGGCCCGGAGTTTCTCGACGCTTTTGTGCGCGAGGCCGCCGCGCAGGACCAAGGCCCGGCGCTGGTCACCCCGGGCGATTACCTGCGCCAGCACCGGACTCATCAATTGGTGCAACCGGCCGCTTCCACCTGGGGCGAGGAGGGCTACCTGGCCGTGTGGCTCAACGAGAAGAACGAGTGGATTCGCCGTCATCTGGCCGTGGCGCGCGAGCGCATGAGCGAGCTGGCCAACCGTTGGCCGGTGCCGCCCGCCGAGCGCGAGCAGCGCGCGCTGCGCCAGGCCGCCCGGGAGTTGCTCCTGGCCCAGGCCAGCGACTGGCCGTTCATCTTGCACACCGGCACCAGCCCCGGCTACGCCCGGCGGCGGTTGCGCGAGCATCTGTTGCGCTTCAACGCGCTGCACCGGCAGCTCACCTCGGGCACGGTGGACGAGGCCTGGCTGGGGCAAATCGAGGCCCTGGACAACCTCTTCCCACAGGTGGATCCCCGGTATTGGGCCTGAACGGGCAAGGCGCACCGGACTTTCCGGCGCGCGGTCGCACCCGCGCCACCAATCGGCCACACCACGACGCCAGCGCCAGCACGCGGGCGCGCGCTGAACGCTTCGCGCGCCTCACACTCCCCCCGGCGCCGGCTACCGGCCGGGAGCGCAGAAAAAACTTGCCCCGCCGGGTGCGCTCGCCTATTGCCCGGGCAGACATTTGCCCATGAACACTTGGCTTCGCCTGCTTGCCTCCGCCCTGCCCCTGGCCGGACTCCTCGCCGCCCTCGCCCCGGGCCACGCCGCCGCGCCCATCCGCGTGTTGCTGGTCTGCGGTGGGCACGATTACGAGACCAATCAGTTCCTCCAGGTCTTCCGCGACAACCCGGAGATCACCTTCACCCACGTGACCCATCCCGCCGCGCACGCCTGGCTGGGCGCCGACAAGGCCCGCGCGTGGGACGTGCTGGTGCTTTACGACATGTGGCAGGACCTCAGCGAGTCGGCCAGGCAGGACTTCCTGGCGCGCCTCCAGGAGGGCAAGGGCCTGGTGGTCACGCACCATGCCATCGCCAATTACCAGGCCTGGCCCGAGTACGAGCGCATCATCGGCGCCCGCTACTACCTGGCCCCGACCCAGCGTGACGGCTGGATCAAGCACCGCTCCCAGTACACCCACGACGTGAAGTACCGCGTGCAGGTCCTGGCGAAGGACCACCCCGTCACCCGCGGGTTGAGCGATTTCGACCTTCACGACGAGACCTACCGGCTGTTCGACATCGCGGCCGACGTCACGCCCCTGCTCGGCACCCGGGAACCGCTCAGCAGCCCCATCGTGGCCTGGGCCAAGACCTACGCCGCGGCGCGGGTGGTGTACATCCAGTCGGGCCACGACCATTACGCCTACGAGAACCCCCACTACCGGCGGCTGCTGGCCAACGCCATTCGCTGGACCGCCCGGCGCGAGTGAACCGGGAGGCCGCCGCGGCCCGGCATGATCCTCAAGGTCATCGCTTGCGACATCGCGCGCCGCGAAATCTGCCACTGCGCCGCGCGCAGCCCGAACCTCATTGACCTGGAATTCCTGCCGCAGGGCTTGCACGACACCCCGGCCCGCGGCCGCGACGAGTTGCAGCGGCGGATCGAGGCCGTGCCCGCCGGCTCCTGCGACGCGGTACTCGTGGGCTACGGCCTGTGCAGCAGCATCCTCAAGGACCTGCGCGCCGGCGCCACGCGCCTGGTCATCCCGCGGGCGCACGATTGCATCACGTTGTTCCTCGGCTCGAAGCAGCGCTACCAGCAGCGGTTCACCGAGCGGCCGGGCACGTACTACTTCACCGCCGGTTGGATCGAGGTGCCGGTGCGCCGCCGGGGCGAAGCCGCCGCCGGACACGGCGCGTTCATGCCGGCCCAATCGGCCGCCCGCCTCGAGGAGCAACGGGCCGCCTGGATCGCCCGGTACGGCGAAGAGGCCGCGCGGTACTTGTTCGAGGAAATGCAGCGCTGGACGCAGCACTACACGCACGGGACGCTGATCGAGTTCGATTTCACCCGACCCTTGCGGTTGGACGAGCAGGTCCGGCGGCTGTGCGCCGAGAAGGGCTGGGAGTTCGAGCGGATTCCCGGCGACCTCGGCCTGCTCCAGCGCTGGCTGGACGGCGACTGGGCGGCGGCGGATTTCCTCGAGGTCGCCCCCGGGCAGAAGGTGGCGCCCAGCTTCGACGAGCGGATCATCATGGCCGTGCCGGCGTGAGGGCCGACGCGAGCCGTCGCGGGTCATGCTGCTGCCCGCGGGCGGTTGGAGTCGGGCTTTGGCGTTGCGCGCGGGTTTTCCACGGCGGGAGCGTCTTTGGCATTGCCAGCGGCGGAGGTTGCTTCAAGTTTGCCGCCATGAAATACCCTGTTGTTTTTCGGACTGCCTGTCGGCTGGCCCTGGTTCTGGGGTGCGGCCTGTGGATGTTTGCGGGTGCCGCCCTCCGGGCGGCGGAAGAGGCGCCGGTCTCGGAGGAAGCTCGCGAGCAGTTCATTCGGGAGTTCAAGCGCATCGGGCTCAACACCACGCCCGGCGACGCGATGTTGCTGCGCATCCTGGTGCAGGCCCGCGGCGCCCAGCGCGGGGTCGAGGTGGGCTCGGCCACCGGGTACGGGGCGCTCCACATGGGCGTGGGCTTCGAGCGCACCGGCGGCCGGCTCATCACCATTGACATTGACCCGGAGATGGTCCGCCAGTGCCGCGCAAACCTGAAAAAGGCCGGGCTGGACAAAACGGTCACGGTGGTCGAAGGCGACGCCTTGAAGGTATTGCCCGCGCTCGAGGGGGAGTTCGACTTTGTCTTCATTGACGCGGTCAAGCGCGATTACCTGAAGTACCTGCGGGCCATCGAGCCGAAGTTGAAGCCGGGCGCGGTGGTCGTGGCGGACAACGTCATCCAGTTCGCGCGCGAGATGCAGGACTACCTGGACCACGTCGAGCGCGGGGGCGCTTACGAGACCGTGATTGTGCGCGCCTCGATGGAGAAAAACGACGGCATCGCCATCAGTTACAAAAAGCGCTGATGCGCTGTGGCTCCGGCCTGGCCCCCGGCCGTCGCGTCTTGCTCGTCGCGGAAAATCCGGCCGACCCCCTTTGACAGGGCGGGCAGGCCCGGTAAACTGCCGCGGTCGTTTTTGGATCGGCCAAGATCCGTCGGATCCGACGGATTTTGGCCGAGGAACACCTGCACCGCGCATCACCATGAAAACCACCCCCGTCTCCTGTTCCCTGTCACTGCTCACGCTGGCCACCGCACTGCTGGGCGCCTCGCCCGGCCTGCGGGCCGACTCGTTGCTCGAGGTCTGGAAGCTCGCCCCCGGCGACCAGACCTACGTCACGACTGGCAACACCGAACGCGGCGTGGCCCTCAACCCGCTCACCGGCAACGTGCTGTTCCTCAGCCGCGCCGGCGGACCCCAGGTGTACGTCCTGAGCGGCGCCGACGGCTCGGACGGCTCGGCCGAACTGGGCGCGCCGCGCACCCTCAGCCCCGCCGATGCCGACGGCAACTTCCCCATCAGCGGCGGCACCTTTGCCATGAGCCTCGTCGCCGTGGCCGCCGACGGCGCGGTCTATGCCGCCAACCTGACCTTGGACACGGTCAACACCCCCTTCAAAATCTATCGCTGGGGCAACGAAAACACGGACACGCCGGTGAGCGTGGCCTTCGCGGGCGACGCCACCTCGGGCAAGGGCGGCAGCGGCCAGGACATCCGGTTCGGCGACAACTTCGCCGCCCGGGGCAGCGGCGCGGAGACGCAGTTGGCCGCCATGTCCCGCAACGGCAAGTACCTCACCGTCTTCACCACCACTGACGGCACGAACTTTACGGCGCATACCCTTACCACGGATGCCTCGGGCAAGGCGGGGCTCGGGCTGACCTTCGGCGAGGGCAACACCGTTTGGGCCAAGCTCAACGGCAACGCGCTCATCCAACTGTCCTTCGACCTGGCCGCCGGCACCGCCACAACCGTGCGCACCATTCCCACCACCGTCGTGGCCGGCGGCGTCACCGGCATCGCCTACGACCCCGCCACCAAGCGCCTGGCCGCCGTGGATTACAGCGCCCACACGCTCTCGGTCTTCGACCTGAGCGACCCCGCGGCGCCGCTGCGCATCGGCGAGGCCCTGCCCATGCCGGCCAATCCGCCCAACGCCAACGCCAACGGCACCGCCGCCGCCGGCATCCTGGGCGACAAGGTCGTGGGCCTGGACACCAACAACGGCCTGTTGATGGCCCGGGTCGAGGTCTCCGTCGTGCCCGAGCCGCCGGTCATTGACACCCAGCCGGTGAGCCAGACCGTGCTCGAGGGCGGCAGTGTCCAGTTCGGCGTCGTCGCCCGCGGCACCAAGCCGCTCGCGTACCAGTGGAAGTTCAACGGCGAAAACCTGCCCGACCAGACGAACGCCACGCTCACCCTCACCGGCGTCACGCCCGCCCGGGCCGGCGATTACACCGTGCTGATCAAAAACGTCGCCGGCGAAGTGCTCAGCGACCCGGCCACCCTTGCCGTGGTGCCGCTGGTCAAGTCCGATGCGCTGACCCTCAAATGGCAACTCGCCCCCGGCGCCAGGCCCTGGCTCAACCAGGACAACTCCCAGCGCGGCCTGGCCTACAACCCGGTCAACGGCCACGTGCTGGTCATCAGCCGCACCGACGGCGCCAAGATTTACGTGCTCGACGGCGTCACGGGCGAGGAACTGCACACCTTGACCGTGGACCCCGCGATCGTCTTCGGCGGCACCTTCACCTTGAACATGCTCGCCGTGGCCGAGGACGGCGCGGTGTACGCCTGCAACCTGACCACCGACGCGGCCGCGACTCCGTTCAGCATCTACCGGTGGGCCAACGACGCCGCGGACACGCTTCCCGAAGTGGCCTACCTGGGCAACCCCGGCGGCGGACGCTGGGGCGATACCCTGGCCGCGCGCGGCGCCGGGGCCAATACCCAGTTGCTGGCCGCCCAGCGCAACGGGCAGGCCGTGGCCGTGTTCACCACCGCCGACGGCGCCCAATTCGAGCCCACGCTCCTCACGGTGGAAGACGCCACTGCAGGCAACTTCGGCCTGAGCGTCGCCTTCGGTCCGGGCAACAGCTTCTTTGGCAAGGCCACGGGCCAAACCCTGCGGCACGTGGGCTTCGACCTGACCGCCGGCACCGCCACCACGTTGCACAACTACCCGACCGCGCTCATTCCCGGCAGCGCCGCCCCGCTGGCCTGGGACCCGGTCAACAATTTCCTGGCCCTCGTGGCCTTCGAGAACCCTGACAACGTGCGGCTCTACGATCTGGCCGACCTGGAAAACCCGGTGCTCATTGACCAGGAGTTCTGCGCGGCCGACAACGCCAACATCAACGGCACCGGTCAGGCCGTGTTCGGCGGCAACCGGCTCTACGCCCTCAACTCGAACAACGGCATCGTGGCCTTCGACGTGAAGAAGCCTGCGCCGGCCCAGCCGCCCACGCTCTCGGGCGCGCGGCTCAGCGGCGGCAACTTCGAGTTCACCGTCACCGGCCAGGCCGGCGCGACCTACGGCCTTCAGGCTTCCGAAGACCTGAAGGTCTGGAGCGACGTGCCGGGCGTGAGCCTCAGCGGCCCCAGCGGCCAGGCCAGCGTGCCGGTCACCGGCAACGCCCGGTTCTTCCGCGCCATCGTCAAGTAGGCTCTGCCGTGACCGGCGCGTCCGTTCTACTCCCTTCGCCCGGCGCCCAAAGGCGCGGGGCGGTTCCGCTTCGTGGCGCGACCCGGCGGGCGGGCTTGGCCCACCCGCACCGCCGGGCCGCCGCTTTCACGCTCATCGAGTTGCTGGTGGTCATTGCCATCATTGCCATCTTGGCCGGGATGCTCCTGCCCGCGTTGTCCCGCGCCAAGGGCAAGGCCCAGGGCATCGGCTGCCTGAACCACCTCAAGCAGCTCACGCTCTGCTGGGCGATGTACACCGATGACCACCGCGGCTGGCTGCCGCCCAACGAGGCCAGCGGCGAAATCAGCCTGCCCGGCTCCTGGATCGAGGGCGACGCCAAGACCGACCGCACCACCACCAACATCCAGAAGGGGGTGCTCTTCCCGTACAACACCTCCGTGGCCATCTACCATTGCCCGGCCGACCGCTCGAAGGTCACGCGCTTCCCCAACCTGCTTCGCACCCGTAGCTACGCCATGGGCACGGGCCTGGCCCACCTCAACCCCTCGCTCATCCCAAACCCGGTCTATCGCGAGGCCGACATCACCGACCCCGGCCCCAGCCGGGCCTCGGTCTTCCTCTGCGAGGACGAGTGGAGCATCCAAAACGGCGCCCTCGGCATCCTGCCGCCGGACAACCCCGCCTTTTATTGGTGGAACCTCCCGGCCAGCCGCCACAACCGCGGCGGCGTCCTCTCCTTCGCCGACGGCCACGCCGAACTCTGGCGCTGGGTGGACCCGCACATCGTCGAGGCCTCCGAGACCATCAAGAAGTCCTACCTCGCCAACCCGGCCAGCTACACCGTCCAGGTGCCGTCCACCGCGCAGGACCGCGACCTGCGCCGCGTGCGCGAAACCGTGCCCCGCTCCCGGCGATGAACCGGTGGTCCCGCGGCAGGTGGCTGGGTCTTGGACTGGCGCTGGGGTTGTTCGCCGCCACCCCCGCGCCCGCCCTCGCCCAAACGCCCGAACTGCGCGGCTGGTGGGTGGACACGTGGCACGCGGCCCTGCGCAGTCCGGTGGAGGTGGACGCCCTGGTCGCCAACGCGCGCGCGGCCCGCTTCAACGCCCTGTTTGTCGAGGTCCGCAAACGCGGTGACGCCTACTACAACAGCCGCTTCGAGCCACGCGCCAGCGACGTTCTGGCGGGCTTTGACCCTTTGGCCTACCTGATCGCCCGCGCGCGGGACTCGGGCACAAACCCGCCGCTCGAGGTCCACGCCTGGATCGTCACCTACAACATCTGGAACCAGCAAACCACCCTGCCCTCCCAGACAAACCATCCTTACCGGCTCCACCAGGACTGGCTCACCGAGTCGTTCACCGGCGAAAAATGGGACGGCTCGAACTATGCCTTCGACCCGGGCCATCCCGCCGTTCAGCAGCACACCTTCAACGTGGCGCTGGACCTCCTGAGCCGCTACGACGTGGATGGCCTGCACTTCGACTACATCCGCTACGCCGGCCGGGACTGGGGCTACAACCCGGTCGCGGTCGCTCGCTTCAACGCCGCCACCGCCAGCACCGGCCGCCCGGCTCCCGACGACTCGGCCTGGCAGCAGTGGCGGCGCGACCAGATCACCGCCCTGCTCCGCCGCGTGTACCTGGCCGCCGCCGTAGTCCGGCCCCGCGCCAAAATCTCCGCCGCCACCATCACCTGGACCCCGGCCGCGACGAGCTTCCCCACCTGGCTGCAAAGCGCCGCCTGGTCCCACGTGCTCCAGGACTGGCGCGGCTGGATGGCCGAGGGCGTCCTGGACCTGAACATCCCGATGGCCTACTTCCGCCAGGAAACCCACGCCGCCGCTTGGTCGGACTGGAGCCGGTTCGCCCGGCAAAATCGCTTCCAACGTCACGTGGCCCTGGGCGTGGGGGCTTACCTCAACACGATCTCGAACTCGATCGTGCAAATGCGCTCCACGCGCGTCGGCCAGGGCCCCGCCGCGCCGCGTGCCGACGGCCTGCTGGTCTATTCCTACGCCGTGCCGGCCAGGGACGGCGTGCCCCGGGCCGAGTTCATCACGGCGCTCACCTCGCCGACCGCGCATGACCCGGTCTCCCCGCCCATTTTCGCCGAGCCGGTCGCCCCGCCGGCCATGCCCTGGAAGACCGACGGCTCGGTGGTCGGCCTGTCGGGCACGGTGCAGGACGCCGCGGGCCAACCTCTCGAAGGCGCCGTGATCGAGCTCTGCGGCGAAGCACCGGAACTGCTGGTCACCGACGCCAACGGCGCCTTTGCCCGGCTGCTCCACGGCACGCCTCCCGTCGCGATCCTGGTCTCGGCGCCGGGCTACCTCACGCAATTTCACGCCTGGCCCGAGGACGGACGGCGCGTGCTGTACACCAACCTGGTGCTCGTGCCCGACCTTTCGCCCCACCAGCCACGCGACCTGAAGGTCAGCGTTGGCCGCGACAGCGCGGTGGTGACCTGGCGGACGGACGTGCCCACACGCGGCCGCGTGCGCCCGGGCCCCGGCGTAGCTTGCGACGCGGACGCGGCCATCGCTGAAGACAGCTTGCGCACGCAACACCTGCTGCTGCTCGGCGGCCTGGACCAAGCGCCCTGGGCGGGCGCGCCCGAACTTTGGTTTCGCGTGATCAACGAAGCGGCCGGTCAGCCGACGCATCTCTCCGGCCCGGTCCGCCTCCGACCGGCTTTCCGGCCGCTGCTCGCTAGCGAGTGGGACGTACGCCGGACCGGCACGTGGAGCTTCGTGCAATCCGGCTCGGGCGAACCACCGCCTGGTTACTGGACCACCCCGACCACCACCGGCACACCCTCCGCCACCGCCCGCTGGCGCGTCACGGCCGCCGTGCCCGGCTGGTATGACATCGAGTACCGCCTGCCCGCCCAAGTCGGCGCCGCCGGAGCCACCTACGAAATCCGCACCCGCCGCCTCACCCGCACAGTGCGGCTGAACCAATCCCAAGCCGACAGCGGCTTCCGCAAGCTGGCCACGAACCTGTGGCTGGACCGCGACGAGATGCCGGAAGTCGTGCTGGCCAATCAAACCGGCACCGCCGGCCAGTCGCTCGCCGTGGGCGCGGTCCGGTGGGTGTATCGCGACGGCCAGGACCCGCCTCCGTCGCCGGGCCTGCCCGCGTGGTGGGTTGCGCATTTCTTTGCCGAAGCGCCGGACCCGTTGGCCGATGCCGACGGCGACGGTTTCTCGAACCTGGCCGAGTTCGCCTTCGGCACCGACCCGACCAACGCCGGGTCGCACTTGCGGCTGGGCCTGGCGCCGGGGGCCGATGGCGCGTGGTGGTTGACGTTCTCGCCGGCTGTGACGAGCCGCCGCTACGTGGTCGAGCAAACCCGCGACGTGGTCGCCGGCCCGTGGCAAGAGGTCCAGCCCGCCGCGCCGGCACCGCAACCGCTGGCGGAGGGCGTTTGGGGCGTGCCGCTCCCGGCCGAAAACGCGGCGGCGCGGTTTTTCCGGCTGAAGGTCAACGTGCCGTGAATGCTCAAACCGCGTCCGTCCCGGGGACGAATCAACCGTTCGGGGCCCCGTCGCGGCGGCCGGTGAGAAACCACGTCGGCACCCGGCCCTTGCCCTTGACCTCGATCTCGCCGCGCGGCGTGAAGGTGTAACGCGTGGCCAGGCGCCGCTGCGTGGCCTCCGTGACCTGGATGTGTCCGGGCAAGCTGTGGCTTTCCATGCGGCTGGCGGTGTTCACCGTGTCGCCCCAGAGGTCGTAGTTGAACTTCGAGCGGCCGATGATGCCGGCGATGACCGGCCCGGTGTGGATGCCGATGCGCAGACGCAGCGGCACCGGGGCGTCGGCGCGGTCCCGCTCGACGTGGCTCATCATGTTCAAGGCCAATTCGGCCACCGCCTCGGCGTGGTCCGGCCGGGGCGTGGGCACGCCGCCCACCACCATGTAGGCGTCGCCGATGGTTTTGATCTTCTCCAGGCCCTGGGCGCGGGCCAGTTCGTCGAAGACGCTGAAGAGGTCGTCGAGCAGCCGCACCACGGTCACCGAGTCCAGCCGCGCGGCCAGCGCGGTGAAATCCACCAGGTCGGCGAAGAGCACGGTCACCTCGGCCAGTTGGTCCACGATGGTGGTCTCGCCGCGCTTGAGCCGCTCGGCGATGGCGGCGGGCAGGATGTTCAAGAGCAAGCGCTCGGATTTTTGCTGCTCAGTCTCGAGCGCGGCCAGGTAGGCGGCCTCCTGACGGCGCAGGCGGCACTTTTCCAGGCACGCGCCGATGCGGGCGCGCAGCAGCACGGTGTTGACCGGCTTGGCCAGATAATCCTCGGCCCCGGCCAGGATGCAGCGCACCACGCTGTCCACTTCATCCAACGCCGAAAGCACGATCACCGGCAGCTCGCGCAGGACGGGGTCGGCCTTGAGGGCGGCCAGCACCTGGCCGCCGTCCAGGTCCGGCATGAGCACGTCCAGCAGGAGCAGGTCAAACGGCTCTTGGCGCAACCGTTCGAGGGCTTCCGCGCCGCCGGCGACGGCGGCAACCACGTACCCCTGTTGCCGGAGCCGACGGCACAGCAGGTCCCGGTGACCCGGGTCGTCGTCGGCCACCAGGATGCGCCCTTCGGGCGGCGGGCCGATACGCGGCACCACCACGGGCCGGGCCAGGGCCAGGGCGGCCGGTTCGAGCCGGGGAACCACCGCGGGGCGGGCGGCCATGACCGCGCGCAACTGTTCCGCCGTGAGCCATTGCTCCGTCAGGCGCAGGAACTCGCCGGCGGCCCGGCGGATTTTCTCCAGGTCCGGCGCCAGGGCGGCGGCGGGGCCGGACTCGGCCTGCTCGGCGAGCAACTCGGTGTAGCCCAGGACGTGGTTGAGCGGGGTGCGAAACGCCGCGTGCAGGTCGCGCAGGGCGAGCGCGCCGCTTTGCAGGCGCTCCGGAACCAGTTCCTCACGGATGAGGTCCACCAGTTGCCGGCCGGCGGTTTCGACGCGTCGCAGGTCGGGCAACAGGTGCGTGAGCCCCAGCTCGGCGACCTGTTCCGAGAGCATTTCCGCGTAGCCCAAGATGTGCGCGGCGGGCGTGCGCAGGTCGTGGCGGATGCGCGCCAGCGGGTCCACCGGCGCCGGACCGGGGTCGGAGGCGTCCGGGGCGGATGGCGGCGGAGCGGTGTTCATGCGGCGTCAGGGGCGGCGCGCAGCAGGGTTTCGATCTTGGCCAACAGCCGCGGCAGTTCGACCGGTTTGGTGTCGAAGTCGTCGCAGCCGGCCGCGCGGGCCTGCTGCTCGTCCTGGGCCATGGCGTGGGCGGTGAGGGCGATGACCGGGATGCGGCGCAGCGCGGGGTCGGCCTTGAGCCGGCGAATGGCCGTCCAGCCATCGAGCACCGGCAGGCTCAGGTCCATGAGGATGAGGTCCGGCGTCTCGGCGCGGGCGCGGTCCAGACCCTCCTGACCGTCGGCGGCGCAGCGGACGGTGTAGCCCCGGCGCTCGAGCCGGCGGCAGAGCATGTCGCGGTTCATTTCGTTGTCTTCGACGAGGAGGATGGTGGGCATGGTTGGACGCAAAGGTCAGGAGGCAGCCACGGCCGCCGCCGGTGCGGCGCCGGCCGGGACGGGCTCGGTGGCGGCGGCGGGCAGTTCCGCGGGCAGCACGACGGTAAAGGTGGAGCCCCGGCCTGGTTGGCTGGTGGCGCGGATGCTGCCGCCCAGGAGCTCGCAGAAGCGCCGGCTCAGGGTCAACCCGAGGCCCGTGCCGCCGTACTTTTGTGAGATCGAGGCGTCGGCCTGCATGAACGGCTGGAAGATGCGCTCGAGGTGCTCCGGCGCGATGCCGATGCCGGTGTCCTGCACGGCGAAGACGATTTGGTCGGGCGCGGGCGCGGCCTCCGGGCCGGCTGGCGGCGGGGCCGGCTGGCGGCGCACGGTGAGGGTGATGCGGCCGTTTTCGGTGAACTTGGCGGCGTTGCTCAGGAGGTTGAAAAGAATCTGCCGCACCTTGGTCAGGTCCGAGCGCATCCGGCCGAGGTCCGGCGGGCAGTCCACCTCGAGGCGGTTGGCGCGCCGGGCCACCAGGGGTTGGAGCGTGGCGGCGACTTCGGCCACGAGCGGGGGCACGTCGAACTCCTCAACGCACAGGCTGACCCGGCCGGCCTCGATGCGGGAGAGGTCAAGGATGTCGTTGATGAGCAGCAGGAGGTGCCGCGCCGCGGTCTGGATTTTTTGCAGGTCGGGCACGTAGGCGCTCGGGCCCTCCTCGCGGGCGATCTCCTCGAGCATTTCCGCGTAACCGATGATGGCGTTGAGCGGGGTGCGCAATTCGTGGGACATGCTGGCCAGGAACCGGGACTTGGCCTGGTTGGCGGCCTCGGCGGCCTCCTTGGCCGCGGCCAGGGCCTGTTTCTGGCTTTCGATTTCCTCGTTGGCCCGGCGCAGCTCGCGGTTGGCCGCGCTCAGTTCGGCGGTCTGTTGCTCGAGGCGCCGGCCGGCCAGGGCAAACGTGCGGGCCAGGTGCACCGAGGTGGTGCCGAAAAACAGGATCACGCCCAACTGCTGAAAGTTCAGCCCGCCCAGCCCGGGCACCGGATACGGAATGGCCGGCAACACCAGCAGCGCCACCACCCCCACGCCGATCACTCGCGCGCCCTCCCGCCCGGCCTTCCAGGCGCGCCAGGCGATGCCGCCCACGCGCACCGCGCACACGACCACCATTGCCAGACCGGCCGCGCGCGCCAGCCAGGTCAACGCCGCAGGCAACGACACCACCAGTTGATCCACCATCAACACCCCCACGGCCACGCCGGTCAGCCGGGCCAGGCCCCGCAGGCGGGGCGGCGCCTCCGGCTCGAAGAGGAGCTGAAAGAGCCGCAGCGTGAGCACCGCCAGCACGGGCAGCCAGTTCGCCGTCAACCGGTCCAGCTCCAGCGCCGGCCAGCTCATCAACGCCGCCAGCCCGGTCACCAGGGCGAAGTACAGGTGATTGCGCGCGGCCGGCTGGAAGGCAAACAACAGCGCGTGCATCAGGCTGAACGCCGCCAGCATCCCCGCCACAAAACCAAAGCCCGACCACCGTCCGGGCCCGCGCGCCCCCGCCGCCGGCGGCCCGCCCCCGGAGCCGCGACGCAACAGCCGGCCGGCCTCCTCGCGCACGGCGGGGTTTTCCGAGCCGGTCAACCGGAGCAACTCCTCTCGCAACGGGTGCATCTCGAACGGGCCCCGCGCCGGCCCCACCGCGCGCAACCGCACCTCGCCCACGTCCCGGACCGGCTGCTCCGGGTCCAGCAGCAACGACGGCTCGCCGCGATTGACTCCTTCCCAGTGCAGGTAATCGAGCCGCACTTGGGTCGGCGCCTCGAGCCGCAACGCGAGTTCAAAATGACCGTCCGGGCCGGTGCGCGTGGCCCCCAGCCGCCGCGCGCCCGCCAACGCCACCACCAGCGCCTCCGTTGCGGGCCGGCCGTTCGCCAGCAACACCCGGCCGGTGAGGCGGACCGGTCGCCGCCAGCTTTCCTCCGTCGGCAACGCCTCGGGCACCAGCCGGGCCGCCCCGTGCAGTTGCACCGGCCCGGCAGCGCCGGCCTCGTCCGGCTCGAAGCTCGCCGCAAACACCAGCCCCGGCTCGCCGGGGGCCACGCGGCGAAACATGTCCCGCCGGATTTCCTCCTCGCTGCGTGCGCGGTCCCAGACCCGGAACTCGTCCAGCGCGCCCTTGAACAGCGGCTCGCGATCCGACTCGGTCACCGAGCGGCCCAGATAAAACACGCCGTCCTCTGCCGCGGCGGCAAAACTGCCGGTGAAGGCGTTGGTGCGGGGCAACGGCACGCCATCGAGCACCAGCCGCATCCCGTCCGGCCCCGAGACGGCCGCCACGTGATGCCACTCGCCGGCCTGGACCACGCCGGGCATCTCCACCCAGTGCAACGCCCGGCCGTCGCCGATGACGAAGCCGAGGTCGTTGAAATTGCGCGCCAAGAGACTGACATCGCGGCGCGGGCAGCCGTAATTCCAGGCCCGGCGCGAGTCCCCCAACTCATCCCAGCGCACCCAGCACTCGACCGTGGCCTGGCGGAGCGGGCGAAACGGCGCCACGGGCAGCTCGGCGTAAGCTCCAGCGCCGCGCAGCTCGAGCACGTGATTCGTGACCGGCGCGGCGCCGTGCACGGCCCACGTGCCCACGACCAGGGCCAGCCCGGCCAGCCATCCCCAAGCGCCGCGCCGCGGCGGCGGCCAAGCCATCGCCCGCCGGGCCGCGAAAACCAGCGCGGCGAAAATCAGATCGGCGCGGGGTCTCATCACCGCGTCACCTCACCACAATCGGGACGGGGAAACAACGGCGAAGCAGCGGTTTGCAGCGCGCGGCCCAGCGCCCGGTGGCACGGCCGACCCGGCCGCGTCTGGTGGTTGATATCCGACCTCGGCATCTGGCATCCGGCATCTGGCATCTGGCATCCGGCATCTGGCGTCCAGTGTTCGGCCTCCGGCATCTGATCCCCGTCCACAGCGCCGGCAAGCCGGCCTGCCTGCGCCGAGCGAGGCGCCGCAGGCGGGCGCACTCCAAGCGCTTCGCGAGGTAGGGCGCCGCTGCCCCGGCGCCGCCCCCGGCCGTGCCGCACCGCGGCCCTACCACGGGCGTCAGCGTGTGGAGTGCGGCAGCTTGTTGCCGCTTTTTTGCTGCTTCGAGTGGTACAGCCAACTCGGCTGTTTCCGGTATCTGGCATCCGGGATCCGGCATCCTCTTTTTCGCTCCTGACTCCTGACTCCTGACTCCCTCCCCCGGGTGCCGGTCATTCGTACCGAATCACCAGGTCGCCGGCTTCGCGCGTGATGCCGAGCACGCGTGTGGGACGACAGGCGCTCAAGCGGAAAAAGGCCGGACCGTTCGGCGCGGGCACCCGCAGGGTCTGTGCCTCGAGGTCCACCGTGGCGACGACGTTGGTGTACGGGCCGGCCACGTCCGCGGCCATTTGAAGTTCCGGCGGCTCGGGCGACCCGGAATTGGCCGCGATGGTTGCTTCGATCCAGTCGCGGCGGGCGGCGATGCGCGAGGCGTACCAGGCGGCGGGCTGCGGAGTCTCCGTGGCCACCACCAGCGCCCAGCCGGAATCGCCACGTTCAAACAGCCCGGTCTTGTCGAACAACGCGGCGTGGAAGTCCTCACCGTCCGCGTTAAAGCGGAACGGCCCGTCCACGGCCAGGGCGATGCCGGCCAGCTCCCACCGGCCGTCGCGCCGGATGAAGACGCCGCCGCCGGAATCGCCGCCGGTGAGCATGGCTTCGTCGGGCTCGCCCCCGGCGTCGAACGCGCCGGCGAGGGCGTTCTCCGGGTGGCCGCCGTAGTTGGCCAGCGCGGTGATGTGGTTCACGCCCCACCGCAGCGTGCCGGCGCCGCCGCCCCAGAGCCAGCCGCGCAGTTGGGTTTCGCCCAGCTCGTTGGTGACCACCACCGGGGCGCCGCGCGCGCGGCCGCGGCCGAAGAGCACGCACGGCTGACCCACCTCGTTGGTGTCACCATACAAGGGCGCGTAAGAGGGGAACTCGCCGCAGACCCGCCAGAGGGTCAGGTCGCTGGCCTCGTCGTCAACGCGCGCGGTGGTGCGCCAGGCACGGCCGGCGAAGTGGAATTCCTCGCCCACGCTGCCGCCCAGGTGGCGGGCGGTGAGGAACCATTGCGGGGCGATGGGCGTGCCGGCGAAGCCGCGCCAGTTGCCCTGCCATTGCCAGCCGCTCTCGGACAGTTCGCCCGCGGGCGGGGTGGTGTTGTGGGCCGGGTCGTCCGTGCCCAGGAAGATCATCGCGCGCGCGGCCGCGGCGACCAGGACCCACAGGGCCGGCCAGCAGCGACGGACACGCGCGGGCGCGGGCACGGTTCAAAGCCCCTGCAGGGCGTCGTCCATGGCCGCGAAGAGAGTGTTCATCGTGGCCTCGGTCTCGTCGCCCATGTTCGAGACGCGGAAGGTGGTGCCCTTGATCTTGCCGTAGCCGCCGTCAATGAGGAAGCCGCGGTCCTTCACGCGCTTCTGGAACTCGGGGACGTTGATGACCCGGCCGCCGGGTTTGGCGCCGTTGTTCACGCAGGTCAGCGTGTGCGACTCGAAGCCGGGCTCGGGGAAGAGCGTGAAACCGTGGCGCGCGGCCCAGTCGCGGGTCATGCGGGCCAGCCGGGCGTGCCGGGCGTAACGGGCCTCGAGGCCCTCGGCGAAGATGTCTATGAGCTTGGACTCGAGCGCGTACACGTGGGCGATGCTCGGCGTGCTGGGCGTCATGTTTTGCTCGGCGTTTTTCTGGAACTCGAGGAAGTCGAAGTAGTACCCGCGGTCCTTGAGGGTGGCGGCCCGGGCCAGGGCGGCGGGCGAGCAGACGAACAGGCTCATGCCCGGCGGCAGGGCCAGGGCCTTCTGAGTGCCGGCCAGCACCACGTCCACGCCCAACTTGTCGAACTCGACCGGCACGGCGGTGAGCGAGCTGACGCAGTCCACGATGAACATCACGTCGGGGTACTTGGTCTTGAGCGCGGCCACCTCGGCCAGCGGCGACATGACGCCCGTCGAGGTTTCATTGTGGATGAAGGTCAGGGCGTCGAACTGGCCGGTGGCGAGCCGGGCGTCCACGGCCTCAGCCCGGATGGGCGAGCCCCAGGGCACCTGGAGAGGCTCGGCATCCTTGCCGCAGCGTTTGGCCACGTCGTACCACTTGTCCGAGAACGCGCCGCACATGCAGTTGAGAACCTTTTTGGCGCAGAGGTTCCGCAGGGCACCCTCCATGACCCCCCAGGCTGAGGAGGTGGACAGGAAGACCAGTTGCTGGGTGGACAACAGGGCCTGGAGTCGGGGCTGGATGCGGGCGTAAAGGTCTTTGAAGCCCTGTCCGCGGTGCCCGATCATGGGCTGGCAAAACGCGCGGAAGGTCTTCTCGCTGACCTCGACCGGACCGGGAATGTGCAACTTGACGTGTGCCATATTCGGGCCGGTCAACTTGCCCGGCGCGCTCCGGGCTGGCAAGCCGCGTTTTGGGCGGCGCGCCTTGCCGGGCGCATCCGACGATTGACCGAGCACCCGTCCCGCGCGCCAGCGCGTGGAGTGCGGCCGCTTGCTGCCGCTTTCCGGCTCCGGGTTGGACGGCCAACTTGGCCGTTCGCGGCGGCAACTTGCCGCCGACCCGGTTTGGGGAGCGCACGCACCCTCTAGCGCCGCAGTGACAGCGCCGGCAAGCCGGCGCACTCCATACGCGTCGCGGTTGACCGTACGCCCCTGCCGCGCGCCTGTGTTTGGAGTACGTGCTTCGCGTGGTAGGGCGCCGCTGCGCCGGCGCCGCCCACCTGGCCGCGCCGCAGCGCGGCCCGACCGGCGTCGGCGCTTGGCGCGGTCGTCGGCCCGGCGTTGCCAGCGGGCGGGCGTTGCGTTAGCGTCGGGCTTTCGCTGCGACAAGTCGCCCGAGGGCATGGTCGAATACAAGGTCCAGTTCACGGTCTTCGAGGGCCCGCTCGACCTCCTGCTTTACCTGGTAAAGAAGGAGGAGGTGGACATTTACCAGGTCAACCTCACCCGGCTCGCCACGCAGTTCATCGAGTACGTCGAGTTGATGAAGGAGCTGGACCTGGACCTGGCCGGGGAATTCCTCGTCATGGCCGCCACGCTCATGCTCATCAAGAGCCGCGAACTGCTGCCCCGTGACCAGCAGGCCGTCGGCGGCCCCGAGGACGAAGACCTCGAAGACCCGCGCTGGGAGCTGATCCGCAAGCTGGTCGAGTACAAAAAGTACAAGGACGCCGCCGCCGAGCTGCAAAAGCTCGAGCGACTCCGCGAACTAACTTTCGCCCGCCAGGCGCCCCCGCCGGAGGCGCTCGCGCCCGCCGCTCCGTCCCGCCCGGACGTGACGCTCTTCGACCTGGTGGGCGCGCTCAACGCCGTGCTCAAGCGTTTCCAGGAACGCGCGCGGCCGGGGGAGATTCTCGACGACCGCTGGACGGTGAGCGAAAAGCTCGAGTTGCTGCGCGCGCGCCTGGCCGCCGGCCAATCTTTGCGCTTCACCGAGCTGTTCGACCACGCCAGCCACCGCGCCGAGATCGTGGTCACGTTTCTGGCGTTGTTGGAACTGATCCGCCTGCGCGTGGCCGTGGCCCGGCAGGACGCGCCCTTCGACGAGATTTACATCGAAGCCGCGCCGCCCGGCGCACCCGAACCGCCCCCACCGCCGGCTGCGCCGGCCCCCGGCCCCACCGATCCGGCCACCGTCGCTCCCCTTGCCTCATGACCGAGTTGAAGTCCGTGCTCGAAGCCCTGCTGTTTGCCGCGCCCGCGCCCCAGAGCGCCGAGGACCTCAAGGCGTTGCTGGCGCGGGCCGCCGACCAGAGCGAGGAGCCCGCCGTGCGCGCGCTCAAGAAGGCGCGCGTGGCGGAAATCACCGCGGCGCTCGAGGCGTTGCAGGCGGAGCTCGAGGCGGCGGGGCGCAGCTTCCGGCTGACGTGCGTGGCCGGGGCCTGGCAGTTCGTGGCCCGGCCGGAATTCGCCCCGTGGCTGCAGGCGCTGGCCGGCGAACGCGCCCGCCCGGCGCGGCTTTCGCAGCCGGCGCTCGAGACCCTCACCATCATCGCCTACCGCCAGCCGATCACCCGCGCCGAGATCGAGCAAATCCGCGGTGTGTCGGTGGACGGCGTGCTGCAAACGCTCCTGGAGCGCGGGCTGATCGAAGTGGTGGGCCGCGCGGAGGTGGTGGGGCGGCCCCAGGTGTACGGCACCACCCGCGCGTTTCTCGAGTACTTCGGTCTGGCGCGCCTGGAGGACCTGCCCGGCGGCGACGAATTGCGGCGCATCCCGGTCGAGCGCCCGCCGGCCCTGCTCACCGTCGAGCCGGGCCTGGCGACCGCGCCGCCCGAGCAGTTGAACCTCCAAGCGTCGCCCGCGCCCGCGGCCGAAAACGCCGCGTCCGGCGTAGCGCCCGCGCCGTCCGCTCCGGAGGCACCCGCGTCGGAAACCTTGGCGGGTTCCCCGGCACCGACGCCCCGGCCGGATTCAGAGTCTGACGCATGAGCATCCTCGAACACCGCAAGGCCATTGACCGGATTGACCGGCAACTGGTCCGCCTGCTCAACGAACGGGTGCGCCACGCCCGGGAAATCGGCGCGCTCAAAAAGCAGCACGGCGAGGAAATCTACGCCCCGCATCGCGAGCGCGACGTGCTGCAGCGGATCAGCCGGCTCAACCCCGGTCCCCTGCCCGATGAAAACCTGCGCGCCATCTACCGCGAGATCATGTCCGGCGCGCTGGCCCTGGAAAAACCCACCACCATCGCCTACCTGGGCCCGGAGGCCACCTTCACCCACCAGGCCGCCCTGCAACGCTTCGGCGCCAGCGTGAGCTACCTGCCGCTCAAGACCATCGCCGACGTGTTCACCGAGGTCGCCAAACGCCGCGCCGACTACGGCGTGGTGCCGGTCGAAAACTCCACCGAGGGCGTCGTCACTCACACCCTGGACATGTTCATGGACAGCGACCTCAAGATCGTGGCCCAGATCGTCATGCCCATTTCCCAGTGCCTGTTGAGCCGGGTGCCGCGGGCGCGCATCCGCCGGCTCTTCATCCATCCCCAGTCCCTGGCCCAGTGCCGCGACTGGCTGCGCAAAAACCTGCCCGACGTCGAAATCATCGAAACCGCCTCCAACGCCCGCTCGGCCGAACTGGCCGCCCGCGAGAAAAACGCCGCCGCCGTCGCCGGCCTGCTGGCCGCCGAGAAGTACGGCCTGCCCGTGCTCGAGCACAACATCCAGGACAGCGCCGACAACGCCACGCGCTTCCTGGTGCTCGGCCGCCAGTGCCCGCCGCCCACCGGCCGCGACCGCACCAGCCTCATGTTCTGCATCGCCGACAAACCCGGCGCCCTCCACGGCGCCATCGCCCCCTTCCGCCGCTACCGCATCAACATGACCAAGATCGAGTCCCGCCCCAGCAAACGGAAGGCCTGGCAGTACTACTTCTTCGTGGATTGCGACGGCCACGCCGCCGAGCCGAAGGTCGCCCGCGCGCTCGAGGAATTGGGCCGCCACTGCGTGTTCGTGAAGGTGCTCGGCTCCTACCCCAACACCGAATAGCCCGCCGCCATGCGCCGCTCCGCCCCGGGCCGCCCCTCGGCCCACCTGGCCCGCGCCCGGCGGGTCTTCGACCTGGAACTGGCCGGCCTCCGCGCCGTGCGCGACCAGTTGGACGCCAGCTTCGACGCCGTGGTCGAGGCGGTGGTCGAAACCCTCCGGCGCCGCAACAAACTCGTCGTCGTCGGCATCGGCAAGTCCGGCCTCATCGGCCGCAAAATCGCCGCCACCCTCACCAGCACCGGCGCGACGGCGGTGGTGCTGGACCCCGTGGACGCCCTGCACGGCGACCTGGGCCTGGTGAGCGACGGCGACCTGGTGCTCGCGCTCAGTTACTCGGGCGAGTCCGAGGAACTGCTCGCGCTGCTGCCCGCGCTCAAGCGCTTCGCCGTCCGCCTGGTCGCCCTCACCGGCCAGCCGCGCTCGACGCTGGCGCGGCACAGCGACCACGTCCTGAACGTGCGCGTGCCCCGCGAGGCCTGCCCGTTCAACCTCGCCCCCACCGCCAGCACCACCGCCATGCTCGTGCTGGGCGACGCCCTGGCCATGGCCGTGCTCGAGGCTCGCGGCTTCAAGCCCCGTGATTTCGCCCAACGCCACCCCGCCGGCGCCATCGGCCGCGCCCTGCTGCTGCGCATCCGCGACATCATGCGCCGCGACGACCGCAACCCGGTCGCGCCGCAGACCCTCTGCGTCCGCGACGCCCTGCTGGTGATGACCCGCGCCAAGGCCGGCAGCGTGAGCGTGGTGGACGCCCGCGGCCGGCTGGTGGGCGTGTTCACCGACGGCGACCTGCGCCGGCACATGGCCGACGATGCCGAAGTGCTCCGCCGGCCGCTGGCGGCGGTGATGACCCGCCGGCCGGTGTGCGTGCGCGAGGACGCCCTGGCGGTCGAGGCGCTGAAGATTTTCAACGAGCGCAGCATTGACGACCTCATCGTGATCAACCGCCGCCGCGAGCCGGTGGGCCTGGTGGACGCGCAGGACTTGCCCAAACTCAAGCTCATGTGAGAAGGTCCGGCCCGCCATGCAAACCCGTATCCTCCTCGCCGCGCTGGCGGCCGCGGACCTGCTTGCCCCCGCCCGCGCCCAAACCGTGAAGCCCGACGACGTCCAACAGGCCCGCCAGTTCACCCGGCAGATCACCCGCACGGTGACGCTCCACTACCTGCTCCACGTGCCCCGCGCCGCCGCCGCGCAGCCGGACAAGAAATGGCCCCTGATCCTCTTCCTGCACGGCGCCGGCGAGCGCGGCAACGATGTCTGGCTCGTGGCCAAGCACGGGCCGCCCAAAATCGTCCGCGAACAGCCGGACTTTCCGTTCATCGTGGTCTCGCCCCAGTGCCCGGCCGGCCGGGTCTGGGACAACGACGAAGTGCTGGCCCTCCTGGACGAAATCCTCGCCACCCAGCCGGTGGAGCCGACGCGGGTTTATCTGACCGGCCTGAGCATGGGCGGCTACGGGACCTGGAGCCTGGGCCTGGCGCACCCCGAGCGCTTCGCGGCCATCGTGCCCATCTGCGGCGGCGGCGACCCGCTCAAGGCCATGCTGGCCGACCCGCGGAAGGCCGAGGCGCTGCGCTCGTTGGCGGTGTGGGCCTTTCACGGCGCGAAGGACCCGGTGGTGAAGCTGGCCGAGTCCGAACGCATGGTCGAGGCCTTGCGCAAGGCCGGCGTGCGCGAGGTGGAGCTGACCGTGTACCCGGAGGCCCAGCACGATTCCTGGACCGAGACCTACGCCAACCCGAAGCTCTACGAGTGGCTCCTGCGCCACCAGCGCACCCCCGCCGCGCACTGAGCGGAACGATTTGGCGGGTTCCGGGGAGCAAGGCCAACTTGGTCGTGACCGGCCCGCCCGCCGAAAGGCTGGCGGCAACTTTCCGCCGACTCCGGGTTCTCCAGCCCCGCCCCAAGGTCGGCAGTCGCGCCCCGCTCAACCCTTCTTGGGTTTGAAGCCGCGCGGCAGATGGAACTGGCCGTCCTCGGGCCCGGAGGCTGCTTCTTCCGCGGCGCTCACCAGCGGTTCGCCCAGACGCTCGCGGGCCTTGGCCGCGGCTTGGGTGTGCGGCTGCTCGGCCAGGATGCGCCGCAACGTGGCCTCGGCCTTCTCGGCCTGCCCGAGCCGGTTGTAGAGGTTGACCAGGTGAATGGCCGCCCAGCCCCAGCGCTCGGCCTCGAAGCGATGGTTGAGGATGGATTCGTACTCGAGCGCCGCCGCCAGCGGGTTGTGCAGGTCCTTCTCGTAAATCTCGGCGATGCGAAAGGCCGCGTGCAGCTTGTGCGGCTTTTTATTGAGGAACTCGCGCAGCAGCCGGATCGCCTCGAGGTGCTCCCCGCGCGCCCACACCGCCTCGGCCTCGTCGTACTCAGGGTCGCCCACCGGCTCGCTGGCCTCGCCGTAAATCTCCCGGTGCACCCGGTGGGTCAGGTAGCCGGACACCTCGCGGCCCACCGAGACGCCCAGCGCCAGGATCGCCAGCAACGCGATCACCCCCCACACCACGTTGAAGCCGCTCTGGGCGGCGGGCGGGCGTTCGGCCGGCGCGCGCGCCGGCGGTGGAGGCACACGGTTGGTGTCGGCCGGCCCGCTGGCGGCGGCCACGGCCTGAGTGCTGCCCGGAGCTTCCGCCGTCGTCGGGGCCGCCGGGCTTTGGTTGGTGTCGGCTTCCGCCAGAGATTCTGCGCCGGGCGCGGCGGCTTCGGCGGCTTCGGCGGGTTGGGCGCGGGCGGCCTCGAGGTTCTCGAAACGTTCCAGCCGCTGCGCCGCGCGCTCCATCTGGCGGCTGAACCCGGCCAGGAACCGGCTCGCGCTGAAGTACGCCACGATCGCCAACACCGCGTACACGGCTATGCGCCAGGGCAAATTCATGGTCCAAACGCCCGGCCAACCTAAGCCCGCGGGCGCTCTTGGAAAAGCCCTTTTCCCGACGCGTTGGCCCGCCCGGCCCCCTCAAAGCAGCAGGCCCACGATGGACGCGGTGGTGTAACAGGCCAGCAACCCGCCCGCCAGTGCCCGCCAGCCCAGCCGGGCCAGATCGGCCCGCCGCGCCGGCACCAGCGCCCCGATGCCCCCGATCTGGATGGCCACGCTGCCGAAGTTGGCAAAGCCGCACAGCGCGTACGTGGCCAGCACGACGCTGCGCTCCTGGAGCGCGCCGCTCTTTTGCAGGTCCGCCAGCGAGAGGTAGCCGATGAATTCGTTGAGCACCACCCGCTCGCCCAGCACCCGGCCCACCACCGCGCAATCCGCCGCCGGCACCCCCATCAGCCACGCCAGCGGCGCCTGCACCCAGCCCACCACCTGCTGGAGCGTGACCGGCGCCCACGCCGCGCCCAGCAGCGCCGCCAGGCGGGTTTGCGCCAGGCCGAAGAGGTGATTCGCCAGCGCCACCACGGCCACAAACACCAGCACCATCGCCAGGACATTCAACGCCAGCACCAGACCGTCCGCGGCCCCGCGGCACAACGCCTCGATGCTGTTGATCGTCTCGCGCGGCACCCGGGCGGTGGCGCCGGCCGCCGTCTCGCTGGGCTGGGTCTCCGGAATGAGGATTTTGGCGATGAACAACCCGGCCGGCGCGTTCATCACGCTGGCGGTCAGCAGATGCCCGGCGCTGATGCCAAACCCCACATACGCCGCCAACACCCCGCCGGCCAGCGTGGCCATGCCGCCCACCATCAGGGCCAGCAATTCGCTGCGGGTCATGCCCGGCAGGTAGGGCTTGACCAGGAGCGGCGCCTCGGTCTGGCCCATGAAGATGTTCGCCGCGGCGGCCAGGCTTTCGCTGCCGCTGGTCCCCATCACCCGCCGCATCCCCCACGCCATGCCCTGCACCACTCGCTGCAAGACCCCCCAGTGATACAGCAGCGACGAAAGCGCCGAGACCAGCAGGATCGTGGCGGTGACCGTGATCGCGAAGATCAACCCGTGCTCGGGCCCCAAGCCCGCCCGCAGCACCTCGGGCTTGGCCAGCGGCCCAAACACCAGCGCCGCGCCCTCGCCGGCAAAGCCGATCAGCCCCAGAAACGTGTCCCGCGCCAGCTCGAAAAACGCCCGCCCGGGCCGGGTCTTGAGGATGAACACCGCCAGCGCAACCTGCAGCCCCACCCCCCAGAGCACCGCCCGCCAAGGAAACCGCCGCCGGTCCACGGACAACCACCAGGCCAGCGCCGGAAACACCACCAAGCCGAGCAAACTTGCCAGCTTCAATGCCACGCGCCGCAGGGTAAGGGCCGGGCCGGCGCCGCGGCAAGGCAGCGCCGGGGAACAACACCGGCGCCCGCCCGGGGGGCGACCGCGCCGCGGACTCGCCCCGGTTTCCCGGTTTGAACCACGCCACGGCCTCCGGTGTAATCGCGCCCATGACGATCGTGTCCCTGGTTGCCTGGCAAATCTTCGACTCGCGCGGGCATCCCACCGTCGAGGCCGAGGTCAGGCTGGCCAACGGCGCGCGCGGCCGCGGCGCGGCGCCCGCGGGGGCCTCCACCGGCCAGTTCGAGGCGCTCGAGCTGCGCGACGGCGACCCCCGGCGCTTCCGCGGCCGCTCGGTCTTCCGCGCCATTGCCCATATCGAGGGCGAAATCGCCGCCGCGCTGAGGGGCCTGGACGCCGCGGACCAGCGCGCGATTGACCGGCGGCTGATCGAGCTGGACGGCACCCCCAACAAAAGCCGGTTGGGCGCCAACGCGCTCCTGCCCGTCTCGATGGCCGTGGCCCGCGCCGCCGCGGCCGCGCGCGGCCTGCCCCTGCACGCCCACCTGGGCGAGGGCGCGGGCACGCTCCTGCCGGTGCCGGAGATTCAGATTCTCGGCGGCGGCGCCCATGCCCGCGGCCGCACCGACGTGCAGGATTACCTGCTCATCGCCACGGGCGCGCGCTCCTACGCCGAGACGCTTGAAATCACCCACAACGTCTATCACGCGATGGGCGATCTGCTCCAGGCGCGCGACCGCTGCTTCGGCGTGGCTGACGAGGGCGGTTACTGGCCGGCCTTCGCCACCAACGAGGAACCGTTGGCCTGGCTGGTCGAGGCCATCGAACGCGCGGGGTACGAGCCGGGCCGCGACGCCGCCCTCGCGCTGGACGTGGCCGCCAGCAATCTCTTCGACGAAGCCACCGGCAAATACCGCTTCCGGCTCGAGGACCGCGAATGCACCACGGACGAGCTCGTCGAGCAATGGACCGACTGGTGCGCCCGCTATCCAATCGTCTCGCTCGAAGACCCGCTGGCGGACACGGACTGGGCAGGCTGGCAGGCCCTCACCCGCCGCCTGGGCGCGCGCGTCCAACTGGTGGGCGACGACCTCTTCACCACCCGCGCGGAGCGGATTCAGGCCGGCCACGACCGCGGCGCGGCCAACGCCGTGCTCATCAAGCTCAATCAAATCGGCACCGTGACCGAGACCATCGAGGCCGCGCGTCTGACTCAACGCCTGGGCTGGCAACCCATCATTTCGGCCCGCTCGGGCGAAACCGAGGACGCCTTCATCGCGCACCTGGCCGTGGCCACCAACGCCGGCCAGCTCAAGGTGGGCGCATTGGCCCGCGGCGAGCGCACGGCCAAGTGGAACGAGGTGTTGCGCATCGCCCGCGACCTGGGCGCGCGCGCCCGTTTTGCCGGCTTCCTCCCGCCGCGCGCGACCTGACCCGATGCCGCGCTGGCGGCTCTGACGCCGGCGCCCCCTTGATCTCCGTCGGCGCCGGTTCGCCCGACACGCTCACCCCCGCCGGAGGCGCCGCGCAACAGTTCCTGCGTCTGCGCCCGTAAACCCGGGCGCGCCGTCGCGCACCGCCTTTCCCACGGGACCGGGCCTGCTGCCCGGCCCTTTTGTTTTTGCCCGCCGGGCGTCCGCTGCTAGGTTTGCCCGTGAGTTACGAATCGCACCCGACCGCCTCGCCGGCCGCTTCCCCGGCAGCCACGAGTTTGAAACTGCAGGACAAACAAAACGAGCGCGACCACCGCCAACTGCGGATTGACAAGGTGGGGGTGCGCGGCCTGCGCTTCCCCATCGTCATCCGCGACAAGGCGCACAGCACCCAGAACACGGTCGCCACCATCAGCATGTTTGTGGACCTGCCCCAGGAGTTCAAGGGCACCCACATGAGCCGTTTCCTCGAGGTGCTCAACGCCCACGGCAGCATGATCCACGTGGAGAACATCCCGGACATCCTCCACGCCATGCAGAAAAAACTCCACGCCGAGACCGCCCACCTCGAGATGGAGTTCCCCTTCTTCATGGAGAAAAAGGCACCCGTCACCGGCCTGACCGGGGTCATGGACTACACGGCCCGGTTCGAGGCCGCCGCCTGCGGCCCGGACATTGACTTCGTGCTCACCGTGATGGTGGGCGTGACCACCCTTTGCCCCTGCTCGAAGGCCATCAGCCGCCACGGCGCCCACAACCAGCGCGGCCTGGTCACCGTGCGGCTGCGCTCGCGCGAAATTGTCTGGATCGAGGACCTCATCGCTCTGGTCGAGGCCTCGGCCAGCAGCGAACTGTACTCCCTGCTCAAACGCCCGGATGAAAAGGCCGTGACCGAGCGCGCCTACGAAAACCCCGTCTTCGTCGAGGACCTGGTCCGCAACGTGGCCCTGCGGCTCAATGCCATGCCCGAGGTGACCTGGTACAAGGTCGAGGCCGAAAACTTCGAGAGCATCCACAACCACAACGCCTACGCCTGCATCGAAAAAGGCTGAGGTCGGACGCGGCGGCTGGGGTTGACCCGGAAAACTAAATTACGTAGGGAGCGCACGCGCCCCCGGACCGTCGTCAGCGCCCTCGCTGTCGGCGCTTGCCTCGTAGCGCAGGTTTCCAACCTGCCGTATCGCCGACTTCTAGTCGGCTCCGGTGGGCGGTACGCCGCGTTCCGGCGGGTTGGAAACCCGCGATCCAGCAGACCAGAGGTCTGCGCTACGCCGCCTCGGGCGAGCGCGCCTGACTCCACCACCAGTCGGCTCCGGCATCCGGCATCCGGCATTCGGTATCCGGCATCCGGCTTCCCTCGCCTCACTCCTCACTCCTCGCTGCTCACTTCTGATTCGGTAGGGCGCCGCTGCGCCGGCGCCGCCCACCCGGCCGCGGACCGCGACGGTGTTGGGCTCGACGGAGTCTCGCCCCACCGGAGATTGCCCCGGCCGGGACGCAGCCCGGCCCTACCGGATCGGATGGTGCCGAGCCACCGCCCGGCCCTACCGGATTTGCCGCGCCGCTCCACGGCCGCGACGCAGCGCGGCCCTACCGGACCGGATTGTGCCGGGACGCAGCGCGGCCCTACCGGACCGGATTGTGCCGCGCCGCCGCCCGGCCCTGCCTGCGCCGGCGCCCTCGCCGGCTTTGAGCGGAGTACCCTCCGAGGCAGGGTGTTACAGCGCCGCCCCCGCCCACTTGGGACCCGCCCCAGCCCGCCGCCCCGCCGGGTTCGCCGTCGAGCCGTTCGGGCCCCCCCAATTTTTTTTCACCCGGCCATATACTTTTTTCCCGCCGTTTACGCATATACAAGCGTATGAACCATACAACGCACAACAAACCCGAAGACACCATGAACTCCCACTCGACTCGCTTGTCCACCCGCCCGACGGGGGACCCGGCCCGGGGCTTTGGCCGCCGGGACGCCCGCACCCCCCAGACCTTCCCCCGCTGGTCCCCACTTCCGGGCGGCCCGCCCGGCCGCTTGGACGCCGGCCCGGGCCACCGGCGCGGCAGTCAGGGCGGCCCCACTACCGGGGACCAGCCAACGCGAAATCCGCGCCCACGGCTCCGGGCCGCGCTGACCCTGGCCCTGCTGGTCTGGGCCGGACCCGGCTTGGGGGATGAAGTCCGCGTCGAACGGGTCGGCCAATGGCCGGGTTTTCCGCGGGAGCGTGTTGTGGCAGTTACCGTGGCTGGCCCCTACGCCTACGTGGCGGACAGTTACGGGGGCTTGCAGGTGATTGACGTGAGCGATCCGGCCCGCCCGCAGTGGGTGGGCGGCTACGACACCAGCGGGTCTGCCCAGGGCGTGGCGGTGAGCGGCAACTACGCCTACGTGGCGGACAGTTACGGGGGCTTGCAGGTGATTGACGTGAGCAATCCGGCCAACCCGTGCCGGGTGGGCAGCTACAACACCCCCGGGGTGGCCGTGGACGTGGCGGTGAGCGGCCACTACGCCTACGTGGCGGAGGGGGGGAGGGCTTGCAGGTGATTGACGTGAGCGATCCGGCCCTCCCGCAGTGGGTGGGCGGCTACGACACCCCCGGGATTGCCGAGGGCATAGCGGTCAGCGGCCCCTACGCCTACGTGGCCGATGGCGAGGCGGGCATGCAGGTGATTGACGTGAGCGATCCGGCCCGCCCGCGCCGGGTGGGCGGCTACGACACCCTCGGGGATGCCTATGGCGTGGCGGTGAGCGGCCCCTACGCCTACGTGGCGGATGGGGCGTGGGGACTGCAAATCTTCCGCATCGAGCCGGTCCCGCGCTTGGACGGCCCGCTCGGGCTGACGGCCGAGGGATTCGAGGCCTGGCTGAACGCGCCGGTGGCGGGGACGTACCGGGTGGAGGCCTCCGGGGATTTGCGGTCCTGGGAGACCTTGGTCACGCTGACCAACGTCTCGGGGCGGGTGCGGGTGGTGGACCCGGCAGCGACCAGCGCCGCGCAACGGTTCTACCGCGCGGTGCGGGTGCCGTGAGGGAGGCGGGCGCGGCTCCGAGAACTCCGCCGCCCGCCGCCAACCCCGGAGCGCCGGCGTCCTCGCCGGCTTTGGGCGAACCCACCCCCGGACGAACGCGGAAACCCGAAAGCGCCACCCAGCAGTCGCGGGGTGCCAAGCCGGTCAGAGACCGGCGCTCCGCCTGGTACAACCGTGCGCGCTGTGGTGCACGCATCCTGCGTGCCGCCGACAACGCCCCGCCGTCGGCCCCGGAGCGCCGGCGTCCGACCTCCGGTATCCGGCATCAGGTATCCGGCTTCTGTCCCCCGGCCTCCCCCTTCTCACTCCTCGCTTCTCACTTCTGCTTGGGTAGGGCGCCGCTGCGCCGGCGCCGTCCACCCGGCCGCGCCGCAGCGCGGCCCTACCAAAAAGCGCCGGCCAGCCGGCCCCCGCTACAGATATCTGGCATCCGGCATCTGGCATCCGGTATCCGCCCCCATCCCACAGCGCCGGCAAGCCGGCGCACTCCATACGCGCCGCGACTGATCCTGCGCTCGTCCCGCGCCAGCTCAGGGCCCGCTTCACCCGCCGGCATCCGGTATCCGGCATCCGGTATCAGGTATCCGGCGTCCGCCTTCTCCCTCCTCACTCCTCGCTTCTCACTTCTGATCGGGTAGGGCGCCGCTGCGCCGGCGCCGTCTACCCGGCCGCGGACCGCGAGGGTGCCGGGCTCGACGGAGTCTCGCCCCACCGGAGGGTGCCTCGGCCGGGACGCAGCCCGGCCCTACCGGACTGTGCCGCGCCGCAGCGCGGCCCTACCATAAGCGCCGGCAAGCCGGCGCACTCCAAACGCTCCGCGACGGACCGGGCGCTCGACTCACGCGCCAGCGCATGGAGTGCGGCAGCTCGCTGCCGCTTTTTGTCCGCGTGGAGCGGCCCCCCCGGCCGCGACACAGCGCGGCCCTACCGTGCGCCAGCGTTTGGGGTGCGGCCGCTTGCTGCCGCTTTCTTGCTCGGGTGGAACGGCCTGCCAGGCTTCCTTGGACAGCTTGCCGGCCGGCAGGCGGCCACGGGCCGCCGACCCAATTCCTGTGGTGCTCGCGTTTCGCCGGCGTCCCCCATGCAATTGGGGTTTCCGGGCCGAATCGTTCCGGCTCAGGGCTACCGCAGGCTGTCAAACCAAGCCTTGGCCGCCAGCAGGCTCGGCTCGGCGCACGCGCCGTGGTTGGCGCCCGGATTCGGGTCCACCAGTTCCACCTGCGCGGCCCCGGCCGCCCGAAAGGCGGCGAAGGCCACCTGAGAGTTGGCCAGCACCACGTCCTGATCGCCCGAACAGTGGTACAGCCGCAGCGGCGAGCGCGGGGTCCAGCGGAACACGTCGTTGTCGCGCAACGCCAGTCGCAGCGGGTGCTCGGGGTCGGCCCGGAAGGCGGCCAGGTACTCCGGCTTGAGCACCTGCACGGGGTCGGCGGGCATGGCGGCGTTAATCTCTTCACCGGTGTGCTGGCCGGTGAGCAAGGGCGGCAAGGTGGTGTGGTACGGCGGGGCCAACAGGTCGGCCAGGCTCGGCGCCAGCCGGTAAATGTCCTGGTAGGCCGCCAAGAGCAACGCCAGGTAATACGGGTTGGGCTTGGGCCGCGGCGACAGAAAGTCCTCCGCGGTCACGCCGGACAGGTCGTACGCCCCGGCCATGGGCGCGGCGGCGGTGACCGGAAACTCGTCCGCGTGGAAGGTCTCCAGTTCCCGCAACAGGGCCATCGTGGCGTGCCCCCCGTGCGAGTAGCCCAGCAGAAACAACTGGCCGTTCAACGTCACTCCGCGTTGCGCCGCCAGGGTGCGCGCCGCGCGCAAGAGGTCCACACCGGCCGTGCCTTCGGTCCGGGCGTGGTGATAGGCCGGGATGCCCGGCGAGTTGCCCAGCCCGAGGTAGTCGGGCAAGAGCGCGAAGTAGCCCGTGGCGGCCAGGGCCAGGCCGATGACGCGCTCGCCAGTGGCGTTCTGGCTCGGGGCATCGCTTTTCCGGGCGAGGGTGCCGTGCTGGTAGCTGACCAGCGGCAGGCGTTGCGACCCGGCGGCGGGGATGGCCAGGAAACCGGAGGCCTGCGTGCGTCCGCCCCAGGGGTCCACCGTCTCGTACGACACGGCCAGCGCGGTCACGTCGTACTGGGCGGTGACGGGCACGCCGGCCAGTTGGAAGAGGAAGTTCAGTTGGGCCTTCGAGTAAAGCCCCAGCTCGGCGGTCGCCAGCACCTTGCCGCGTTCGGCCGGGGTCACGGCCAGCACCCGGTAGAACCGCATCGGCCCGGCGGGGCGGGGGTCCACCCAGCGGAGGGTGCGCAACGGCCAGGGCGTGTCGGCCGGCGCCGCCACCCACAGGCCGCCCTCGAGACGCTCGCGGGTTTGGACGGTGTAAGCCCGGTCCGCGGCGGCGTCCTGCCACTCGAGTTGCAGGCCGGCGGGGGTGAATACCGGCGGCAAAAGTCGCGGCGCTTCCGCCCCGCGCGCGCTGCCAGCCAGAATGAAACCGCCCGCCAACCAGATCGCCTTGTTCATGTCCGGGCAGGGTGCGCAGCGGCGGCGGGGCTGGCAAAAGGATTTTGCCTTTTGCCCCCGCGGGCGGGCATCCTGCGAGCGGCATGATGACGGAGCCGCTGCTGGTGGCCGGGGCGCTGGCCGCTTGCGCGGGGATGAGTTTCTTCTTCGCGCTGGCGGAGGCGGCGCTCTTTACGCTCAGCCGCTGGCAACTGCGGCAGTTGTGCGAGGCCGCGCCCGAGGCGGGCCACCGCGTGCAACGCCTGTGGGAGGATGCCGAGGACCTCCTGGCCACGATTGTCCTGGGCAACACCTGCGCCAACGCCGGCCTCGTCGCCCTGGGTCTGGGGTTGGTGTACCGGCACCACTGGCCGTGGAGCGCGGCGGCGGGTTTGGTGTTGTTGTTGGTGTTGGTGACCGGCGAGATCATCCCCAAGACCCTGGCCGTGCGCGCGCCGGAGTTTTGGGCACCCCGCGTGGCGCCCGCCGTGGCGCTCTGGCAGCGCCTGAGCCGGCCCTTGTACCGCCTGGCGCGGCGCGGCAACGCCTTGCTCCTGCGCCGGCTCATCCCCGCCGGCACCCGCCCCGGCGCGCCCCCGACCGATGAGGAATACCGCGAGTTGCTCGAGCTGGCCCAGGAACAGGGCCAACTGCGACCCGGCGAGAAGGAAATCATCCTCCGCATCCTGGCGTTGGACCGGCGAACCGCCGGCGACGTGATGCGCCCGCGCGCCGAGGTGGTGGCCCTGCCGGACGACCTGAGCGTGGCGGAGATGATCGCCGCGGCGCGGCGTTACCGGCACCGGCGCCTGCCCCTGTACGACGGCACGCTGGACACGATCGTGGGCGTGCTCAACACCCGCCGGCTCCTGCTCGATCCGGAGGGCGACCTCGGAGAGGCCATCGAGTTTCCCTCCTTCGTGCCGGAGAGCATGAACCTGCTGGCGCTGTTGCGCAGCTTGCAACGTCAGCAGCGCGGCCTGGCCATTGTGCTGGACGAGTTCGGCGGCACCGCGGGCATTGTGACCATCGCCGACATCCTGGGCTTTGCCCTGCCGGCGGGCGGCCCGACCGACGGAACGGCGGGCCCCGTGCTCGAGCCGTTGCCGGACGGCGGCTGGCGGGTCCGCGGCCCGGTGCGCCTGGACGATTTCCGGCGCGTGTGGCCGGCGCTGCCGGAGGTGCCCGGCGTGGACACCCTGGCCGGATTGGTGCTCGCCGAAACCGGCGTGGTGCCGGCGCCCGGCGCGACGGTGCACTGCTCGGGCCTGCGCCTGACGGTGACGCGGGCGGACGAGCGGCGCATCCTGGAACTGCGCGTGGAACCCGAGCGCGCCAAACCGCGGGAGGCCCGATGAGCGGCGGGCTGGTCTTTTTGGCGGGGCTGGCCTGGGCGCTGGCGTTCCTGCTCTCGGGCATGGAGGCGGGGCTGCCGGTGCTCAACCGGCTGCGGGTGCGGCACCTGGCCCGGGCCGGCCGACCGGCGGCGCGGTTACTCCAGGACTTCCTGGCCGCGCCGGAGCAGTTTCTCTGGACCATCCTGGTGGGCAACACGCTGGCCGGGGTGACACTGTTGGGGCTGGTGTTTGACCGGCTATACGCGGTCTGCGCCGGGCACCGGGCGGGAATGCTGGCGGCGATTGGGATCACCATCTTCCTGGTGTACATGCTGGCCGATTTACTGCCGAAGATGCTTTTCCGGCAGTTCCCCACCCGGCTGTGTCTGGCGCTGGCCCGGCCGTTTGCCACGGTGCACGCGGTGCTGCAACCGGTGGTGCGGGTCATTGCCGGCCTGACCCGGGTCTTGCTGTGGGCCACCGGCGGGGAACCTTTCACCGGCCGGCTGTTTCGCAATCGCGAGGAGCTGCGCCAGTGGTTGCAGGACTCGGCCCGGGCCCTCAGCGGCGAGGAACAGCGCCTGGTCAATCGCGTGCTCGAGATGCAACGCTTGAGCGCCGGCACGCTGATGGTGCCGCTGGCCCAGGTGGTCTGGGTGCGGGCGGACGCGCCCCTGGCCGAGGTGGTGCGGTTGAGCCGGGAAACGGGGCACGACCGCTTCCCCGTGCGCGCCGGCGACGGCGCGGGACTGGCGGGGGTGGTGAGCCTGTCCGCGATCTTGTACCGGGAGGGGGCCGATCTGGCGCAACCGGTGGGGCGCGTGCTCGAGCCCGCGTTAACCCTGCCCGAGCATGCCGCGCTCGAGGAGGCGTTGCAGACCTTCCAACGCACCGGCCAGCGCCTGGCGGTGGTGCTCGATGCCCACCGCCGCCCGCTGGGGATTCTCACGCTGACGGACGTTCTGCGTTTCATCTTCGGGGAGGTGCCGGTGTGAATTGGGACCTGGCGATCGAACTGCTCTGGAAAAGCGGCGCCGTGCTCGTGCTGGTGGCGCTGAACGGCTTTTTCGTGGCCGCGGAGTTTGCCCTGGTGCGCATCCGGGACAGTCAGTTGGATGTCTGGATTGCGCGGGGCCAGCGCCGGGCGCGCGCGACCCGCCGGGTGCTGCGGCATTTGGACGCCTCGCTCAGCGCCTGCCAGTTGGGCATCACCCTGGCCAGCCTGGCGCTGGGCTGGGTGGGCGAGCCCATTTTCAGCGCCCTGTTGCGGCCGCTGTGGCCGTGGCTGGGGTTGGACGGGCCCGAGGCCGGGCACCTGCGGGAGACCATCGCGGTGGTGGTGGGGTTTATCTCGATCACCTTTCTGCACATCACCGCCGGGGAGCAGGCCCCCAAATGGCTGGCCATTCAGCGCTCCCTGCCGGTGGCCCTGAATGTGGCGCCGCCCCTGGAGTGGTTCCACAAGCTCAGCTACCCGTTCATCTGGGTGCTGAACCGCACCTCACTCTGGATTCTCGACCACCTGGGCTTGGAAGCCCGTGGGGAAGCCGAACTGGCCCACAGCGAGGAGGAGCTGCGTCTGCTCGTCGCTGGCACGGCCCGGCCGGCCGACGAGACCCCCTTCAGCCGCCAGGTGATCCTCAACGCCTTCGACCTGCGCCACCGTGTGGCCCGCGAGGTCATGCGGCCCCGGCACGAGATCGTCGCCCTGAGCACTGCCGACCCCCTCGAGCAGTGTCTGGAGACCGCCGAGAAAACCCGCTACTCCCGTTTCCCGTTGTGCGAGCGCGGCGACCTGGACCGCACCTTGGGCGTAGTGCACATCAAGGACCTCTACGCCCTGCGCACCCGCGCCCGCACCGGCGCGGACCTCCTGTCCGTGGCGCGCAAACTCCTGTACGTGCCCGAGACCGCCCGTCTGGACCGCCTCCTTCAGCTCTGCCTCGAACGCAAATTGCACCTGGCCATCGTCGTGGATGAGTACGGGAGCACCACGGGCCTGTTGACCCTGGAAAACATCCTCGAGGAACTCGTCGGCCAGATTCAGGATGAATTCGACCTCGAACCGCCCTTGTGCGTCCGCACCGGGCCGGACACATGGGAGCTGGACGGCCGGTTTCCGCTGCACGAATTGGCCGAGTTGGTGGGCCAGCCCCTCCAAGCGGAAGACCTCACCACCACCAGCGGCCTGGTCACCCATCGTTTGGGCGGCTTCCCCAAGCCCGGCGATGCCGTGAACCTGGGCGACTACCGGCTCAGCGTCGAGGAAACCGACGGTCACCGCGTCACGCGGCTGAAACTGACGCGGTCCCCGGCCGCGCCGGCGCACTGAGCACCGCGCGTCCGCCGTGCCAGGCCAGCGCGGCCAGCGCGCCGCCCGCCACCGTACCCACGGCCGCCGCGACCCACAACCGCGCACTCAACCCGCCCACGACCGCCCAGAGGTCCAGCGCCAGCCAGGTCAGCACCGGAACGTAATCCGGCTCCGCGCCGGCGGGCCGCTTGGCAATCAACCACGGCGAGGCGATCAACAACAGCGCGGCCAGGAACAGCGCGCTCATCGCGGGGAACATCAACGGCGCGCCCAGCCAGTGCGCGTGGGCGGCGCTCCGGGCCGGCCATTGCCACCAGGCCAGCACCTGGCGGCCGAAGGGCTCGATCGTCAACGCGAGCGCCCAGCCCAGCACCAGCGCCACGCCCAGCAGCCAAATGCCGTAGTTCTTTACCCGCCGCCAGGGCCGGAGCACCAGCCGGGCGCTCTGCCGCGCGCTCAGGACCACCGCCAGCCAAAGAAACGGCACCGGCCAGGTCACGTGGTCCATCAGGCGCACGCCCATTTCGCGCGTGAACTCGAAGCGACCCAGCGGCGAGCCGCTGAAGGCGCACATGGCCATCACCATGGCGGCGGTCAACCAGACCAGCAGCCCGCACACCAGCACGTTTTGCAGGGGCAACCGCGCGGCCAGGGCAGCCAGCACCGCCACGCTCGCCAGCACCGGGATTAACCCTTCGAGCCAGCGCCATCCGACCGGACATTGCCAGCCCGTCAACGCCGCCGCCCCGCTGGCCAGCACGCCCAGCGCGAGCAAGACCAGCGCAGCCCATTCCACCGTGCCGGCTCGCCGCAACGGTTGGGTCCATACCGACGGCGGCCGCGGTGTCGGCACAAGAGTGTCCCGCGGGTGTGGTTTCAGGGTCACGATCGAAGTCTAACAGGGCTGCGCTCGCTTGAGAAGCCCCCCGTGACGGGCTGATCGGACTGCCGGGCTAGTCTCCGTCAGCCTCGAGGACCTTCCACTCATGCACGCCGGCGGCCCATTCAGGCTGGAGCTGCACCACCAGGCGCAACGCCGGGGTCGTCACCGGCGCGAAGCGCACCTCGCACCAGCGGTCCAGCGCCACCGGGTAATCTCCCGTCACGGCGACCGGCCGCCAGCTTTCGCCGTCGCGATACTCCAGACGCCAGGCCGCCGGCCGGCGGCAGGCGCCGCGGCCGGTGTCGTCGAACCAGTAAACCCGCGCGCCGGCCACGGTGACCGGTTCCGGCCAGGTGTACTGGGCCCATTCCTCGGTGCCGCGATGCGGCCACCAGTGGCAGAGGGCGGCGGGTTGTTCCCCGCTGCGTTTGGGTTCCACGCCGTCGTTGAGGCCCGCCGGCTGGGAATTGTTGTTCGCGAAGGAAACGGTCACCTGGGCCCGCGTCTCCAGCCCGCCCACCCGCGGCAGGGGCGGCGTGAGCGGCAGCCAGACCTTCATCGGGCCGGCGGCGCGGTTGTCCCAGGCGTAGTACGGGATGGCGCGGAAGCTGACCAACCGCGCGGGCGGCAGCGGTTGATACAGGCGCCGATGCCAGTCCGGCGCGGCGGCCAGGCGGGCGGTGCTCTCGAGCGCGTACCCGCCGCCGAGCAGGGCGGTGTCGCGGTACAGGCCGAGGGGTTGGGTTCCTCGGGCGAGAAGTACAGGGCGTCCAGTGGCGCGGTCTGGTCCACCTGCTCGAGGCAGTAAACCAGCGGGCCGCGTTGCAGCGCGAAGTGACCGCGATCGGCCACGACGTTCGGGTGGGCCGCGAGGCGTTCGACCGGCATGGCCAGGTCGAGCTCGACGCGGTCGCCCGTCCGCCAGGCGCGTTCGAGTACGAGATAGCCGGCCACCGGTTCGAGTCGCTCGAGCCGCTCGCCGTTCACCGAGACCTTCGCCGCGCGGCACCAGCCGGGCTGGCGCAGGCGCAGGGTGAAGCGGGCGCCGTCGGCCTGCGCGAACTCGAACCGCACCCGACCCTCCCACGGATAGTCGGTTTGCACGCGCACCTGCACGGCGCGGCCGGCAACCTCGGCCCGGACCGCGCCTTGGATGTACAGGTTCACGTACAGCGCGTCGGGCCCGGTGGCGTAGGCGTAACCGCCCAACGAGGCGAGCGTGCGGGCGACATTGGGCGGGCAGCAGGCGCAGCCGAACCAGGGCGAGCGGTGGTGCTGGCCGCGGCTTTCCAGCGGGTTCACGTAAAAGAACCGGGTGCCGTCCTGCGAGACCCCGGCGAGCACGCCGTTGTAGAGGGCGCGTTCGACCACGTCCGCGTAGTGCGCCTCCCCGTAGAGCAGGGCCAACCGGTGGGCCCATTGGGCGAGCGCGACGGTGGCGCAGGTTTCCTGGTAGGCGGTGAGATTGGGCAGGTCGTAGTCCTCGGTGAATCCTTCGTTGTGGGCGCTGGGGCCGATGCCGCCGGTGAGGTACTGGTTGCGCTCGGTCGTGTTGCGCCAGACCCGCCGGAGCATCCGCAGCAGGCGCTCGTCGCCGGTCTCGCGGGCGATGTCGGTCACGCCGGACATGAGATAGGCGGCGCGCACGGCGTGGCCCTTGATGTTCCGGTGGTCGTAGATGGGCACATCGTCCTGCCAGTAACTGCCGTCGTAGCGGTCCAGGGGCGTGTGGTGCTCGATGGCGAAGAACTTCCGGCCGCGGTTTTCCACGAAGAAGCGGGCCAGCTCGAAGTAGCGGCGTTCGCCGGTGGCGCGCCAGAGTTTGACCAGCGCCAGCTCGATTTCCGGGTGGCCGGGGTAACCCAGCCGCTTGGGCGGCGGGCCGAAGACCGAATCAATGTGATCGGCCAGCCGGCGGGCGATGGCCAGGAAGTTGGTCTTGCCCGTGGCCTGGTAATGGGCGACGGCGGCCTCGAAAAGATGACCGGCGCAGTACAGCTCGTGATTGTCGCGCAGGTTCACCCAGCGGCGGCCGGGCTCTTTGACCGTGTAGTAGCTGTTGAGGTAGCCGTCGGGATGCTGGGCGGCGGCGAGCACGGCGATGATTTCGTCCAACCGTCGCTCGAGGGCCGGGTCGGGGTGCGTGGCCAGGGTGTAGGCGGCGGCCTCGAGGGCCTTGTACACGTCCGAGTCCATGAAGACCGGGCCTTCGTAGCCGTTGGTGGCGCGCAGGGCGGCCAGGCGGAGGTTCGAGAGATTCTTCGCCTTCTCGAGGTTCTCGAGGTTGACCGGGATCGAGGCCAGGCGGTTGGTCTCCCGGCGCGGAGCCCAGAAGGAGTCGGCGATTTCGACCCGGGTGAACGGGACGGCCTCGAGTTTGGCCAGGGGCGGGAGCGCGGCGGCGGACCCCAGCCAGGGCAGCCACAGCGCCAGCGACAACAAGGCAACGGCTTTCATGGCCGGCATTGTGGCCGGTCAGGCCGCCGGTGCAAGCCGGGGCCCCAGCGGCGGCGCGGTGACGGGGCGCGGTTATTTCTGCCCGTAGTACGCGCTGGGACCGTGTTTGCGGGTGAAGTGTTTGTTGAGCAGCGCGTCGGCCAGGGGCGGGGTGCGCGGATTGAGGGCGTAGGTCTGGGCGGCCAGTTGGGCGATGAACTCGAGCGCCACGGCGTGGTGGACAGCTTCTGCGACGGTGCGGCCCCAGGCAAACGGGCCGTGGCTGTGCACCAAGATGCCGGCCACGCGCAGCGGGTCCAGCCGCCCCAATCGGCGCACGATGGCCTCGCCGGTGTTGGCCTCGTAGTCGTCCCGGATTTCCGCCGGGCTGAGGTCGCGCGTGCACAGAATGGGGCCGTCGAAGTAATCGGCATGGGTGGTGCCCAGGGGTGGGATTTCGCGGCCGGCCTGGGCCCAGGCCGTGGCGTAGAGGCTGTGGGTGTGGACCACGCCGCCCACGGTCGGGAAGGCGCGGTAGAGCACCCGGTGCGTGGGGGTGTCGGAGCTGGGGCGCAGGCTCCCCTCGAGGACCTGGCCGTTCTCCAGCGACACCACGACCATGTGCTCGGGCCGCAACTCGGCGTAGCGGACGCCGGAGGGTTTGATGACCAGCGCGCCGCGTTCGCGGTCCACGCCGCTGACGTTGCCAAAGGTCTGAACCACCAGACCGGCGCGCACCAGTTCCAGGTTGGCTTCGCAGACCATCCGCTTGAGTTCCTCGAGCATCGCGCCGGGAGCATGCGGCGGGGCGGCGGCCCGGGGCAAGCGGTTAGTCCGGGCCACGGCACACCGGGCCGGGTCGGACGCCCGGTCCCACAAAAGAAAAACGCCCGCCGGCGAACGCGGCGGGCGTGGTGAAAAAGGCGCGGGACGGCGGCTATTTACCCATGAGGTGTTCGAGCACGAGCTGGTCCAGCGCGGCGTAGTTGCGGTCCTTGATCAGCCGCTGGGCTTCGGCTTCGGGGAAGGTGCGGACCTTTTCGACCAGCCGCAGGAAGGTGCGCCGGCTGTTTTCCAAGTGCAGGGTCCAGTGCTCGACCTTGGTGGTGCGGAAGGGGTGCACGTCGAAGGCCACGTATTCGCCGTGGCGGCCGTAGCCGTTGCGCTCCAGCGCGCGCACCTGGTTGAAGGCCACGCGCAGGTTCGCCGAGCCGAAGGGCTTGTCCTGGTCGAACTTCAGGCCGTTCTGGTCGTTGAGGTGGAGCGACCAGAGCTTGCCGAAGGCGCAGGCGAAATCAATTTCGTCGGCCGGGTCCAGACCGGCCAGCAACGCGTGGGCGGTCTCGATGAGGCACCCGACACGCTTGGGGTCCTCGGTCAGATTGGCCAGCGCCAGGGCGTGGCCAATGGTGGGGATGTAGGCCAGGTCCATCGGCTCGTTGGGCTTGGGCTCGATGGCGATACGGATTTTCGGGTCGTGCGCGAGCATCCGGTTGATGGCCTCGACCAGGTAGTCCACGCAGCGACGGGCGTTTTTGCTTTCGCGGATGTAGGAACCCTCGCGCGCCAGCCACAGCACGATGAGGTCGCAGTCCAGGTAATTGGCCACGTCAATGCAGCGGAGCGAGCGCTCGATGGCGTACTGGCGGCACTTGGGGTCGTTGCTGGTGTAGGCGCCGTCCACGGTGCGCGGGTCGAACCACAGACGCGGGGCGACGATCTCGGCCACGACGCCGGCGTCGGCGAGCTTCTTCTTGAGCGCGCGGGCCTCGGCCTTGAGCTGGGCATCGGTCTTGTTGTCAATGTCCGGCACGGCGTCGTCGTCATGAAACATCATGGCGTCGAAACCGAGTTTTTTGAGCTGCTCGAGCTTCCAGTCGAAGGACTGCGCGGGGCGCGTGGGCGGGCCATAGGGGTCCTGGCCTTCGCTGAGGTTCCACGGGCCGAAACAGAATTTGTAGGTGTGTGCTTTGGGCATAGGTCGTCGGCCAAAAGCCTAGGGCGACCGGCCCGCTTGGGAAGCAAAAAGGTGGCGCCCGCGCGGCCGCATGGACAAGACCGGGCCTTTGGCGAACACTGGCTGCACGATTCGTTCAACACCCATGCGTGCTTCCCTGATTTTCCTCGCCTTGTGGACAGCCGAACCGGCGCTGTACCCGGCGCGAACCCAAACCCCACCGGCTGCCGGTTCCGGCGCGGCGCTTTACGTCGCTCCCAACGGCAAGGACCAATGGTCTGGTCGCCTGCCCGCGCCGAATGCCGCCGGCACCGACGGCCCGCTGACCACGCTCACCGGCGCCCGCGATGCCATCCGCCGTGCCCGCGCTGCAGCCGGAGGTGCGCTTGGCCCGGTCACCGTGCGGGTCCGCGGCGGGCGGTATGAGTTGGAGACGCCGCTGGTGTTCGAGCCGCAGGATTCCGGCACGGCTGACGCGCCGGTGGTTTTCGAGGCCTACGGCAACGAGCGGCCCGTGTTCAGCGGCGGCCGGGTCATCACCGGCTTTCGCCCCCACGGCCCGAGGTGGGAAGCCGAGATTCCCGAGGTCAAAGCCGGCCGTTGGTATTTCCGCCAACTGTGGGTCAATGGCCAGCGCCGCACGCGCGCCCGCTCGCCCAACCAGGGTTATCACCGCATTGCCGGCTTGATCCCCGGCCCAGCCAGGCCCAACGCCAAACCGGTCATGCCCGACCGCTTCATTTGCGCGCCGGGCGACCTCCAGCCCTGGGCGCGGCTGGGCGACGTAAATCTGATTCTGATGCATTCGTGGGAGACTTCGATCCACCCGATCAAGTCCGTGGACCCTGTCTCGAACCTGGTCGTGTTTGCCGCCCCGCTCAAAGAGTGGTGGGGCCTCGGCTACTGGGAGACCAACCAGCGCTACTACGTCGAAAATGCCATCGAATTGCTCGACCAGCCCGGTGAATGGTATTTGAACCGCGACACCGGCGTGCTGACCTACTGGCCCATGCCCGGTGAGCGGCTCGGCGAAACCGAGGTGGTTGCGCCGCGCCTGACGGAGTTCGTGCGGTTCGCGGGCAACCCGGATCGCGGCGAATTCGTGGACCACATCACGCTGCGTGGGCTGACGTTTCACCATGCCGACTGGGTTTTGGACCCAAAGGGCAACAGCAGCACGCAGGCGGCGGTTGAAGTGCCCGCCACCATCACCGCCGACGGCGCACGCCACTGCGCCGTCGAAGGCTGCGAGGTCGCCCACATCGGCACCTACGCCATCTGGTTCCGGCGCGGCTGCAAAGACGGCCGCATCCAGCGCAACCGGCTTTTTGACCTGGGCGCCGGCGGCGTGCGCGTGGGCGAGGACCGCATGGCCAAGAGCGACGTGGCCGAGACCAGCCGCACCTTGGTGGACAACAACCACATCTTCGACGGCGGGCGCGTCTATGCCGGGTGCGTGGGCATCTGGATGGCCCAGAGCAGCGGCAACCGGATTTCGCACAACGACATTCACGACCTTTACTACACCGGCATCAGCGTGGGTTGGAACTGGGGCCTGGAGCCCAACCGCACCACCAACAACGTCATCGAGTTCAATCACGTCTACGACCTGGGCCACGGCGTGCTCAGCGACGCGGGCCTTATCTATTGCCTGGGCGTGTCGCCCGGCAGCGTGATCCGCCACAACGTCTTCCACGACATGTGGCCTTACTCGGCGCCGGCGTTGGGCTGGGGAATCTACCTGGACGCGCAGTGCGGCCAATACCTCGTCGAGAACAACCTGGTCTATAACACCCTCAGTGGCGGCCTCATGTTCAACAACGGCGGCCACCAGCACGTCATCCGCAACAACATCTTCGCCCTTTCCGCCAACCACGCCCTGTGGCCCTATTCGGAAAAACGCCCCAGCAGCTTCCGCCGCAACATCGTTTACCTGACCCAGGGCGAACTGCTGATCCCGCTGGGCGAACGCTCGCTCAACGAGCGCCTGGCCGCGGGCGAATCGCCGGGCGATTGGGACGAAAACCTTTACTGGCACACCGGCGGGCCGGACCGGCTGCGGTTTTACCGCCGCACCTTTGCCGAATGGCAGGCGCTGGGCCTGGACCGCCACTCGTTGGTGGCCGACCCGAAGTTTGTGGACCCGGCCGCGCACGACTTCCGGCTCCAGCCCGATTCGCCCGCGCTGCGGCTGGGTTTTCAGCCGTTCGACATCAGCCGCGTGGGGCTTTACGGCGACCCGGCCTGGACCAATGAAGCCAGCCACGCCCGCTGCAAGCCCCGGCCCTTGCCGCCGCCACCGCCGCCGCCCAAGCCGCTCACCTTGGACGATGGTTTTGAAGACACGCCGGTCGGCGCGCACCCGGCCCGGGCGCACGTCAGCGGCGAGGAACAAGGCGCCTCCATTCGCGTGACCGACGAGCGCGCGGCGGCCGGGCGGCACAGTCTCAAGGTGACCGACTCCGCCACGCTTCAGCCGGCTTGGCAGCCGCACTTCTACTACGAGCCGCACCTGACCACGGGCACGGTCCGGCAACGGTTCGACGTGTGGCTGGGCGCCAACGCGCAGTTCTTCACCGAATGGCGCGATGCGGGCGACTATCCCCGGAACGTCGGCCCCAGCGTGCGGTTCGACGCCAATGGCGATGTCAGCGCAGGCGGCCGGGTGCTGGCCCGGATGCCGGCGGGCGCGTGGTTCCGGGTCGAGATCGAAGCCGCCGTGGGCAAGGACGCCCCGCGCACATTCACGCTGAGGCTGACCGCGCCCGGTGGCGCGCCGCAGACTTTCAGCGACCTGCCCGTTGCCGGCCGCGACTTCCACGAAGTGCACTGGTTGGGCTTCAGCAGCACTGCCGCCACCAACGCCGTGTTCTACCTGGACAACGTGGCGGTGGCGTCGCCCTGAACCCGGAGAGCGACCGACCTCCGGGTCGGCTCAGGCCAGCGGCCAGCCGCCGTGTTCGGCGATGCGCGCCTCGATCTCAGCCATCCGGCGGGTCGTCTCGTCCAGCGCCCCCACCAAGTGCTGGTAAGCCGCCAACTCCTCGTGGCCCAGCCGAAGGTCCAGGCGGTCCTTGAGCCAGCGTTGCGCGGGCTGGTATCCGCCAATGGCAAACTCCCAGGCCGCGGCTGAAACCGGCTCAAAAAACTGCGCGGAGTTGATCCAAACGCGGCCGGCCGCCGGAGCGGTTTCCTCGCCGCTCGGGCGGGACCTGCCGCGCAATTTGCGGGAACCGGTCGTTTCGCCAAGTTGGAACCGCGCCTCGCGGACTTCATCGGAGCCTTTGACCGGGAAACTTACCGCCAGGTCCGGCGTGCCGCCGCGGGCGTGCAGGTCCACCAAGCGCGCGCCCAGGGCCACCAGTGCCTGAAAAAGCTTCCAGTGACCGGTCAGGGGCAGGCGGGGGAAATCCGCGCGCAGGAATTCGGCGTAACGCTCGCGGTAGCCCGGGCTGTGAAAGACCGCATAGGCGTAATGGAAGAGGCACTCCGGGCCGAACTCGCGCTTGCCCGGGCGGACCGGACCGGCCGGGACAAATCGGGCCTGCCAGCGTTCACAGGCGTCGCGGACGAAGGCAGCGCTCAGATTGGGTCGGCGGCCGTCCTGGTGGGCGAAAAGGTCCGCCTCGGGGAGTTTGCCGTTCGGGTAGAGGTAGAGCGGGAACAGGTAATTGACCTCCTTGATCGAGACACTGTGCAGTTGGATGGGCAACGTCGTGGCCAGGACGTGCTGCCAGGGCGTCTTGATCTCAGTGCCGCGCGTGGTCGAGAGCGCCAGATTCGGTCCGGCCAGGAGGTGGCGCATCACTGCCCGACGAGTCCGACAATGGAATCCTCGCGAAACTCCCGTGTAGCAGGTGAAGCGAAGGTCGAAGGGGCGGTAGAGGATCGGCACCAAAAGATTGGGCCAGGGGTGCTGTTGGAGGTCGTTTTGGGCCGAGATGACTTTCCACTCCAGCGAGTCCGGTCCCAGCCCAAACTCGCTGCGCGCCGCCTCTGGAGACAGTGTCAGGAAACGCCGCAAGCGGGCGCGCAATTCCTCCTTGCGGAAGGCCACGGTGAAATGGTCGCGCCCCGTGGCGATGCCCAGGCTGTGCACCGGCATGATCTCGGTGATCTTCCAACCGCGCTCGTATTCGCGGCGCCGGTGAGAGCTTTGCGGGATGAACAAGTAATGCGGCGCGGCGGGGTCGAGCGTGGTCCACGGGGTGTTCTTCACGTGGTGGCGGTCCAGCCAGTCGTATTTGGTCTGCCGCCGCGCGCCCCAGAGGTGGGCGTGGCGGACCACGCAACTACTCCCGCCCTTGCGCTTGGCCCGACGTTCCGGCGGCCACTTCACGAAAATCCCGATGGCCACGCCCTGCTGGATGTCGAACACGTTCTTGTCCGGTTCACCCGTGCCGGGGACGGTTTCCTTCTTCTTCGCGTTGCCGTGCAGGTCCAGGACGTAGATTTCGTCGAAGGTCCGCATCAGGTGCTGCCTCATGCCGCGGAAGGTCGGGTTGTCCAGGTAGCCGTGGTTGGTGATGAAGGCCAGAATGCCCTGACCGGTCTGCTCGATGCGCCACTGTCCCCAGCGGATGAACTTCACGTAGTCGTCCTGCAGCCATTTCGGGTTCCGCTCGCCCAGCGGCCGGCCGTCGCAGAAATAGTACTCGCGCACCAGCCGGCCAATCCACGCGCCCTTGTTGGCGCTGTGGCCGGAGTAGGGCGGGTTGCCCAGCACCACGAGCACGGGCTTGCGTTTCTTGATCGCGGCGGCGGCATCGGCCTCGTCACTCAGAGCGCGCAGCGGGCCGAGCATCTCGACGTGGCGCTCGACGTCCTCGAGCGTGTTGGTGAGGAAGATGTTCAGGCGCTCGCCCGGGCGCGGCTCGTAGCTCCATTGCGGGCGGAACAGCGGCTCTTCGTCCATCGCGGCCAGCGCCAGGCCGAGTTTGAAATGCGCCACGGCATACGGGGCCATGAGCAGCTCGAACCCGAACAGGCGCGGCAGCAGATGCTCGTGCACGTAGCTGCTCCACTGGCCGGCGTTCTGGCGCCGCTTGAACTGCGCCCGGATGAAATCCAGCACCGTGTAGAGGAACGTGGCCGTGCCGGCGGCCGGATCGAGGATGAGCACGCGATGCGTCTCCTCGGCAACCTCGCGGCCGCCTTCCTGGCGTTTGACGATGAGCTTCGAGCGGTCGGCCAGCCCGGCCGCGAGGCCGAACTCGTCTTTGAGGAGGTGATCAATGCTCTGGACGATGTAGTTCACCACCGGCTCGGGCGTGTAATAGACGCCGCGCAACTCGCGCAGCCTCGGATCGTAGGCCTGCAGGAAGGTCTCGTAAAAATGCACCACCGGGTCGCGGCCGGGGCCGCGTTTGCCGAAGTCTTCCAGAATCCGCCCCATGTCCGCGTGATCGAGGGTCTGGATCAGGTCCTCGACGAACCCGGCGAACGGCTCCTCGTCCAGCGCCGCGCCGGTGATCTGCTCGAAGAATGCGCGCAGGAACGGGTTGGTGCGCGGGATGAGTTTGCGGGCGGTGTCCCGCGTGAACCGGGCCGTCCCGCAGGAGGCTCGGGCGCTGAACAGGCCGTAGGCGAGCGTTTGCGCGAACATGTCGGCAAACTCGTGGACGGCCGCGGCTTCCTTCTTGGCGTCCGCCTGCGGGGCCAGTTCGGGCAGGAGCGTGGTCGCGAAGGCGTGACGCCAGTCGCGCAATTGTTGCGAAGCCGCGCCGGTCTGGAACGCGCCCACGAGGACGTCGCGAATCATGTGGGTGAGGTTGGCCAACCGGCGGGCGAGTTCCTCGGCGGAAGCGATTTCTACCGGTTTTTGCGCGAGAAAACCCCGCAGGAGATGCCGGGCGCGCTCGCGTTCCTCCGGCACAACCGGGATAAGCCGGCCGCCGGGACCGAGGGTGGCCAGGCGGAAGGTTTCCCGGCGCTGGCCCTCGACGAACCAACGGAACTCGACGTAGTCGGTCAGCAGCAGGTTGGGCAGCGAGGCCAGGTAGCGCTGGAGCTGGGGGCTGCGCTCCGCCTCATCGAGGTTGGCGCCGAGGTCCTTGGCCTCGACGTAGCCCAGCGAAAGCCGGTCGCGTCGGCGGGAGATGACGTAATCCGGCGCGCCACAGGCCGAGCGCCGCGGCTCGTTGGTCGCCGCGACGGTCGTATCGAGGGCCTCGAGCAGTTCCTGGAGGGCGGGGCGGTGGGTGTGCTCGGTGGCATCGCCGCGTTCCAGGGCGCGTTCGAGTTTCCGCAAGTATTCCGCCAGCGGGTCGGGCGGACCGCCGCTCCCGCCGGGAGGCGGTTCCTCACGGAGCTGGTCGGCGTCATTCATGCGCGGGCGCAGCTTTGAGCCAAAGCCCCTTGGCGTCCAGTCCGGCGAACCGTCCCCGGGCTCGCGAGCGGGTCGGGACGCGCGAACTCACGCCGGCGCCTGGTAGGCCAGCCACAGGGCGCGGAAGTAGCGCATCACGCGCAGCGGGTCCGGGCTTTCGGGGATTTCCGCCAGGCAAAAGCCGGCGTAGCCGATCTGGTTGAGCCGGGTCAGGAGCCGGCGCCAGGGGTACTCCTCGAGGTAGAGGTCGCGCAGGTGGACCTCGACGATCTTGTCCCGGACCAGGTCGAAGTTGGCGTCGAAGCCCGCGCCGGCCAGGTCGGTCTGGTTCGAGTTCCAGCACACGCCCACGTTGGGATGGGCCGCCACGTCCATGATGGTTTTGATGTGCGGCAAGAGGGAAGTGCCGGTGCCGTGGACCTCGAGCCGAATTTGCTGGCCGTATCCGGCGCCGAATTCGCCCAGCTCGCGCAGGGCCCGGCCGATTTGCTCGAGGGTTTTCTGGACCGGCACCTCCTTGGGCAGCGCGTTGGGGCGCACCTTCACGCCGCTGGCGCCCACGTCGTGGGCCAGCACGATGTACTCCTTGGTGGCCTCGAGGTCGCGGCGCAGCCGGTCCGGGTCCGGCGTGTGGTAATCAAATGCGCTGCCCAGGCCGAAGAGCGTCACCCGCGAATCGGCGAAACGCCGGCGCACTTCCGCCCGCTCGGCGGCGTTGAGCGTGACCTCCACGCCGTGCTTGTGGGTGGTGCGCAGCTCGACGCCCTCGAACCCGGTGGCCTCGCAGTTCTTGATGATCGTGGGCACGTCCCAGTCCTTGGCCAGGTTATAGGTGACCAGCCCCAGTTTCATCCGGCCGGGCGCGCCCGTCGCCGGCGGGGCGGCGGCGCGGACCGTGGATTGGGGCAGACCGGCGGCCAGGGCCAGCGCGCCGGTCAGACGCAGGAACTCACGGCGATTGGCGGGCAGATGCTTGGCGGGCAGGGATTGCATGGCGAAAGTGGAAGTCGCCGGCGCCGGGCTGGCAAGTCCCAACCGCCGTCGCCGCCGCGGGCGCTGCCGGTCGCGGCCGGCATCCGGGCGGAGATTTCCTTGACGTGACCCAGATCGAGGCGGGCTACCACCAGCGCCGATTCCGGCAAGGGGGCGAGCCGCCCCCACTGCCGAATCGGTTGCTCACGGTGATTGCACCGGCCGCGCGGCCGAAGTTGCGGTTGGCCCGGGGCCGGCGAGGCGCGGCCTCCGGGCGCCCGGGGCAGGCGCACTCCCCGTTCAACCACGCGCGCCGCGCTCAGCGGGTCCAGCAATGCACCGTCACCGGGGTGTTCACGGGAACGGTCACGGGAACATCGGCCAGGGCGGGGTTCTGCGCGGTATTGTCAATCTCGGCGTCAAACTGGACCGGCGCGCCGGAGTCGGGGGTCAGCACCAAGCGGATGGGCACCACGCGATTCCAGTCGCTGGCCTGCACGCGGACGATCTGATTGGGGTCGGAGCCGAAAGGAAGCTGGAAGGTGACCGGCGCGCTGCCCACGGGGATGTCCTGCCCCGCCACCCGCACCACATCCAGCCGGGGCACGACGGGCGGGAAGATGAACAGATTGGCGCCAACGGACAGGGACGACACCGGATTAAACGTCAACCGGAGCTGCCGGCGATCCACCGTGTCCACGCGAATCCGGCCGGCGCCTCCCTGACCGAATGAATTGAGCACATCCACCGTTCCGTTACCCGCCACCACGGGAGCGACCAGGCGCACGGCTCCGCCACTGCCGCCGTTGCCAAGCCCGCCACCTGCGCCCCTAGCCAGAACGCTGCCGGTGAGTTCCAAGCGGGTGTTGGAGGAAATGAGAATGGCACCGCCGCCGCCGGCCCCACCACGTCCCGGCGCACCTTCCGTGCCGCCACCGCCCGAGCCCCCCACCAAGGGGATCAGCAGTTTGCTGCCGTAGATCGAGCCTCTGTTGGTATTGCCCGCATCAGGGCCCAAGCTGGCATACGAACCACTCCCCGCGCCCCCGGGTAAGCTGTTATTGCTGGCTCCGCCCTTGCCGGCGCCGGGCCCGTAGCCGGCACCCGGCGGCATTTCGCCAAAGCCCGGTTTGCCGCCGTCAAATCCGCCGGGCCCACCCTCGCCGCCGTTCGGGCTGTTACCCGGAGCCTGTTGGCCCGAGACATCAATCGTCCCGGCGATGACCACGTCGCCCTGGCTGAGCAGGTACACCGGGGTGTTGTGCTCGTTGCGGGCAAACCGCAGGGTGCGGCCGGCGTTTACCCGCAGGCTGCGGTAATGCAGCATGCCGTCCGGCGGCAGCGGCACGGTGGTGTCGGCGTCAATCACGACATCCCCGAGCGCGCCGGTGCTGCCGTTGTCGAAGTTTTGCGCGGCCAGCGGCGTCGCCAGGAGAATTCCCGCGAACAGGGCCCGCCACGGCGTGGCGCGTTCGAGTTTCTGGAGGTTTGAGTTGGCTGTGGTTTTCATGACGGTATGAGTTCGAGCGTTTGAGTGAAGTATGGACAAGGGGGCTAAGGTTGGGGGTGCAACCGAACCACGGGTCGCGCGATCGTGGGACCCCACTCCTCCGGGGCGGCCGTGGAGACCGCGGGCAGCGCGAGCTGAACCGTCGGCCGGGCCAGGGTGAGTCCCAAGTCCGAGGCATCGAGCTGCGGGGCCACCGGGAGCAGCAACTGCGCCGAAGGCCGAGCGAGGGTGAGCCCCAAGTCCGAGGAATCGAGCTGCGGGGCCATTGGGAGGAGCAACTGCACCGAGGGCCGGGCCAGGGTAAGCCCCAAGTCCGAGGGATCGAGCTGCGGGGCCACAGGGAGGGTCAGTTGGGTCGTCGGCTGGGCCATGCGGAACAGCCGTGGCGTCGAAGCGGCATCACGCGGGTCGCTCTCGCCGGTCAGTTCGGCCTCATCCAGCCAGCCGTCGCCGTCGGTGTCCGCGCGGCGTGGATTGAGCCCGCGCTGAAACTCGACGCGATTGGTGACAAAGTCGTTGTCGAAATCTTCGTCGCCGTCGTGGACTCCGTTGCCGTCGGTATCGCGCAACCGCGGGTCCAAACCATGGGCGATTTCAAACGCCGTGCCCAGCCCGTCGCCGTCGGGGTCTTCCAAGCCGTCGGGCACGCCGTTGCCGTTGGTGTCGGCGCGGGCGGGATCGGTGCCCAGCAGCCGTTCCACGTCGTCGGGCACGCCGTCGCCGTCGGCGTCCACCGCGCCGTCATACACGGTTAGGTCCACCGTGAACGGCGCGGCAAGAGGATTGCCGGCGAGGTCGGCGAGGGGTGGGGCCAGGCGCAGGCGATAGCGGCCGGGCGGGAGCGGCCGGGCGGTGGTGACCGCCAGGCCGGGAAGCTGCGCCCGCGCCTCCCGGCGCAGATCGGACAGCGGCACGTCATCGGCCGTCCCCGGCTGGCCGTCGGCGCCGGCGGCCAGCAGTTGCACGGAGCCTTCCGTCACGGACTCCGGCGCGA
>CAYXPA010000002.1:0-98837 GCA_964466945.1 uncultured Verrucomicrobiota bacterium | reverse complement strand
CTATTGCTCCAAACCCGCTTTGCCCACCTTTTCAACTGCGGAGATTAGGTTGAAACTGGCCGCCGCCCCCCGGCAACTGAAAGTATTCAATCCCGAAGTATCCCCGGCCGCTCATCGGGTTCGGAGAGGAATACGCGTAGTACACCCGGCCGTTGAAGATCATCACCGCTCCCGGCACCAGTTCGCCCCAGGCCGGGCCCACGGCGCGCGCGGCCTCGGTGCGGTCGGCCCCCACCGGTTTGCGCCAGACGCCCTGCGGCGTGGTGAAAAAGACAAAGGTCTCGTCGCGCGCCGCCCCGCCCACCGCCGCCGGCGGACAGCCCAGCACCGCATAGTGCGCCAGGGAAAACGGCCGGTTCCGAAAGCCCAGGATTGCCAGCGAGGGCAGCGTGGCAAATTCACCGCTGCACCGCCCCCCGGACACCGTCCAGAAAAGACCGTTTTCATACAACTCCAGCGAGCTGATGTCCCCCGGCAGACCACCGCCGGCGGCGTCGGTGGCCACGCGTTCGCTCACTTGCGCCAGGAGGGAACCGCAGACGGCGATCCAACACACGAGACCGGCTCGGCGGACAGCACGGCTAAACAGTCGTTTCAGCATGACTTCGCCTTTGTCCGGGTGACTCTGCCGAGTGTCAAGTGCGATGCGGAGTTCGCGCAGGACACCGCCACCGCCACCGGCCGAGGGTGAGGCTTCGCTTCGGAAGGTCGCTCCGTTTCCGTCACGGGCGGAAGAGCTGGTCCACAATGAACGGATCGTCTGCGCCAGGGCCGTTGATCAGCACCACCGGCTCGGTCACGAGCGCGTCGGCCAGGTCGGCCGTCGCGGGCGCGTCGAGCGTCCCGCGCCAGACCAGCTCGAACTGGAACTCCATCACGCCGTGCTCGTCGCCGGCGAACTTGGTGTGCCAGCAGTTGTAGAAGAGCATTGCCAGCACCCGGTGGGCATCGGCGGGCGGGTCGGTGCGGCGCGCTGGCGCTTAACCCAAGTCGAGACGCGGCGGCGTGACCGGGAGCAAGAGCGCTCCGCGTGCACACCGGGCGACACGCTTTGGCGCGCGCCAGTCGCGAGTTGGGACGGCGAGGTGGCCGCCGAGGTCTGGCAGCCAAAGAGTTTTTTCGGGCAAGCGAAGACCGCGCGGCACCGATGCGGCAGGCAAGGCTCGCGGTTGCCGCCGCCGGTGGGAGGCTTCACGTTTAAGCCATGAAGGTCTTGGTCACCGGGGGCACCGGTTTTGTCGGGCGGGCCGTGCTGGCGGCGCTGGCGGAGGCGGGGCATGGCGCGCGCATCCTGGTGCGGCGTCCGGACACGGTACGGGTGCGGGAGTTGGTGGGACGGTTCGGGGCGGAGCCGGCGCCGGGGGATGTGTTGACGCCGGAAAGCCTGCGCGCGGCCGTGAGCGGGTGCGAGGCCGTGATTCACCTGGTGGGCGTCATCAGCGAGGTGGGACGCAACACGTTTGAAAACGCGCACACGGTGGCCGCGCGCAACGTGGTGGCGGCCGCCCGGGCCGGGGGCGTGGCGCGCCTGGTGCACATGAGCGCGTTGGGCACGCGTCCGGATGCGGTGTCGCGGTACCACCAAACCAAGTGGGCCGCCGAGGAAGCGGTGCGCGGCAGCGGGCTGGCCTGGACAATCTTCCGGCCCTCGCTGATTTACGGGGCGGAGGATCAATTCACGAACCGGTTTGCCCGGCTGGCGCGCTGGTCGCCTGTGCTGCCGGTGCTGGGGCCGGGTCGAGGGCGGCTGCAACCCGTGTCGGTCGAGGCGGTGGCGCTGGCGTTCGTGCGGGCGCTGGGCGAGCCCGCGGCGGTGGGGCGAACCTTTGACCTGTGCGGGCCGGAGCGGCTGACCTTCGTCGAGGTGTTGGACGCCATCCTGGCGGTGACCGGGCGCCGACGGTGGAAAGTGCGCGTGCCCCTGGGGCTGGCGCGCGGGGCGGCCCGGGTGTTGGAGTTTGTTTTTCCGCGGCTGCTGGGGCGGGCGGCGCCGCTCAACCGCGACCAGTTGGTGATGTTGCAGGAGGATAACGTGGGCGACCCGGCCCCGGCCAATGAACTGTTTCGCCTGCCGGTGGAGACTTTTCGGGAGGGCCTGGCGCGGTATCTGAAGCGGGGTTGAGCCGAGGCATCGGTGGGGCGCGGTGGGGCGCACGCCCGGGGAGAGCCTCAGCCAGCGGGGCCGGGCCGCCACGGACGAGCGGTGAAGGTTTGTGCGTGCCAGAGAGTGCGGCCGGTGTTTGACTGACGGCATGAAAGCACACGCGCTTTGCACCGCGGCACTGTTGGGCGCGGCCACGGCCCTGGCCGCCGATCCCTGGGTCTCGTACACCCCGCCGGCCGACCGGGCCAACGGCAAACACGTCGTGTTGCTGGCCGGGGACGAGGAGTATCGCTCGGAGGAATCCCTGCCGATGTTGGGCAAGCTGCTGAGCCAGCGGCACGGCTTCCGCTGCACCGTGCTGTTTTCCATCAACCCGGCCGACGGCACCATTGATCCGAACAACCAGACCAACGTCCCCGGCCTGCATCTGCTGGGCACGGCGGACCTGGTGATTTGCGCCTTCCGCTTCCGCGAGCTGCCGGACGCGGACATGCAGCGCTTCGCGGACTACCTCGAGGCGGGCAAGCCGATCCTCGCCCTGCGCACGGCCACGCACGCCTTCAGCTACGAGCGCCACAAGCAGAGCCGGTTCGCGCGCTGGGACTGGCGCAGCCGGGACTGGCCGGGCGGTTTCGGCCAGCAGGTGCTGGGCGAGACGTGGGTCAACCATCACGGCGACCACGGCAAGGAGGCCACGCGCGGGTTGATTGACGGTCTCAACGCCAAGCACCCGGTCTTGCGCGGCGTGAAGGACGTCTGGGGGCCGACCGACGTGTACGGCATCGTCCACCTGAAGCCGACCGACACCGTGCTCCTGCACGGCCTGGTCCTGCGCGGCATGCAGCCGGATTCGCCGCCGAACTGGGAGAAGCCGCTCATGCCGTTGGTGTGGGTGCGCGAGTACACCTGGCCCAACGGCCGGACCAGCCGCGCGCTCACCTCGACCATCGGCGCGGCGGTGGACTTCCAGAGCGAGGACCTGCGCCGGCTCGTCGTCAACGCCGCCTGCTGGCTCACCGGCCTGGAGGTGCCGGCCCGGGCCGACGCCACGCCGGTGGGCGAGTACCGGCCGAGCTATTTCGGCTTCGGCAAGTTCGTCAAAGGCGTTCGCCCGGCGGACCTGGAATTGCGCTGAGCCGGAGATAAAGCGCTCGGCGCGCGGCTTGGGCGCGCACGCGCGAAACACCTCTGCTCTCCGATTATCCCGATTCGACCCGCACGCCCGCGCCACTCCGGGCTGGACGCGCGGCGCTGCCAGCGGCACCCGGGGGCGGGTGTGCTCCCCAATCCGGCTTGCCGGATTAAAACAACTGCCGTTGCCGCGCGGCTTCGTCCGGTCGGGCGGTGATGCGCTCGACGTGTTGCGGCAGGAGGAAGGTGGGCCCGCCCATCGCCGCCGCGCCGGCGAAAATGCGCGCGGCTTTTTCGGCCATCAGCAGCGCGCCCAACACGGCCCGGGGCGTGGTGCCCAGAGCAATGACGCCGTGGTTTTGCAACAGAATGAGCCGCGGGGCCGCGCCGTGCTCGCGCAGGTAGTCCTTGGTCCGCTCGCGAATCTGCCAGGCCAGCGGCAGGCCGGGGTCGGCATAGGGCACGTACACCGAGGCCGGCCCGCAGCAGACGATTTCGTCGGGGAACATCCGGTGCTCGGCAAAGTCGCGGGCGCGGGGCGAGCAGAGGATTTGAACGACGTGGACCGGGTGGGCGTGGCCGACGAAGTGCACGCCCTCGAGCGTGAGCAGCCAGGCGTGGAACAGCGCCTCGATGCTGGGCTTGCGGGCCTGCGGGTCCACGCGCGCCTCGAGCAGGGCCTTTTCAATCAACTCGTCCGGCAGGTGCTTGCGGTCCAGCAGCGCGAGCAACCGGGGGCTGTCGCACACCGTGACCTCCTCCGGGCGGAGCGTGGCCAGGCAGGCGCCGCTGGCCTTGACGGCGAACTGGGTGGCGCTCAGGCGGGCGGAGGTGTTGCCCTCGCCCAGGAGGGCAAACCCGCGGTCCTCGCGGCCGATTTCGCGGGACAACTCGAGCAGCGCAGCCAGGGCGTCGTCATGCATGGCCGGATTCAAGCCCGGGCGGGCGGTTGCGCCAAGCGGCAAAGGGGCGCGGACCGGTTGGAGTTGACGGAAGGGCGCGCGCCCGCCACGTTGGGCGCGCCATGATCTTCCGCGTCGGACGTACCTACTACACACTCCCCTTGCGCCTGCTGGGCGCCGGCGTGCTGGGCGTGGCCCTGTTGGCCGGGGTGGTGACCACGTTTTACACCATCGAGGCCGAGTCGCAGGGCGTGGTGCTGCGGTTTGGCCGCTACCTCAAAACGGTCGAGCCCGGCCTGCGGATGCGGCTGCCCTTCGGGATTGACCGCGTGTACCGCGTGCCGGTGCGGCGGCAGTTGAAGCAGGAATTCGGGTTCGGCACGCCCGGCGCCACCAATCCCTACCAGTTCACCGACGCCCGCGAGCAGGAACTGGAGCGGAGCATGGTCACCGGCGACCTCAACGCCGCCTCGGTCGAGTGGGTGGTCCAGTACCGCATCGCCGATCCCCTGGCCTACCTCTTCGCCTTCCGCGACCCCGCCCACGCGCTGCGCGACCTGTCCGAGTCGGTCATGCGCGCGGTCATCGGCGACCGCACAGTGGACGAGGTGATCACCGTGGGCCGGCAGGAGATCGAGGTCGAGGCGCTGGACCGGCTCAAACGCCTCGTCGCCCAGTACGGCCTGGGGGTGAGCATTGACCAGATTCAGTTGAAGAACGTGAACCCGCCCACGCCGGTGCAGGCCTCCTTCAACGAGGTCAACCAGGCCCAGCAGGAACGCGAGAAGGTCATCAACCTCGCCCGCGGCGAGTACAACAAGGTGGTGCCGCGCGCCCGCGGCGAGGCCGAGGAGCGCATCCGCGCCGCCGAGGGCTACGCCATCCGCCGCATCAACGAGGCCGAGGGCGACGCCGCGCGGTTTACGGCGCTCTTCACCCAGTACACCAAGGCGCCGGAGGTCACCCGGCAACGGCTTTACCTCGAGACCCTCGAAGAGGTGCTCCCGCGCCTGCGCGGCAAGATCGTGGTGGACGAGGCCGCCCGCCAGGTCCTGCCGCTGCTCCAGCTCCAACCCGGCAAACCGACCCCATGAAACCGCTCGCCCCCCTGGTCGCCCTCCTGACCGCCGGCCTGGTGCTGCTCCTGACGTTGAGCGGCGCGTTCTACACGATGGACGAGACCGAGCAGGTGATCATCACCCAGTTCGGCAAACCCATCGGCGAGGCCCGCACCAACGCCGGCCTGCACCTCAAACTGCCCTTCATCCACGAGGTCAACCGCCTCGAAAAACGCGTCCTGCGCTGGGACGGCCGGCCCTCCGAGATGCCCACCAAGGACAAGACCTACATCGTGGTGGACGCCTTCGGCCGCTGGCGCATCCGCGACCCCAAGCAGTACTTCCTGCGCCTGCGCGACGAGCGCAGCGCCCAGTCCCGCCTGGACGACATCCTGGGCAGCGAAATCCGCAACGCCATCGCCCGCCACGAGTTGATCGAGGTCATCCGCAGCACCCGCGACCGCGTGCCGGCGGTGGACTCGAGTCTGGTGGGCACCAACGAGCCGGCGGTCGGCCGCCTCTACCCCATCCGCCGGGGCCGGCCGGTGGTCGAGGAGGAAATCTTCACCAACGCCGCGCCCAAGGTCGTGGTCTTCGGCGTCGAGCTGCTCGACGTGCAGTTCAAGCGGGTGAACTACAACCCCAGCGTGGCCCAGCGCATCTACGAACGCATGATCAGCGAGCGCCAGCAGATCGCCGAGCGCTTCCGCTCCGAGGGCGCCGGCGAGGCGGCCAAGATTTCCGGCCAGCGGCAAAAGGACCTCCAGACCATCGAGTCCGAGGCCTACCGGCGCATCCAGGAAATCCGCGGCGCGGCCGACGCCCGGGCCACCGAAATCTACGCCGCCGCCTACAACCGCAGCCCCGAGACGGCGGCCTTTTACCGCTTCCTCCGCACCCTCGAGTCCTACAAGGCGGTGCTCACCAACGACACCACCCTCATCCTCACCACCGAGAGCGACTTTTTCCGCCTGCTCAAGCACGCCGCCGAGCCCTGAGCCCGGCGCGGCCGTGCCCGGCCGGTTTGCCGTTGTCTCGCCGGCCCGTCGGCGCCAAGGTGACCGCGCATGAACCTCCGCCCTTTTCTCCCGCTGACGCTGGCGCTGCTCGCCGCGCCGCGTCCGGGCGCCGCCGAAATGCGCATCGGCCTGATCGGCCTGGACACCTCGCATGTCATCGCCTTCACGCAGTTGCTCAACGACCCGGCCCACCCGAGCCACGTGCCCGGCGGCCGGGTGGTGGCCGCCTTCAAGGGCGGCAGCCCGGACCTCCCGGACAGCCGCGACCGCGTCGAGAGCTACACGCAGGAGCTGCGGGAAAAATGGGGCGTGCAAATCCTGGACTCGATCGAGGCGCTCTGCGCCGCCGTGGACGCGGTGATGCTCGAGAGCGTGGACGGCCGCCCGCACCTCGAACAGGCCTGCCCGGTCCTGCGCGCCCGCAAACCGCTGTTCATTGACAAGCCCATGGCCGGCTCGCTCCGCGACGTGATCGAAATCTTCCGCCTGGCGCGCGAAACCGGCACCCCGTGCTGGAGCTCCTCCTCCCTACGGTATTACCCCGGCCTGATCGAACTCAAAAAAACCGACGTGGGCGTCGTGCGCGGCGCCGTCTCCACCGGCCCGGCCCCCCTCGAGCCGCATCACCCGGACCTGTTCTGGTACGGCATCCACCCCACCGAGGCGCTCTTCGCCGTGCTGGGCACCGGCTGTGAGCGCGTGGTCCGCACCCACACCCCGGACACCGACGTGGTCACCGGCGTCTGGCGCGACGGCCGCGTGGGCACGCTCCTCGGCATCCGCAACGCCGTCGCGCCCTATCGCGTGACCCTCTTCGGCACCCGGGCCGTGGTGGACCAGAAACCCGGCGGCGACTACGCGCCGCTGATTCGCGAAGTGATGCGGTTTTTCCAAACCGGCGTGGCTCCGGTTTCGCCGGAAGAAACCCTCGAACTGTTCGCCTTCATGGAAGCGGCGGATGAGAGCAAGCGCCGCGGCGGCGCGCCGGTGACGCTGGACGAGGTGTTCGCCGCCGCCGGGCTGACCGGCCGCCGCGCCCCTTGACGCCGGGCCGCGCCCGGACCACCCTCGTCCCAGACACGGAGACTGCGCGCCATGCCGATCTACGAATTCGCCTGCCCGAAGTGCCGGGTCATTTTCAGCTTCCTGTCCAAGCGGGTGAATCCCGACCGCTCGCCCACCTGCCCCCGCTGCGGCAACGGCAACTTGCGCAAACAGGTCAGCCGCTTCACCCACCTCAGAGGCCTGCCCGAACCCAAGGCCGCCGCCGAGGACGACGCGCCCGCGCCCGACTTCGACGAGCGCAAGATGGAGCGCGTGATGAGCGAGCTCGAGCGCGACATGGACCACCTGGACGAGAACAACCCCCGCCACATGGCGCACGTCATGAAGAAAATGAAAGAGGCCATGCCGCCGGGGGTCCTGCCCAAGGAACTGGACGTGGCCATCAAACGCCTCGAAAAGGGCGAAGACCCGGAGAAAATCGAGGAGGACATGGGCGATGTGCTCGGCGATTTCCTCGGCGAGGGTGCGGGCGACGAGGATGAATTCGGCGGCCCGGGCGGCGGGTACACCCGCGACAGCGGACTGTACGACTTCTGACCCGGAACATTCCGTGGGTTCCTTCTGGGTGGCACGGCCAACCAGGCCGTGGTCTCCAGCAACCTGCCGCCGACTCAATTCGGGGAGCACACGTGCCCGCGCGTGCTGCCGACGACGCCCTCGCCGTCGGCCTTGCCTCGTAGCGCAGGTTTCCAACCTGCTGTATCGCCGACTTCCAGTCGGCTCCGGCGGACGGTAGGCCGCGCTCCGGCGGGTTGGAAACCCGCGATACAGCAGACCAGAGGTCTGCGCTACGACGTTGGCGCTACGCCACCGGGCGAACCGCCCACAGCTCTCGACTTCCGCATCCGGCATCTGGAGTCCGGCCTTCCTCTTCTCACTCCGCGCTTCTGAATTCTGATTGGGTAGGGCGCCGCTGCGTCGGCGCCGCCCAACCGGCCGCGCCGCAGCGCGGCCCTACCGACAGCGCCGGCAAGCCGGCGCACTCCAGACGCTTCGCGACTGACCGGGCGCCCGCACCTCGCGGCAGCGTTTGGAGTGCGGCCGCTTGTTGCCGCTTTCTGTGCCGGGTGATACGACTCGGGGGGTGCCGGCGTCAGCTTGCGGGCAGGCGGGCGTGAGTTCACCCCATGCGACTCGGTTTTTTCAGGTTCAGCCCGGGCTCGGCAGGCGCAGCGCGGCGAGGCGTTCGGGGTCCACGTCCACGCCCAGCCCGGGTCCGGCGGGCACGCGCAGCTCGCCGTTTTCGGGTTCGAGCGGCGCGCGCAGGATCGAGGCGGCGAGGAACTGCGGGCCGTTCAGTGCGGCAGGCGTGGCCAGGTCGTAGGCGCCGTAGAGTTGCAGCGCGGCGGCGAGCGCGAAGTCCGGGTCGGTCAGGCCGCTGCCCAGCCAGAGCTGGCCGCGGTCGAGCAACAGTTCGATCTGGCGGCGGGCCTCGGTGAGGCCGCCGCAGCGCGCGGGTTTCATGGCCACGCCGTCGAGCAGGCCCAGCTCGATGAATTCCACCAGCTCGACGTGCGAGACCACGCCTTCGTCCATGAGGATGGGCAGGGCGCCCTGTTGCTTGAGGCGGCGGTAGCCGGTGAGGCGGTTGGCGGGGAGCGGTTGTTCAAGCACGGCCACGCCGGCGTCGGCCAGTTTGGGCGCCACCGCCAGGGCCGTGGCCTCGTCGTAGCCGCCGTTGGCGTCGGCCCAGAGAAAGCCGTCCGGGGCCAGGCGTTTGACCCGGCGGCAGAGCTCGAGATCGAAGCGCGGGTCGGGCGCGACCTTGACGTTGAAGTGACGGTAACCGCGCGCGCGTCCGGCGGCCACGAGGGCCTCCACCTCGTCGAGCGAGGCCGGGTTCACCGTCCAGCTCAGCGTGACGCGGTCACGGCCGGTGCGGCCCCAGGCGCGGGCGGCGGGTTCGCCGCGCAGCCGCCCGGCGAGGTCATGCAGGGCGAGGTCCACGCCGGCCTTGGCGATGGGCTGGCCGGTGGAGAAGGACGGGGCGATGGCGTGGTGCATCGCGGCGTGGACGGCCTCCAGGTCCAGCGGGTCCAGCCCGAGTAGCGCGGGCGCCAGGTAGCGCTCGAGCGTGGTCTGGACCGTCTCGAGCGTCTCGTAACTCCACCGTGGGATGGGCACGCTCTGGCCCCAGCCGACCGCGCCGGTGTCGGTGGTGATTTTGACCAGCACCGCCACGCGCCCGGGCGGCGTGCCGGGCGCGCCCTCGAGGAATTTGAAGCGGCCCCGGACCGGGTACCGCAGGGGGATGGCTTCAAGCCGGGCGATTTTCACAGGTCCGGGCGCGAGCGTGGCGCGGCCTCGGCGCGCTGGCAATGCGTTCCCCCAAGGCGGCGCGCGTCAGTTCGCCGCCGCGGCCAGCTCCTCCTCGCACTCGACGATCTCCCGGATTTGGGCCAGGAACCAGCGGTCAATCTTGGTGAGCTGGAAGATTTCCTCGAGAGTGAAGCCTGCGCGCAGGGCGTGGCGGATGAAGAAGACCCGCTCGGCGTTGGGCACGGCCAGCTTGCGGGTGATCAGCTCCCGCGGCAGCAGGTCGCGGTCGCCATAGACCTCGTTGCCGAGGCGCCAGGGTTTGCCGTCGCCGCCCAGGCCGCTGCGGCCGATTTCCAGCGAGCGCAACGCCTTTTGCAGCGCCTCTTTGAAGGTGCGGCCGATGGCCATGGCCTCGCCCACGCTTTTCATTTGCGTGGTCAGGGTGGGGTCGGCCTGGGGGAACTTCTCGAAGGCAAAGCGCGGCACCTTCACCACCACATAGTCAATGGTCGGCTCGAAGCTGGCGGGCGTCTCGCGGGTGATGTCGTTGGGGATTTCGTCCAGGGTGTAGCCCACGGCCAGTTTGGCGGCGATCTTGGCGATGGGAAAGCCGGTGGCCTTCGAGGCCAGGGCCGAGCTGCGCGAGACGCGCGGGTTCATCTCGATGACCACCATGCGGCCGTTGTCCGGGTTGACGGCGAACTGGATGTTCGAGCCGCCGGTCTCGACGCCCACGGCGCGGATCACCGCGAAGCTGGCGTCACGCATGATCTGGTATTCCTTGTCGGTCAGCGTCTGGATGGGCGCGACGGTGATCGAGTCGCCGGTGTGGATGCCCATGGGGTCGAAGTTTTCGATCGAGCAGATGACCACGCAGTTGTCCGCCCGGTCGCGCATGACCTCCATCTCGAATTCCTTCCAGCCCAGGAGCGATTCTTCGACAAGAATTTCGCTCACGGGCGAGAGGTCCAGCCCGCGCTTGGCCATTTCTTCGAACTCCTCGCGGTTGTAGGCGATGCCGCCACCGGTGCCGCCCAGGGTGTAGGCGGGCCGGATGATGAGGGGGAACCGGCCGATCTGCTCCGCGATGGCGCGGGCCTCGGCCGGGGTGTGGGCCACGCCGCTGACGGGCACGTCCAGGCCGATCGAGAGCATCAACTCCTTGAAGGCCAGCCGGTCCTCGCCGCGCTCGATGGCTTCGGGCTTGGCGCCGATGAGTTCGATGCCGTACTTGGCCAGAACGCCCTGGCGGTGCAGGGCCATGGCGGTGTTGAGGGCGGTCTGGCCGCCGAGGGTGGGGAGCAGGACGAGCTTGTGAGGAATTTGAGATTTGAGATTCGAGATTTCAGAGGCCGGGGGTACGCTCAGGCGACGCATTTCCTCGAGCTCGCGCACGATGATTTTTTCCACCACCTCGGGGGTGATCGGCTCGATGTAGGTGCGGTCGGCGAACTCCGGGTCGGTCATGATGGTGGCCGGGTTGGAGTTCACCAGTACGACCCGGTAGCCTTCTTCCTTGAGCGCCTTGCAGGCCTGGGTGCCGGAGTAGTCGAACTCGCAGGCCTGCCCGATGATGATCGGGCCGGCGCCGATGATCAGGACGCTGTGGATGTCGGTGCGTTTCGGCATGACCGACGGCAATCAAACCGTCCGCGCGCCGGCAAGGCGATTCCTTTTTGGCCGCCGGGAGGCCGGGCGGGCGGGGCGGGGCGGCGGTGGGCCGCCGGGTTCACCGGCGTCGGGCGCGTTTGGCGGCCAGGGCGCGGCGCAGTTGGTCCAAGGGCAGGGTGTTGATGACCTCGGCCGGGGTGAGCCAGCCCTTGCGGGCCACGCCCGCGCCCAGGCGCAGAAAGCCAAAGTGTTCGAGGCGGTGGGCGTCGGGGTTGATGACGCATTTGACGCCCTGGCTGCGCGCGTAGGGCCAGAGCCGCCAGTCCAGGTCGAAGCGGTACGGGTTGCAGTTGAGCTCGATCCAGGTGCCCGTGGCGGCGCAGGCGTCAATGACCGCCTGAGCGTTGACCGGGGCCGGCTCCCGGCGCAGAAGCAGGCGGCCGGTGAGGTGACCCAACATGTGGACGTGCGGGTTTTCGGCGGCGCGGATGAGGCGCTTGGTGTTTTCGGCCTCGGACCCGGCGGGCACGTGCAGGCTGGCCACGACCACGTCCAGTTCGGCCAACAGCTCGTCCGGGTAGTCCAGCCCCTCGCGCAGGATGTCCACCTCGGTGCCGGTGAGCAGGCGGAAGCGGCGGCCGGCGTCGGCCAGGCGGCGGTTGATGGCGGCGATGGCGCGGATTTGCTGGCGCAAGCGGGCGGGGTCCAGTCCATTGGCCTGGAAGGAGGCGCGGGAGTGGTCGGTAATGGCCCAGTACTGCAGGCCCAGTTCCTCGGCGTGCCGGGCGATGTCCTCGAGCGGATTGCGGCCGTCGCTCCAGTCCGAGTGTCCGTGCAGGGCGCCCTTGAGGTCGGTCCACTCGATCAGGCGCGGCAACGGCCCGGCCTCGGCGGCGGCGAATTCACCCAAGTCTTCGCGCAGTTCGGGCGGGATGTAGGCCAGGTCGAGCCGGGCGAAGAGTTCCGCCTCGTCCACGCAGGGCACGCGCAGGGCGGGGTCGCGGGTCTCTTCGGTCGAGCGGAACAGGCCGTATTCGTTGAGGCGCAGGCCGCGGGCGATGGCGCGCTGGCGCATGACGATGTTGTGGGCCTTGCTGCCGGTGAAGTAGGCCAGGGCGAAGGGGTATTCGGCGTCACTGACCACCCGGAGGTCGGCCTGGAGACCGCCGGGCAGGACCACGCTGGCCTTGGTGCCGCCGCGGGCCAGCACGCGCTCGACGCCCGGGCGGGTGACGAAGAACTCGACCACCGCCTCGGGCTGGCGCGAAGAGACCACGAAGTCCACGTCGCCGATGGTCTCCCGCCAACGGCGCAGGCTGCCGGCGGTGCTGCAACGGGTCACGGCCGGGTGCGCGCGCAGCGCCTCGAGGATGGGCTCGGCCGCGTCGAGCGCGTCGCTGAGCAGGTGCCGTTCGGCGTACTGGCGGCGGTGGGCGATGCCTTCGAGGATTTTGGCCTGGGTCTTTTCGCCAAAGCCCTCGAGCGCCGCCACCTGACCCGCACGGCAGGCAGCCTCGAGCCGGTCCACTGAATCCACGCCCAGGCGCTCGTGCAGGAGCTTGATGCGCTTGGGGCCCAGGCCGGGAATCTGGAGCATCTCGACCAGCCCGGGGGGGATTGAGGCTTTCAGTTCCTCGTAGTACGGCAGCCGGCCGGTGGTGACCAGGGTGGTGATCTTTTCCTGGAGGGCCTCGCCGACGCCCTTGAGCTGGCCCAGGCGGTTTTCGGCCACGAGTTTTTCCAACGGCTCGGTGAGGCCCTCGAGCTGGCGGGCGGCGTTGGCGTAGGCGCGGCACTTGAAGGGGTTTTCGCCCTTGAGCTCGAGCAAGACGCCGATCTCGGCCAGCACGGCGGCCACCTGGTCTTTGTCCATGCCGGCAGCATACCCGGCCGGCGCGCGCGGGCAATCCGGCGCTGTGGCGCGGCAGCTTGACCCCGGCTGCCGCCGCGGCGACGAAGCGGGGCGAGGTGGTCCGCGACAACCGTTACGAGCACGCCGCGCCTATCGGAGCTGCGTGGGAGGGGCGCTCCGGCATTCGCAGCTCGTGGGTACGCACCGGGTTCATTTTCAGGACGAACCGACCACCGGCCGCACGGAGGGCGGAGCGAAGTACCGGCTGCGCGTGGGTCGGTCACGGCGGCCGACAGCCGATGCCGCCCCGACGGGCTGGACGGGTTGTTGTTGGTCGCGGGGGCTGCAAAGATTCCGCTCCTCCGGAGCGGCGCGGTCCAGGTCGCGCGCGGCAACGAAGGGGTGAGCGGCGAGTGGTGGCGTAACGGGTTCCGTGTGCCGCTGACGCGACCCCGGCCCTCGGCCTCAGCGTTGGCCGGCGGCATCCCGACAAACGCCTCATCAGCCGTACCAAGCAGGGCCCGTGGTTGGCGTCCTCTCCGAGGGGTTCGACACAAGCGGCGTTGAACGGCAAGCGACCTGGGGGGTGTCGGTTGGCGTGCGGGGCGGTTGCGCGCCAGAAACGCTGCCGGGCAAGGAGTGCGCGACAGGCCAGCGCCGTCCGGCGCGACATCTTTGTAGCAGCCCGCGGCCCCATCGGCGGCCAGCTCCGTTCAGGAGCGGCATTTTCGGTGGCCGCCCGGCGGGTGCCGGTCAGCGCCCGTTGGCGGTGCCAGGGTTGCAGAACATCCGGTTCTTGGTGGGCAGCTTGGCCTCGCGCCGCCAGGTGTCGAAGGTGATGAACTCGACGTGCCCGTCCACGGCCAGGACGATGCCGCCTTTCTTGCCGTGGCGCCGGCCCAGCGCGCCGTCCACGTCCGGGTCTGGGAAGCTCGAACCGTCGTTGTAGCCGTAGCCGAGGATGGTGTTGGCGTCGTCGGGCTCCCACATCATGAAGGCGTCCGGGGCGAACTCGTGGAGGCGGTAGGAATTGCCGGCGGGGGTGAGGGCGCCGTAGCCGCAAAGGGCGCCGTTCATGACGTAGGTGGCCATTTTGTTGGGGCGGGCCTTGAAGGTGGCGGTGTTGGTTTTGTCAATCGGGCAGCGGTACACCCGCATGGCGCCGACGAAGGGCCAGAGCTGGCCGCCCTCGTAGGCCAACAGGGCGTTGGTCGAGTACGGGGCGGCAAAGAGGTTCGGCACCTGGCTGTTCACCGGCGTGTAGAGCCAGCCCGGCACCCAGGGCGGGTTCCAGTTCGGATAGGGCAGCCGCTCGCGGTTGTCGCCGGCGTACATGTGGCTGGCCAGGCCCAGTTGCTTCTGGTTGCTCACGCACATGGTCCGGTGGGCCTTGTCCTTGGCCAGACCCAGCGCCGGCAAAAGCAGGCTGGCCAGGATGGCGATGATCGCGATGACCACCAGCAATTCGATGAGGGTGAAGGCCCGGTTCGGGCAACCGGCGCTCCGGGCAGGGGGAAGGCCGGGGGTGCGCGTTGCCCGGTCGCGCTCCGCCGGGCGGGCGTAACTTTTCGCAGGGCTCATGACGCGAAGCTTACCACCCGGCCCCGGCGCTGCCAGCCGGAAAAATCGGGTCGCGAGGGAAGGCGTAGGTTTTCGGGGGTTCGCGCGGCGGGCTGCGGAGCGCGGCCCGCCCGGTGCCGGTCCTTTGCGCTTGTTTGAGGGATGGGGTGTGTTAGGACGGCAGCCATGCAAGCGGCGTCGCGCTTTCGCTTGGGCGTGCTGGGTTCGGGCAAGGGGTCCAACTTCATGGCCCTGGCCGGGGCGTGCGCGGCGGGCCGGCTGCCCGCCGAGGTGGTGCTGGTGCTCAGCGACGTGCCCGATGCCGGCATCCTCGCGCGCGCGCGCGAGCTGGGCATCCCCGCGCAGTACCTGCCGCCGGGCCCGTTCCGGGCGAAGCTGGACGACGCGGCGGAGGCGGCGTACATCGCCGCGTTGCGCGCGGCGCGCGTGGACCTGGTGGTGCTGGCGGGGTTCATGCGCATCCTCAAGGCCCCGCTGTTGCGGGCCTTCCCGCAACGGATCGTGAACATCCACCCCTCGTTGTTGCCCGCCTTCCCGGGCCTGGAGGCGTGGAAGCAGGCGCTGGACTACGGCGTGAAGGTGACCGGCGTGACCGTGCACCTGGTGGACCACGGCGTGGACACCGGGCCTATCGTGGCCCAGGCCCCGGTGCCGGTGGAGGACGACGACACGCCGGAAACGCTTCACGCGCGCATCCAGGAGGTCGAGCACCGGCTTTACCCCGAGGCCATCGCGCGTGTGCTGGCCGGGGACTGGGTGGTCGAAGGCCGCCGCTTCCGCCGGCGGCGCCCGGAGCCGCGTGAAGCCTGAACTGGCCCCGGGTTTTGCTGCCGCCGAAACTTTCCACCCGCCGCACCGAGTCGCCTCCCGTTGAATTCAAAAATCTCCCGACCATGAATACTTCCCCCTTCCCCGGCGTGGCGCTGCTGGCGCTGGCGCTCCTGCACTCGCCCGGGCTGACCGGCACCGAGGCCCCCGCGGCTACGTACCAAAACCCGCTCATCCCGGGCAACCTGGCCGACCCGGCCGTGCTGCTCCACCAGGGCGTGTACTACCTCTACGCCACGGGCGAGGTGGACGGCGACAACGGTACGCGCGTGTACACCTCAACCAACCTGGTCCACTGGCAGCACGGGCCGGTGGTGTTTCGCCCCGGCCCGCCGCACGTCTGGGCGCCGGACGTGTGGCGCGATCCCGCCACGGGCCGTTTTTACCTCTACTACACCGTGAACCAGACCGTGGGCGTGGCCGAGGCCGACGGCCCGCTGGGCCCCTTCCAGATCGGGCGCAAGTTTTTCGACCGGGCCATTGACGCGCACCTGTTCCGCGACGACGACGGCCGGCTCTACCTGTACTACGTCCAACTGCCCGGCTTCCGCATCCACGTGCAACCGATGGCCTCGCCCACCGAGCCGCAGGGCGAACCGCGCGAAATCCTGCACCCGGAAGCGGACTGGGAAACGCGCGCCGGCCGCGTGACCGAAGGGCCGTGGTTGATCAAGCACCGCGGGCGGTACTACCTGCTGTACAGCGGCTCGGGCGCGGATACGCCGGACTACGCGGTGGGCTACGCCACGGCGGACAGCCCGCTGGGGCCGTTTACCCGCGCGCCGCACAACCCGATCGTGCACCGCGGGGGCAACGTCTTCGGCCCCGGCCACGGCTGCGCGGTGCGGGACGCCGCCGGGCAGTGGTGGCACCTCTACCACCAGAAACGCACCGCGCGGGTCGAGTGGGACCGGTTCATCGCCCTGGACCCGCTGTGGTTCGACGAGCAGGGCCGTCTCCTCAGCCGCGCCACGCGCGACACCCCTCAACCGGCGCCCGTCGTGGTCCCGCCGTCGCCCGCTGCGCCCTGAGCCGGCGGCGCGGACGCGGACGCGGGCGGCGTCGGCGGGGTGGGCAGCGCCGGTTCCGGCCCGGGGCCCGCCTTTCGCGCGTAGGCCATGTAGTAGAGCACGGGCACGGCCACGGGGGCGATCAACATCGAGATGATGCCGCCGGCCATCAGGGAAATGGCCAGGCCCTGGAAGATCGGGTCGAAGAGGATGACCGCCGCGCCCACCACCACCGCCATGGCCGTGAGCAGGATCGGCCGGAAACGGATCATGCCGGCCTCGACCACCGCCTCGGCCAGGGGCTTGCCCTCGGCCAGCCGGATTTCGATGAAGTCCACCAGGATGATCGAGTTGCGCACCACGATGCCCGCGCCGGCCATGAACCCGATCATCGAGGTCGCGGTGAAGAAGGCGTGCAAGGCGCCGTGCGCCGGCAGGATGCCCACCAGCGAAAACGGAATCACCGTCATCACGATGAACGGGGTCAGGAAGGAGCGGAACCAGCCGACCATGAGCACGTAGATGAGCACCAGCACGGCGCCGAAGGCCAGGCCCAGGTCGCGGAAGACCTCGAGGGTGATGTGCCACTCGCCGTCCCACTTCAGCGCCAGGTGCTCGTCGGAGAAGGGCAGTTGGGCGTTGTAAAGGCGCAGTTGCGCCCGGTCGTCGCCGAATTCCCGCAGGTCCAGCGCGCGCAGCGCCCGGTTCATCTGGAGGATGGCGTACACCGGGCTTTCGATCTCCCCGGCCACGTCGCCAATGACGTACGTCACGGGCAGGAGGTTTTTCCGGTACCGGCTCTTGTCGGCGAGGGTGTGCTCGACGCGCACCAGCTCGCGCAACGGCACCAGCGGCGGGGCGTCCGCAAGCCGGCCCGGCTCGGGCAGGGCGTTGGCGTCGCCGGAGCGCACGCGCAAGGCCAGCAGGTCCTCGGGCGAGGTGCGGTGGGCCAGGGGCAGTTGCATCACGATGTCCACGTCCTCCTTTTCGTGCGGCACGTGCACCAGGTCCAGACGGTCGCCGGCCAGGGCCAGGCGCAGCGTCATCGAGATGGTCTCGGCGCTGATGCCGTGCAGGGCGGCCTTTTCCTTGTCGATGACGAACCGGGCCTTGGGCTGGTCCGCCTCGACGTACCAGTCCACGTCCACCACGCCCGGGGTCTGCCGGAAAATCTCGCGGACCTTGGCGGCGAGCTTGAGCCGGGCGGCTTCGTCGGCGCCGTAGATTTCCGCGACCAGCGTCTGGAGCACGGGCGGGCCGGGCGGCACTTCGGCCACGGCCACGCGGGCGCCGTAGCGCTCGGCGATGGCGGCCACGCGCGGGCGCACGCGCTTGGCGATGTCGTGACTCTGGGCCCGGCGGTCATGTTTGTTGACCAGGTTGACCTGGAGGTCGGCCACGTGCGCGCCGCGGCGCAGGAAATAGTGCCGGACCAGGCCGTTGAAGTTGAACGGCGCCGCCGTGCCCACGTAAATCTGGTAGTCGGTCACCTCCGGCTCGGTGCGCAGCGCCGCGGCGATCTCGCGGGCCGCCCGGGCGGTGCGCTCGAGCGAGCTGCCCTCGGGCATGTTCAGGATCACCTGAAACTCGCTCTTGTTGTCGAAGGGCAGCATCTTGACCTTCACCCAGCCCACGCCCACCAGCGCCATCGCGCCGACCAACAACAGCGCCAGCCCGCCCAGGAACAACACCTGCCAGGCCCGGTGGGCAATCAGCGGCGCCATCAACCGGCGGTACAGGCGGGCAAACAGGCCTTCCCCGCCCGCCACGTGCACGTGAGTGGCGGCGGCCTCACCCGCGCGGGCGCGCCGCCAGGCGAGGATGCGCACGGCCGCCCACGGCGTGACGATGAACGAGATCAAGAGCGAGAAGACCATCGCCGCGCTGGAGCCGATGGGGATGGGGCGCATGTACGGGCCCATCAGGCCGCCCACCGAGGCCATGGGCAGCACGGCCGCGATCACCGCAAACGTGGCCAGAATGGTCGGGTTGCCCACTTCGCTGACCGCCTCGACCGCCACGGCCAGGCGGGAGCGCCCGCGGTTTTGCGGCAGGTGAAAGTGGCGGACGATGTTCTCGACCACCACGATGGCGTCGTCCACCAGGATGCCGATCGAGAAGATCAGCGCGAAGAGCGTGATGCGGTTGAGGGTGAAGCCGTACAGGTAGAACACCAGCAGCGTCAGGGCGAGCGTGGCGGGGATGGCGATGGCCACGATCAACGACTCGCGCCAGCCCAGCACCAGCAGGATCAGCAGCGAGACGCTCACCACCGCGATGCCCATGTGCAGGAGCAGCTCGTTGGACTTCTCCGCCGCGGTCTCGCCGTAGTGACGGGTGATGCTGACCTCGACGTCGGCCGGGATGATCCAGCCCTTGAGGGTGTCCACCTTGCGCAGGACCGCGTGGGCCACGTCAATGGCGTTGGCCCCGGGCCGCTTGGCGATGCTCAGCGTCACCGCCGGCTCTTCCGGCGCCGGCCCGCCCGCCGCCGCGCCGCGCCCGAAGAAGACGTACTGCGCGGGCTCTTCCGCACCGTCCTCGATATCCGCCACCTCGCGCAGGTACACCGGTTTGCCGCCGAAGACGCCCACCACCACGTTGCCCACGTCCCGGGCGGAGGCGAGGAATCCGCCGGTCTCGACCAGCACCTCGCGGTCGCCGGTGGTCAGCGCGCCAGAGGCGAACTGCCGGTTGCTCTGCCGCAGCATGGGCACCAGCCCCGCCGGGGTGAGCCCGCGGGCGGCCAGCCGCGCCGGGTCCAGCAGCACCCGCACCTGGCGGCGCGCGCCGCCGAGGAGCGTGGTCTCGGCCACCTGGGGCACCTGTTTGACCGCGTCATCCACTTGCGCCACCAGCCGACGGAGCGTGAGGTGGTCGTGGTGCGGGCTGTGGAAGGTCAGCGCCAGGATGGGCACGTCGTCAATGCTCTTGGGCTTGATGAGCGGGAAGGACACGCCCGGCGGGATGCGGTCGAAGTTGGATTGCAACTTCTGGTTCAGCTTGACCAGGCTCTTCTCGATGTCCTCGCCCACCTTGAAGCGCACGATCACCAGGCTCTGGCCCTCGCGGGAGGTCGAATAGAGGTATTCGACGCCGGGGATTTCCCAGAGCAGCTTTTCCATCGGCCGGGTGACGCGCTCCTCGACCTCGGCCGCGCTGGAGCCGGGCATGGCCACCATCACGTCAATCATCGGCACCTTGATTTGCGGCTCCTCCTCGCGCGGCAGCAGCAGCGTGGCGAACACGCCCAGCAGCACCGAGGTGAGGACAATCAGCGGGGTGAGCTTCGAGTCAATGAACGCCCGCGCCACCTTGCCGGCCAGGCCGAGCGGGGCGGACGGGGCGGGGGAAGTCGGGTCCTTCATGGGGCAGCATCAAACCGGGTTGCGTTCACCGGGGCGGGCGGCGCGCCGCTTCAGGGCAATTCCACGGGCTGGCCATCCCGGAGCCGGGCGGCGCCTTCGCTGACCACCAGGTCCCCGGCCTGGACGCCGGAAAGCAGTTCCACCTCCGGGCCGAGGGACTTGCCCACCTTGACCAGCCGCAGCCGCGCGCGGCCGTCCTCGACCACGTACACCAGGTCCATCTGACCGCGCCGGACCACGGCCGCGGCCGGCACGCACAAGGCCGGGGTCTCGCCCAGCGGGATGAGCACGCGGGCGAACTGGCCCAGGCGCAGGCCCGCGCCGGGCGGCAGGTCCAGCTTCACGCGGAAGGTGCGGCTGTTGGGATCGGCCGCGGGCGCGATTTCCGAGACGACCGCCTCGAGGGGCGTGTCCCGGCCGGCGGCGTGCACGCGCATCCGCGCGCCGGGCTGGACTTGCCCGATGAGCGCCTCGGCCACGTCGGCCTCGACCCGCAACGCCGCCGGGTCCTCCAGCTCCACCAACGGGCGGCCGGGCGTGGCCAGGTCGCCCACGTCGGCAAACTTGCGCGACACCACGCCATCGAACGGCGCGGTGATGCGGGCATACTCGAGCATCGAAAGGGCCTCGGCCACGGTGGCCCGGGCGATGCGGGCGCGCGCTTCCATGCCGTCGTACTCGGCGCGGGTCACCGCCGCCTGTTTGAGCAGCGCGGCGTAGCGCTCGAGGTCGCGCTCGGCCTGCTCGGCCGCGGCGCGGGCCTGGTCGAGCCGGGCCTGGATTTCCTGGACCTCGAGCTGGGCGATGAGGTCGCCGCGCCGCACCAGTTGGCCGGTGACCACGGGCAACTGGACGATGCGGCCGGGCACCTTGGCCTCGAGGCTGGCGCGGAGCCGGGCGCGCACGGTGCCCACGACCTCTTCAGTGGCCCGCACGGGCCGCAGCTCGGCCTTGAGGACCTTGACCGGCACCGCCGGCTGGTTCGGCGGCGCGGCGGCGGCGGGCGGGTGTTCGCGCCGGCAACCGGCCGCCAGCCCGGCCAGCGTCAACAAGCCGGTGGCGAGAGCGGTGGCCCGGAGCCGCGCGTGAGGGCGCGCATCGAAACGGGACGCGGATGCTGAAGGGGTGGAACGGAGGGGGTTCATGCGGTTCAACGAGTGGCAGGTTCGACGGGCAGTTGGTCCAGGCCCAGGGCCCGGCGCAGGGCGGCGATGGCGATGCGTTGATCGGCCTCGGCCTCGGCGCGGCGCACGCGGGCCAGGGTGAGCGCGGTCTCGGCGTCCAGGAGCTGGATCGTCAAGGCCAGGCCCTGCTCGAAGCGGTCGCGGGTCAGCTTCACGCTTTCCTCGGCCTGGGCGATGGCGCGGGCGGTGACGGCGAGGCGTTCGTTGGCCTCGCGCAGATTGAGCCGGGCTTGCTCGACCTCGAAGCCCAGCCCCAGTTTGAGTTTGCGCTCCTGCTCCCGGGCCTGGTCCAAGTGGGCCCGGGCCTCGGCCACCTTGCCGCGGGTGAGCCGGCCGTCGAACACATTCCATTGCAGCAACAGCCCGGCGGTGTAGCTGGTGCCCTCGCCCTCGAGTTTCCAGCCGCGGTCGTAGTCCACGCTGCCGAAGGCGGCCAGGCGCGGCAGGTAGCCGCTGCGGGCCACGCGGGTCTGGGCTTCGGCGGCCGCGATCTGGTGGCGCACGGCGGCCAGCTCGGGCCGGGCCGAGTAATCGGCCGCTTCCGGCGGTTCGGGCGCGGGCACCTCGGGCGCGGTCTCGGCCACGTCGAACTCGCCCGGCTCCAGCCCGAGCAGCGTGCGCAGGCCCTCGAGGGCCAGGGCGCGGGCGTTGCGGGTGCGGGCGAGGTCCTCGCGGGCCTGGGCCAGGCGGACCTCGACGTCCAGCACGTCGGCCCGCAGGAGGGTGCCGGCGTCGAAGCGCTTTTGCGCCAGCGCCAGGTGTTGCTCGAAGGAGGCCACCGCCGCCTCGGCGGCACGCACAAAGGCGCGCGTCTTCTGGATGGTGTGGAAGGCGCGCACCGTCTCGAAGGCCAGGGCCTGGCGCACCGCCTCGGCTTGCGCGGCGTTGGCCTGCACGCCGCTGCGGGCGGCGCGCCGGCCGGCGGTGAGGGCGCCGCCGGTGTAGAGCGGCACACTGGCCAGGCCTTTCACGTTCCAGTTGTCCACATCGGGCAGGTGGTTGAAATCACTCAGGGCCGGGCCGAAGGCCTGCTGGTTGAGCGCCGAGCCCAGCACGAACATCGGATTGTCCGTGCGCAGGTAGCCGGACTGGAACTGGAGCGTGGGCCAGGCCTGTGCCCGGGCCTGCTGTAAAACGGCCTGCGCGGCGCGCACGCGCTGCTCGGCGAGCACGGCATCGGGGCTGTTGGTCAGGGCGTGCCGGACGCACTGCTCGAGGGTCCACGACGCTTGGCCGGCTCGCGCGGTGGCAAGGGTCAGCAGCATGGTTCCCAGAGCCAGGCGCGGGAGGGCTGCCGCGGCGAACCGTCGGGCGCGGGCTGCGAGGCTCGAGGGCCTGCAGGAGTCCCCGGTCGCGCCGGTCGCGCGGAGGCGGCGGCCGGCGGCGCCGGGCCGGGCGAAAAACAGGCGGGTTTTCATGGCTGTTGCGGAATGACCAGGACGGGCACGGGCGCCCGGCGGAGCACGGTCTCGGCGGTGGTGCCGTAAAACAGGCCGTGGCGCTCGGGTTTGGCCTGTGCCGCCAGCACGATCAGGTCCTGCCGGGTCTCGGCGGCGAAGGCCACAATCTGTTCCGCCGCCCGGCCGCGACGCACTTCCGGGCGTACCGCGCACTGCGCAACGGCCGCGGGCAGCCACGCGCACAATTGCGCCCGGGCGGCCTCGGTGGCGGCCGCGGGGTCCTCGACCACGTGCAGCGCGGTGAGTTCGGCGCCGAAACGGTTGGCGAGCGCGGCGGCGGTTTGCAGGCAGGCGTGCGCGGCGGCCCCGGGGACGATGGCGCAGAGGATGCGCCGCAGGTTGGGCTGCGCGGCCGGCTGGTTGGGCGCGAGGAATTCGTGCTGTTTTTGCCGCACCACAAACACCGGCACCCGCGCCTGGCGGACCACGTTTTCCGTCACCGAGCCCAGCAGCAACCGGCGCGCGCCACCCCGGCCGTGCGTGCCCATGACGAGGAGCTCGATGTGCTCGCGTTCCGCGGTGTCGAGGATGACGTCGGTGGGATGGCCCTCGACCGCGCGCACGCGCGGCGCGAGGTCCCGGGCCGCCTCGCCCAGCACGGCGTCCACGTACCGCGCCAGGGCTTGTTCCGCGGCGTCGCGGGCCTGTTGAGCTTCGCCGCGCAGTTGGGGCATCTGGCCCGGGGTGAAATAGGGCGGCAGCACGAGTTCAACCGCTTGCAGGACGGTGAGCGTGGCGCCGAACGCGCGCGCGCCGCTGGCGGCGTATTTCAGGGCGAGCGCGGCGTGCTCGCTCAAGTCCACCGGGCACAGAATGTGCCGCGGCGAAAAGACCGGTTCGGAGTTCATGGGCGATTGGTTGGCGTGGCGCACGGCCCCCCCTGCCTGCCCGGTTTGCGGGACGCCGGGCGGTCGCGCGCGGCGCGGTTTGGACCCGGGGCGGAGGCCGGGCGCGGTCAGGTGCTCGTGCCGCAGCAACTGCCGGTCTCGCCCCGGCCCACGCCCAGTTTGCGGAGGATGTTCTCCGCGGGACAAAAGCCCGTGAAGGCGGACTGGATGAGGTTCACGCCCACGAAGGCGGCCAGCAACAGCCACCACGGGCTGACCAGTTGCGAGAGCGCCAGGCTCAGCAGCACCAGGCTGCCGGCCAGGACGCGAATGGCATTTTCGAGTTTCATGGTTGTGTCACGCCAACGGTGATGATTCGTTGACGCCCCGCACCGAGCCGCGAGCGGGGCCGAGGTTACAGGTCTTCCCGCTTCCCCGGGCCCGGGCGGCTCGGGCGTGAGCAGGGTTGACCGCGATGGCGCGTGGAAGAAAAGTCTTCACCGCCGGCGCGGAATGGCCCGCCGCGCCGGCGATACTCGAAAAGGCAAAACGGCGCGCGCTACTTCACCTCGCGCACGGCGTTTTCGGTGCCGAAGGGATTGGGCACCCGCAGCGTGCACTCGGGATCGTCGCGCCACTCGCCGTCCACCAGGAAGCGATAGTGGTAAGTGCCCGGGGCCAGGGAGACGCGGGCCTTCCACAGGCCGCCGCCGACCGGCTTCATGGCGATGGGGCGCTCTTGCCAGTGGGTGAAGTCGCCAACCAGCGCGACGTGGGAAGCGCCGGGCGCGCGCAGGGTGAACTCTTGGGGGATCAGTTTTTCGGTTGTGCTCATCGGGGCCTCCGTTTCATGGGTGGTGCTGCGTTTGACGCCGTAATCTACGCGCCCCGCCATCGGCTGCCAACTCGCTTCGGCGGCAATCCCGGCGCGGCAGGCTCGCCTCGTTCTCTGGCAGTGTATCCCCGGAGGCCATGCCGTAGCGCAGACTTCCGAGTCTGCCGTACCGCGGATTTCCAATCCGCCAGCGCGGCGAACTCCCGAACGGTAGCGACTGGTCTGGGCCGGGCGACTGGAAGTTGGCGATACGGCAGGTTGGGAAACCTGCGCTACGCCTGGAATGCCAACCAGCAATAAACTCAGATGCGCCCGCGCGCGGCCCAACCCCGCCCGCCGCGGCCGGGGGCTGGCGGACGCGGGGGGCCGTTCAACGGGCCAGGTTCGCCGGGGCGGCGACCGCGGGCGAACCGGCCGCCGCCAGCCAGGCGTCCAGCCGCTCGCGCAACTCGCGCGCGCCTGGCGCTCCGGTCAGGCTGGCCACGGCCTTGCCTTGGTGAAACCAGATCAGCGTGGGCACGCCGGTGATCTGGTAGCGCGCGGCCAGCGCCCGGTCGCGGTCCACGTCCACCTTCACGAACTTTACGCGCCCGGCGTACTCGCCCGCCACCTCGGCCAGCACCGGGGCGAGGCGTTTGCACGGGCCGCACCAAGTGGCGTAAAAGTCCACTAGCACCGGCCCGGGTGCCTGCAGGACCGCGGCGTCAAAGTCAGCCTCGCGTATCGGCTGGACCGGGCCGTCGGTGCGGCGCAATTCGCGGCTTCCCGCGAGGTCGCGGCCCGAGGAGGCGTAAAAGAACAGCCCCAGCAGGCCGCCGAAAAGCGCGCCGCGCCACCACGTGGCCGTGAGCGGGCACGCGCCGGAGCTGCACGAGCCCAGCCAGCCCAATGCCGCGCCCAGGGCGGCACCCACACCGATACTCAAGATCAAGTTCATCATGCGCATGGTCCCGGGCCACGGCGCGCCCGCCTCGATTTTCGCCGCGGGACGAAACCGTGTTGGCGCGGCCTCTGGCCCTGTCGAGATGACGAGCCGCCGGCGGCGTTTCGGTTACACGCCATTTGGGCGTCCCGGGTTCGCGGGCGACAACGTCCCGGCCGGAGTGGGCCAGTCCGAGATCGCCCGCAGGCGGCGCTCGAACTCGGCCCGGTAGTGCTCCCGGGCGGCGTCCTCGATCGAGCGGGGCACCACCAGCGGTTCGCCGAAGCGGACACGGCAGACCGAGAAAGGCAGCGGTACCAGGAACCCATCCCAGCTCCGGAGCCGCCGGCACCAGTCGAGGTCGTAACTCACCGGAATAAGCGGCAGGCCGCACAACGCCGCCAGGTCCACCGCGCCGGAGTGCACGTGGTAACGCGGGCCGCGCGGGCCGTCGGGTGTGATGGCCAGGTCGTAGCCCTGCTCGGCCCAGGAGGTCATTTCCCGCAGGGCCTGCGCGCCGCGGCGGCTGGTCGAGCCGCGCACCGGTTGCACGCCGAACAGCGTCAACACTTGCGCCAAGAGGCCGCCGTCGCGGCTGGCGCTGACCATCGCCGCCAAGCGACGGGGCGGGTCGTGCTTTTGGATGAACCGGGCGTACAAGCGCAGGCTCAGGGCCAGCCGGTTGTGCCAGACGGCGAAGATGGCCCGGCCGCGTTGCATCGCGGTCCAGGCCGCCTGATCGGTCACCAAGTCGTACCGGAGCGTGGCGTCCACGGCGTGCACGGCCAGCCAGATCAGGCGCGCGGCCAGGCGGGCGCCGGGGCCGGCCCGGTGGGGCACCACCACGCCCGAGCGGCGCGGCGGCCGCGGCGGGGCGTTTTCCGGGGCGGGCGGGACGGCGGGCATCGGCGATCAGCGCTTGAGCGCGGCGCGGACCAGTTCCTCGACGGTGGCGTCGGGGCCCAGCATGGCCTGGGCGGCGCGCACGGCCTCGTGGGCCTCGGGCGGCTTGAAGTCCAGCGCGATGAGCGCCAGCACGGCGTCGTTGAGGCGCTGATCGGCGGGGGTCAACGCCCGCTGTTCGCTGGCCGCCTCCCAGGTGCCGGCGGCGCCGACCTTGTCGCGGAGTTCCACCACCAGCCGTTCGGCGGTCTTGCGGCCCACGCCGGAGATGCGCGAGAGCGCCTTCACGTCGCCGGCGGCCACGGCGCCGCGGAAGGCGGCGGGCGACATGCCGCTGAGGATGTTCAGGGCGAGCTTGGGGCCGATGCCGCTGACGTGGTTGACCAGCAGGCGGAACAGGTCGCGCTCGGCGGCGGTGGCAAAGCCGTAGAGCACGTGCGCGTCTTCGCGCACCGCCAGGTGGGTGAGCAGGCGCACGGGCTGGCCGGGGGCGGGCAGCTTGTCGAATGAGGACAGCGGGATGAACACTTCGTAGCCGACGCCGTGGACCTCGACCACGACCTGGGTGGGGAGGGCTTCGACGAGGCGGCCTTCGAGAAAGGCGATCATGGTCAGAGGCGCTTGAGCGGGCTCAACGGCGCGCGACCCTGCTCCTGAGCGAAGGCCAGGGCCAGGGCCAGGGCGTCGGCGGCGTCCGGCGGCGGTTCTTCCGCGAGATGGAGGAGGCGTTGGACCATCCGGGCGACGGCGGTTTTGCTCGCGGCGCCGTAGCCGACGATGGCCTGTTTGACGCGGCGCGGGGCCAGTTCGTAAAGCGCGAGGCCCGCCTCGGCCGCGACCGCGAGGCTGGCGCCGCGGGCCTCGCCCAGGATCAGCGCCGTCTGGTAGTTGCGGGCGTGGAAAAGACCCTCGACCACGCCCACCGTGGGCCGGTGCCGCTGGATCATCGCTCGCACCGTGCCGGCGATGTGCCCCAGACAGCGGGAGCGCTCCCAGGCCGGAGGGCAATGAATGACGGCAAACTCGAGCGCGACCATTTGGCCGCGCGCGGCGCGGATCACGCCCAACCCGGTCCCCCGCAGCGAAGGGTCAATGCCCAGGATCACGCTGTGCCGGGCGGGCTCGGCCGCCGCGGGGGAAGGATCGGCAGCGGCCGTTTGGCGCCGCGGCGCGGCGAGCCGCTGGCGGAGCGTCTCGAACTGGCGGGGCGAAATGCCCATGCCGTCACTGTGACAAAGGGCTCACCGCCCTGTCGAGCCGGCAGCGCGCCAGCCGGCGGGGCTTGCATTATCGCGCGCCGGCGCCCATGCTCGCTGGCGTTGATTCCCGCTGACCGCGAGGTTGGCGCCGGGACGAAAGCGCATGAACAAACCGTCCGAGTTCGAGCTCGATCAAGACCTGCAACTGCTGCCCGCCTGGGCGCGCCTGCCGGCCTCGGTGAACCGTTACGCCAATTATGCCGGCGGAGGCGACGAAGCGCGCGAGCGACGCCGGGGCGAGCGACCGTTCCGGCGGGACCGCGCCCGGGATGAAGGCCCGCGCGAGCCGCGATCCGGTCCGCGGCGCGAGTCCCGGCCCAACGGCCCCCCCGGCGCCCCCCGGGCCGGGCGTCCGGCCGAGCGCCGTCCCGAGCGGGTGAAGGCGCCGGAGGAGCCGCTGCCCGAGGTGTTGGTGAACCTGCTCCCGGAAAAGGAAGGGGTCGAGTTGCTCGCGCGGCAAATCCGCCTGACCGGCCGGGCGTACCCGCTGTTTCAACTGGCCGGCCTGTTTTTGCAGCAACCGGACCGGCTGCTGGTGCAATTCCACGTCAAGAAGGGGCCGGAGGGCCAGATTCTGCACCCGCTGTTTGTTTGCTCCCTGGACGAGACGGTGTGGCTGAGCGAGGAGGAGGTGGCGCAGCACGTCCTGCGGCAGCACTTCGACACGTTTTACCAGACCGAGAAAGTCCCCTGCGAGCCGCCCAAGGGCACGTACACGCTGGTCGCCATGTGCGGCCTGAGCGGGACCATCCTCGGGCCGCCCAATTACCACGATTACCAGAACAAGCTGCGCAAGCTCCACAGCGAGCGTTTCGCCCACATGCCCTTCGAGGCGTACAAGGCGCGCGTGCGCATCGTCAAGGACGAGGCCGTGGTGAAGAAATGGCTCGAGGAACAAAGCTGGAAGGCCGAGTACATCGGGTTGAACCTGCCCGAGCCGGTGCGGTTTGCGGACCGCGAGCAGGTCGAGCAGCACTTCCGCGCCACGCACCTGCCCAACCTGATCAAGAACGTCGAGGAACACACGCTCACCACCCCCGAGAGCCGGCGCTACATGTCCCGCGGCCTGCGGGCGCTCCTGCGCCACACCCTGGACGAGCAGCGCCGGTTCCCGTTGAAGGTGGCCTCCCAGCTCAGCCAGCAACTGGCCGGGCACGGACTGCACTTCTTCAAGGTCAACAAGACCGTGGTCCACGTCTGCGTGGCGCGACCACATCATCTGGACCTCAACACGGCCGTGGTGTCCGACCGCGTGCGGCGCATCATCGAATTCATCCAGGCCCATCCGGGTTGCAACCGACGCAAGCTCCTGGACGCCCTGGCGCCCGCCCCGCCGCCGCCGCCCGCCCCGGCCCCCGCGCCCGCATCCGCGGCCCCGGCCGGCGAAACGGGGGCCACCGAGGCGGCCACCACCGCGGCTGCGCCGGCGCCCGCTCCCGCCGAACCCGGCCCCACCCCGGAGCAGACGGCCATCATCACCGACCTGCACTGGCTGATCCACCAGGGCCACGTGATCGAGTTCACCGACGGCCGGATGGAGACGGCCCAGCCGCCCAAGCCCAAGCCGGCCCCCGCGCCCAAGGCTGAATCCCAACCCGGTGCGCCCAAAGCCGAGACGTCCAAGGCCGAACCCCCGGCCGCCGGTTCACCCGCGGCCGAGGCCCCACAAGCGGAAGCCGCGGTGCCGGCTACGCCGGTGCAGTCTGCGGCCGAACCCCCAGCCACGCCCGCGTCGGAGCCGGCTGCGCCCGTCCCCGAAGAACGCGCCGCGACGCCTCTGACTCCCGCGCCCGATGCGAACGTGCCCGGGACAAGCGCCGAATCTCCGGCGGCCGCTGCATCGGAAGAGACTCGCTCTGGCGGTGAGTCCCCCGAGCCACCGCGTTAAGCCGCGGTGTCGAGCGTGGGCGAAACCGCGCCTGGTCCCGAACCGCCCGTGCCCCCGCGTGCCGCCGACGGCGCCCCCGCCGTCGGTCCGGCTTCGTAGCGCAAGCGGTCAGCCTGCCGTATCGCCTGCCTGCGCCGCCCCGTCGCGGCAGGCAGACCGACTGCCAGTCGGCGGTACAGCCGCTTGCCAATCGGCGCTTCGCGGCCAAGCGAGTCGCCCGCCGCTCCCGATTTCCGTCTCTGGCATCCGGCATCCGGTCTCTGGCATCCGGCATCTGGCATCTGGTATCTGCCCCCCATCCCACAGCGCCGGCACCGCCCCAACGGCCGCGCCGCCGCGCGGCCCTACCACGCGTCCGCGCTTGGAGTGCGGCAGCTTGCTGCCGCTTTCCGGTTTCGGGTGGCAAGCCCAGTGGCCCGTTCCACCCGCGTCCGGGTTGCATCGTTCCGGCCAAGCCCTCTGCTCGCGCAGGCCCGCCCGGTTCTCAACGTGCGGGGATCGGCGCGTGCTTCGACAAAAAAACCGCCCAAGTCGGGCGGTTTTTTTGATGGAGGCGGAAAGCCGGCGGGCCGGCCGGGGAATTTATTCGCGGGGACCGCGGTTGCCGCCGCCCCGGCGATGACCGTGGCCACGGCGTTCGCCGCCGCGTTCGCCTCCGCCGCGGTGTCGCGACGCCTCGCCGCGCCGCTCCTCGCTGCGCCGGGGTTCGGGCCGGGGTTCGCCGCCGGAGGCCGGGGCGGGTTCCGGCGCGGCTTCGGTCTTGGCGGCGGGTTCGCCACCGGCCGTGGCCTCGGCTTCGGCGGAATCCTTGCCGCGTTCGGCGCGGTCGCGCTCTTCCATGGCGGCGCGGCGGGAGAGGCGCACCCGGCCTTTTTCGTCCACGCCCAGGCACTTGACCCAGATTTCGTCGCCGAGCTTGACGATGTCCTCGACGCGTTTGACGCGGAAGCCGGCCAGTTCGCTGACGTGGACCAGGCCGTCCTTGCCGGGGAGGACTTCGACGAAGGCGCCGAAATCTTTGATCGTAACCACCTTGCCCCGGTAGATTTTGCCGACCTCGATTTCGGCGCTGAGGGCTTCGACCTCGCGTCGGGCGATTTCCATGCCCTCGGCGCTGCGGGAGTAAATCTGCACGGTGCCGTCGTCTTCGATGTTGATTTCGCAGCCGGACTCGTCGCAGATGCGTTTGATGTTCTTGCCGCCGGGCCCGATGAGAGCGCCGATTTTCTCGGGGTTGATCTTGAGGCTGAGGATGCGCGGGGCGTAGGGGCTGAGCTCGGGCCGGGGCGCGGCCAGGGTCTGGCCCATGATCTCGAGAATCTTGAGCCGGGCCACGCGCGCGCGTTCGAGGGCTTCGGCGATGATGGGGTGAGGCAGCCCTTTGAGTTTGAGGTCGAGTTGGAAGCCGGTGATGCCCCGCTCGGTGCCGGCGATCTTGCAGTCCATGTCCCCGAAATGGTCTTCCCAGCCGATGATGTCGGTGAGGAGCTTGTGGCGCAGGATGCCGCCGTGGGGGGCGGACTCGGTGCAGAGGCCGATGCTGATGCCGGCCACGGGGCGGATGAGCGGCACGCCGGCGTCCATGAGGGCCAGGCTGCCGGCGCAGACCGTGGCCATCGAGGTGGAGCCGTTGGACTCCATGATCTCGCTGGTCACGCGCACGGCGTAGGGGAAGTCCTTGAGCGGGACCATCGGCTCGATGGAACGCTCGGCCAGGGCGCCGTGGCCGATCTCGCGCCGGCCGGGGCCGGAGATGCGGCCGGTTTCGCCGACGGAGAAGTTGGGGAAGTTGTAGTGGAGGATGAACTGCTTTTCGCTTTCGCCGCCGGTGTAGGCGTCCAGCTCCTGGGCGTCTTCGGTGGTGCCCAAGGTCACGAGGCACACGGCCTGGGTTTCGCCGCGGGCAAACAGGGCCGAGCCGTGGGCGCGCGGCAGGAAGCCGACGGCGCAGGAAATCGGGCGCAGCTCGTCCATGCCCCGGCTGTCCAGGCGCTTGTTCTGGTTCATGATCAGGTCGCGCACCGCCTCTTCCTGCACCTGGTGCATGGCGTCCTTGAGGACGAAGGGCGTGACCTTTTCGGCGCCGAATTTCTCGACGAGTTTGGCGCCCACCTCGTCGCACACGGCGCGCCAGGCGGCCTCGCGGGCCAGCTTGCCCGGGGTGAGCAGGGCCTGGATGCCACGGTCGCCGGCCAGGGCGCGGGCCTCGGCGAGGATTTCTTCGGGCACCACGTTGACCTGGATGGCGCGTTTGGGCTTGCCGGCGCGGGCGGCCAGTTCCTTCTGGGCCGTAATGAGCGGCTGGCAGCAGGCGTGACCAAAGGCCAGCGCGGCCGTGAAGTCCGCCTCGCTGACTTCCCGGGCCGAACCTTCAAACATGACCACCTCGGTTTCGCTGCCGACATAGACCAGGTCCAGGTCGCTTTCGGCCAGTTGCGAGTGGGTGGGGTTGGCGATGAACTGCCCGCCCACGCGCCCCACGCGCACCGCGCCCAGCGGCCCGGCCCAGGGGATGTCGCTGACCATGAGCGCGGCCGAGGCGCCCAGGATGCTCAGGATGTCCGGGTCGTTTTCGCCGTCGGCGCTGAGCAAGAGGCTCTGGACCTGGACCTCGTTGAACCAGCCCTTGGGGAAGAGCGGCCGGATGGGCCGGTCGGTCATGCGGCAGGTGAGGATTTCCTTCTCGGTGGGGCGGCCTTCCCGTTTGAAATAACCGCCGGGGAAGCGACCCGCCGCGGCGGCTTTTTCTCGGTAATCCACCGTGAGGGGGAAGAAATCCTGCCCTTCGCGGGGGTTGGTGGCAGCGACCGCGGCCACCAGGACGATGGTGTCGCCGAGGCGGACGGTTACCGAGCCGTCCGCTTGTTTGGCCAGGAGGCCGGTTTCGATCTGGATGTCTTGGGTTCCGACTTTGACTGTGACTTTTTCTGGCATAACTGACTGGTTGGGAACCCGTCGGCCCGAGGAACTTCAGTCAACCGCCCCAGATGGGAAGCTGAATGAAATTTCCCTAAGCCAACGGGTTCACAGGATGCGCGTGCCGGTTTGTGACCGCCGGGTTGAGGCGCACGCTTGAACCTCGGGTGTCGCCCGGTATTCCGGGACGACTGGCGGTGAAGGAAGTTGGAAGGGGACGAGCGCAGAAACGCCGACGGAGGGCTTACTTGCGGAGGTTGAGCTTCTGGGTGACCGCCTGATAGCGCTGAAAATCCCTCGACTTGAGGTATTCCAGCAGACGGCGTCGCTGGCCCACCATCATGAGCAGGCCGCGACGGGAGCTGTGGTCCTTTTTGTGGACTTGCAGGTGTTCGGTCAGGTGATTGATGCGCTGGGTCAACAGCGCCACCTGCACGTCCGCCGAGCCCGTATCCTTTTCGTGGATGCGGAACTCCGCGATCGTTTTGCTCTTCGATTCCATACCCGTTCAATGCAACTTCGATTCCAAGGCGCGACAGTAGGCGCCGGGCCGGGGTGTGTAAAGCACATTCCCCGGAAACGCGCCGCGGGCGAGCGGGAGTGGGCCCGAGGGCAGCGCGAGAATTGGACTTGTGCGCCGGGGCCCTTCGCGGCACAAAGGGCTGCCGCCTCGACGCGCCGGTTGAACACGGTTTCCTGGCTTGGCGTCGGAGGCGCTGCCGGTCGAACAAAACCAATCTGCCCGGTCCGGCCGCCGGCAAGGCCGCCCCGGGCCGCCGCCCTCGGGCGGTGTGATTCCGAGCGACAGCAGACATGAACACATTGACTCGCCGTCAGTTTCTCAGCCGCACCTCCGCGGCGGTGGGCACGGTCACCCTCGCGTTCCCGTTTGTGGGCCGGGTGCTCGGTGCCAACGAACGCATCAACATCGCCTGCATCGGTGTGGGCGGTAAGGGCGACAGCGACAGCAGCGACGCCGCGCGTTGCGGGGGCAACATCGTCGCCATTTGCGACGTGGACCGGAACACACTGGCCAAAAAGGCCAAGCAGTTCCCCCAGGCCAAGCAGTACACGGATTACCGGAAACTGCTCGACGAGCTGGCCAAGAGCATTGACGCGGTGACCGTGTCCACGCCGGACCACAACCACGGAGTGGCCACCATCCGCGCCCTCAAAATGGGCAAGCACGCCTTTGTCCAAAAACCGCTGGTGCAAACCGTGGCCGAGGCCCGCATGGTCCGGCAACTGGCCAACGAGAAAAAACTGGCCACCCAGATGGGCAACCAGGGCAGCGCCGAGCCCGGCCTGCGCCGCGCCGTCGAGGTCATCCAGGCCGGCGTCATCGGCAAGCCCCTCGAACTGCACGTCTGGTCCAACCGCCCGATCTGGCCCCAGGGCTTCGACCGCCCGCCCGGCGAAGACCCCGTGCCCGACACGCTCAACTGGGACGCCTGGATCGGCCCCGCCGCGATGCGCCCGTACAAGAAGGGCCTCTACCACACGTTCGCCTGGCGCGGGTGGTTCGACTTCGGGACCGGCGCATTGGGCGACATGGCCTGCCACACGGTCAACATGCCTTTCCGCGCGCTGAAGCTGGGTTACCCCACCGTGGTCGAGTACGAGATGGGGTCCCGCTATTACCCGGAGACCTTCCCCAAGACCACCCGCATCCGGTTCGAATTCCCCGAGCGCGAGGGCCTGCCGCCGCTCAAGTTTTGGTGGTACGACGGCAATCCCAACGACCCCCTCAAGCCCCTGCGCCCCGACGCCGACCGGGTGAAGGAAATCCTCGCCACCCAGGGCAACCTGCCCGGCAGCGGCGCCCTCGTCATCGGCGAAAAGGGCAAGCTGTTTTCGCCCGATGACTACGGCGCCCAGTTCTACATCGCCATGAAGGGCGAGGAGGAATTCAAGGCCGGCGACAAACACGAAGCCTGCAAGAACGTGCCCCAGAGCATCCCCCGCTCGCCCGGCCACATGGAGGAATGGTTCCGCATGATGCGCGACGGCACCCCCGCCTACTCGAACTTCGACATCGCCGCCTACCTCACCGAGATCATCCTGCTCGGCTGCGTGGCGCTGCGCGTGGGCGAGGGCCGGCGCATGGAATGGGACGGGCCGAACATGCGCTCGCCCAACGTGCCCGAAGCCGCCCAGTTCGTCAGCCGCCAGAACCGCCAAGGCTGGGAGGCCTGAGCCCGCGGCTTCACCCAATCTTCACGGGCGCCGGCGTCCCCGGCGCCCTTTTTTGTGTGGCCTGGCCGCTTGCCAGCGGCCCCGGGCATGAGATTTTTGAAGTCATGAAACTGTACCTGTTGCGTCATGGGATTGCCGAAGAAACCGGCCACGGAGACCCCGTGCGCGACCGCGAGCGGCGCCTGACCCCGGAAGGCGCCGAGCGGGTTCACGAAATCGCCCGCGGCCTGCGCCGGTTGGGCGTCAAGCCCGAGGTCATCCTCACCAGTCCGCTGGTCCGGGCCCGCCAAACCGCGGACATCGTCGCCGAGGTCCTGGGCTTGGGCGACCGCCTCGAAGAAACCGAGCACCTGGGCGTGCCACCGGACTCCACCGCCCTCGTTCGCCAGATCAGCAAACTGCGTCCCCGGCCCGACGCCGTGATGCTCGTGGGCCACGAACCGCACCTGAGCGAATTCGCGGCCCTGCTCATCGCCGGAACCACGGGTGCCGCGCTCGCCTTCAAGAAAGGCGGCCTGGCCCGGTTGGAGGCGCCGGTCCTCGAGGCCGGCCGCTGTGCCACGCTTGAGTGGTTGCTCCCGCCCCGGGTGCTGCGGCGCCTGAGTTAAGCAGCCGGCGTCACCGACCCGACCTGGAAAGTCACGTTTCTCTCGCCATGAAGATGCCCCGGACTTTGCTGACCGGCTTGCTGCTGGCGGCGGCGTTGCTGCCCGCCGGTTGCAGCTACTATCAGTCCCACACCATCAGCTACATCGGCGCGCCCCGCCCGGCGCCCACCGACCCGGGCCGCATCGAAATCTTGCACCGCCCGCCCGAGCGGCCGCACGACCGGCTGGGCGAAATCGTGGTGGACGCTTCGCTTTCCCCCCCGCCGGACGCGCGCAAGATCGAGGAACGCTTCCGCCGCGAGGCCGCCAAGCTGGGCGCGGATGCGGTGTTCATCGTGCAAGACCGCGCCCAGACGACCGGCTGGTGGGTGAGCGGCCCGTGGTGGAGCCCGGCGGTCACCGCCACCCAGTCCCGCGTCATCGTGGGCGTGGCGCTCAAGTACCGGCCGGCGGCGAACTGAAGTCGCCGAATATCCCACCGCCCCGCCGCGCCGTTGGACGCCACGTTTGAGGTGGTTTCCGCGCAACGGCGGCTTACACTGGCCCGGTGAATTCGGGATCTCGGCCCGACCCCGCGTCGGCGACGGCTGCCGAACCGGCCAACGCCGGACGAGCGCCCGTGCCCGACGTGGCGCCGCCGCCGGCGGACCCGCTGGTTGCCGCTTTTCTCGAACACCTGGCGGCTGACCGCGGCGCCTCGCCCTACACGCGGCGCAATTACGCACAGGCCTTGGCCGAATTCGCCGGCTGGTACCGCCAAGAACAGGGCGCCGACCCGGTTTGGAGCGCGCTCGAGCGCGACACGTTCCGCGCCTACCTGCGGTTTCTGGGCCGCCGTGGACTGGGCCGCTCGGCGCTACGGGTCCGCTTCAGCGCCCTGCGCACGTTTTACCACTTCTTGATCCGCCGCGGCGTGGCGACCCAGATGCCGGTGCGGGAGCTGGCCCTGCCGCGCGGTCCGCGACGGCTGCCGTTGTTTCTCACGGTAGCGCAAACCGAGGCGCTGTTGGCTGCGCCCTTGCAAGAACTGGCCGCCCGGCGCGCGGCCGGGGAAACCGTGTCTGCCGATGTCGAGGCGGAGTACTGGCGCGACGCCGCGATCTTGGAAACGATTTATTCCTGCGGGCTGCGCATCAGCGAAGTGTGCGGACTGCGGGTCGAGGACGTGAACCTCAGCGAGCAACTGGTGTGCGTGCGGGGCAAGGGGCGGAAGGAGCGGTTGGTACCCATCGGCGCGCCGGCGTTGGAGGCCCTGCGGGCATACTGGCAGCGCCTGGCCCCGTCGCCCGGTCCGGGCAAGCCGGTATTCCCCGGCCGCGCAGGCTCGGCCAAACCAGTGCAGCCGCGCACGGTCCAGCTCCGGCTCAAGCGATATCTGGCCGCCGTGCGGCTCGACCCGGCGATCACGCCGCACAAATTGCGCCACAGTTTCGCCACCCACCTGCTCGAGGCCGGCGCGGACCTGCGCAGCGTGCAGGAACTGCTCGGCCACGCGCACCTGGCCACCACGCAGGTCTATACCCACCTCACCACCGAGCGGCTCAAGCAGGTGTACGACCAGGCCCACCCGCGGGCCTGAAACCGCCACGCCGCCGCGCCGGCCCGTACTCGGCTCGTTGACGCTCCTTGAACCCGGCCGGGTGGGTCGCTCTCGGCTGGGTCCGTCTTTGCGGCGTAGGCCTGGCAGGGCAGCGTGGTTGACCCGCTCGGCCAACATCCATTCGTCCCCCGGCACGAACCGGCGACTGGAACAGCCGGAATGCCCTTCCCGACGCGTCGGGGGATTCCCCGACAAAAATGTAGTACTTTCCCCGACTTCCGCGGGAGCCGCGATTTCCCAAAATCCGCCCTCGAAAGGCAAAAACTGGATTTGGGCAACGACGGGACCAAAGGCAAAGGTATGTGGGGAAAATCTGGCAAAGGAGAACGACCGCACGCTCCCACCAACCCTGCGGAATCGTGCACCGGTGGGAACGCGGCAGCGGGAAGTTGCAACTTCCCACCAGCGGGTAGCCCTGCGGATTTGAGCGGGCCGGCTCACCAGGCCGGCAGCGGTGCGATTCCCCCCGGCATGCCAGCGGCTCTGCTCGCCGCCGCGCCCGGGCGGAGTCCCAAGCGGCCTTTGGTGCCGCGCGTCCCGGCCTGGAAGCGGCCCGTGGATTTCACGCTGAGTCTGCTGCTGCTTTTGGTGCTCGCGCCGTTGTGGTTGCTGGTGGCGCTGGCGGTGAAGTTGAGCTCGCCCGGGCCGGTGCTGTTCCGGCAGGAACGGGTGGGGTTGCTGCGGCGGCCGTTCCCCATGTTCAAGTTCCGCACCATGTACGTGGACGCGGACCCGGAGGTGCACCGTCGTTACGTCCAGCAGTTGCTGGCTGCCGGGGTGCCCATGGAAAAGCTCGATGCGGAGAAAGATTCCCGGATCACTCCGCTGGGCCGCTACCTGCGGGCGACGTCCCTGGACGAGTTGCCCCAGCTTCTGAATGTGCTGCGGGGCGAGATGAGCCTGGTTGGCCCGCGCCCGTGCATCCCTTACGAGACCGAAAGTTACAAGCCCTGGTACTTCCATCGCTTCGAGTGCCTGCCCGGGATGACCGGTCTGTGGCAGGTCAGCGGCAAAAACCACCTGGTCACGGACCAGATGATGCGCCTGGACATCCGCTACGCCCGAAGCCAGCGCCTCTGGCGGGACGTGTGGATTCTGCTGCGGACGCCGGGCGCGGTGAGCCGGGAAATCGCGGCGGCCTGGCGGCGCTGGCGGCAACGGCGGGCGGCCCGCCGCGCGTTCCTCAACCCAGTCCCGGGTGTGGCCAAGGGCATCGCGCCCAGTTCACTTTCCGATTCCGTGTAAGCCTGTTGTGCAAACCCTCAACTGCCATTCGACCCAATGAACAGCGTTCTGAACGTCGGAGTAGTCGGCTGCGGCTACTGGGGACCCAACCTGATTCGGAACTTCCGGGCCCTGCCCGGCTGCCGGGTCAAATACGTGTGCGACCGGGACGAAAACCGGCTGCGCCACGTCAAGTCCCTCTACCCGGAGGTGGACACCACGCCACGCTTCGAGGACCTGATCGAGTGCAAGAGCCTCGACGCGGTCGTCGTGGCCACGCCGGTCGGCACCCACCACGCCCTGGCTTTGGCTGCCCTCCAGGCCGGCAAGCACGTTTTTGTGGAAAAACCCCTCGCTCGCTCCGTGGCTGAGTGCGAGGACCTCATTCGAGAAAGCACCCGCCGGGGGCTGACCCTGATGGTGGGCCATACCTTCCTGTATTCCCCGGTGGTCCGGCGCATCAAGGAAATCGTGGACCGCGGCGACATCGGCGACATCCGCTACATCGCCTCCCGGCGCCTCAATCTGGGCCTGTACCAGAAGGACATCAACGTCACCTGGGACCTGGCGCCCCATGACATCTCGATCATCCTGTACATCCTCGAAGAAACCCCGCTGAGCGTGAACTGCCGGGGCAGCGCGCACGTGACCCCGGGCGTCGAGGACGTCACGCTGCTCAACCTCGAGTTCCGCCGCCAACGCTCGGCCCAGATTCACAGCAGTTGGCTCGACCCCCGCAAGGTGCGTGAGATGACCATCGTGGGCAGCCGCCGCATGATCGTGTACGATGACGTCACCCCGCACGAGAAGCTCCGCATCTTCGACACGCGGGTGGAAACCCCGCCGCACTACGACACCTTCGCCGAGTTCCACTACTCGTACCACTACGGGGACGTGTACGCCCCGTACATCAAACAGGAAGAGCCGCTCAAGGTCGAATGCCAGCATTTCTTGGACTGCATCCGCACCCGCCAGGAGCCTCTCTCCGGCGGACGCCAGGCGCTCGAGATGGTTCGTATCCTCGAAGCCGCCTCGCGCTCGCTCAAGAACCAGGGAGCCCCGGTCTCGCTCGCCGAAGCGGAAGAGCCCGTGCCCGTGTTAATCAAGCCGACCAACGGCCGCCCCCGGGCCGGCGCTACGGCGGGACGCGTCCACCCCGCGCGCAATGGCGCCGGCAAGACCCACGCGGCGCCTGCGGAACTCGCCGTGCATTGAGAACGACCGCACGCCCTCCAAACTCGCCGCGCGCCATGCACCCCGTCGGTTCCACTCGCCTGCCGGAGCGGCCGTTTTGCCTGATCGCTCCCGACGTCAAGCTCGGGGTCAATGTCCGCATATACAGTTTCACCAACCTTTACGGTTGCGAAATCGGCGACGACACCAAGATCGGTACCTTCGTGGAAATTCAGAAGGGCGCCCGCATCGGCCGCCGCTGCAAAATCTCCAGCCATACCTTCATCTGCGAGGGCGTCATTATCGAGGACGAGGTCTTTGTGGGGCACAACGTGACTTTCATCAACGACCTCTACCCGCGCGCCACCAACGCCGAAGGTGAACTGCAAACCGAGGCCGACTGGGAATGTGTACCCACCCGGATCAAACGCGGCGCCTCGATCGGCTCGGGCGCCACGCTCCTGGCCGGCATCACCGTGGGCGAACATGCCCTCGTGGGCGCGGGCAGCGTGGTGACCCGGGACGTACCGCCGTGGACTGTCGTGGCCGGCAATCCCGCGCGGATTTTACGCCGCCTGGAATCTCCCGAACCCTGCCCCTCCAATTGCATCCTATGACTCAAGTTCCCTTCCTGGACCTGCGCCGGCATCACGCGCCGATTCGCGACGAGCTTGTGGCGGCTTTCGAGGCCGTGCTCGAGACCAGCGCCTTCGCCGGCGGTCCCTTCGTGCAACAGTTCGAGAAAGACTTCGCCACATACTGTGGCACGCGCCACTGCGTGGCTGTCGGCAGCGGCACGGACGCGCTGTGGTTGGCGCTCTTGGCCCTGGGCGTGGGACCGGGTGACGAGGTCATCACCGTGCCGATGACTTTCATGGCCACGGCCGAGGCCATCACTTACGCCGGCGCGCGTCCGGTGTTTGTGGACATTGACCGCGATACCTATACGATGGACCCGCGCCTGCTCAAACAGGCCATCACGCCGCGGACCCGCGCGATCATCCCCGTGCACTTGTACGGCCAGATGGCCGACATGGAGCCCATCCTGGCCATCGCCCGTGCACATGGCATTCCGGTCGTGGAAGACGCCTGCCAGGCCCACGGTGCTACATATCAGGGGCGCCGCGCCGGCTCCTGGGGTGACCTGGGATGCTTTAGTTTTTATCCCGGTAAAAACCTGGGCGCACTGGGCGAAGGCGGAGCGGTGGTCACCAATGATGAAAAGTTGGCGCGCACGGTCGCGATGCTCCGCGACCACGGCCAGGCCCGGAAATACTATCACGACCGGGTGGGCTGGAACGCACGCATGGACGGCATCCAGGGCGCTGCGCTCCAGATCAAGCTCAAGCGTCTGGAGGCGGGCAACGAGGCCCGGCGCCGTCACGCCGCGCAGTATCGCACCCTCCTGTCCGACGCAGGTGGTGTGTTCCTGCCGGTCGAGCGCCCCGGCTCGCGCCACGTTTACCATCTTTTCGTGGTCCGGGTGCCGGACCGCGACGCCGTGCTCCGCGAACTGGGCGAGCGCGGTGTGTACTGCGGCATCCATTATCCCATCCCGGTGCACCTGCAGGAAGCGTATCGCGACCTGGGATTGCGCGTCGGTATGTTCCCGGTGAGCGAGCAGTGCGCCGCAGAGGTGCTCTCGCTCCCGATGTATCCGGAGTTGACCGAAGACCAAGTGGAATACGTGGCCGAGGAACTCAAGGGTTGCCTGAGCCGCCACGCAGCAACCCGGTCCGCCGTCGCAGTCCCGGAAGTGACGGCCCTGTTGGTTCCCTGCGCGTGAAGCGACCTGAACGATGCCGCTGTTCGTACACAAGTTAGTCGGGACGGGTGTCGCCGCGATGTGGCCGGAAATCCGATGGGCGGCCACGCTCCCTACGACGCGCATGGCGTCTGCCGGTGAACAGGCCGGTGCCGGCGCGACAGTAGGCTCGTGGGCGGTGGTGGACCCGCTGACTACGCCTACCTGGGACGAATGGGTGCGCGCCTGGCCGCAGGCTAGTGTGTTTCACACGGCGGCATGGATGGCGGTGTTGGCCAACACCTATGGCTTCAAACCCCTGGCTCTGGTGCGGCCCGCGGCCGACGGTCGCCGAGCCCTGCTGCCCTTGATGGAATGCGCCAGTCTTTGGCAGGGGCGGCGCGGGGTGGCGCTGCCGTTCAGCGATCACCTCGAGATGCTGGCCGCGACCCCCGCCGAGCAACAGGAATTGCTGGAGGCGGCCATCGAGTTGGGTCGCGCTCGCGGTTGGCGTTACGTGGAAGGTCGCAGCGGCGGCGAGGATGGCGGCGTTGCGGCTGGGCGGGAAGCGGTGCGCTTTTGGCGACACGTTTTGCGACTGGACCGGGAGGAAGCGGTGTTGTTTGCCGGTTTGGAAGGATCGGTGCGCCAAGCCATTCGCAAGGCGGTCCGGGAAGGTGTGGAGGTGCGGCAAGAAACCTCGTGGGACGCAGTGGCAGCTTTTTACGAGCTTCACGGCCAGACCCGGCGCACGCACGGCCTCCCGCCCCAGCCGCTTCGATTTTTCCGGCATTTGCACGCCGGGCTCATCGCGCGAGGCGCGGGGGCGGTCTTTTGCGCCTACCGGCAGGGACGCCCCTTGGCCGCCGCGATTTTCTTGCAGACGGGCCCCCACGTCGTGTACAAGTTCGGAGCGTCGGAACCCGAGCATTTGCGCTTGCGGGCCAACAACGCGGTCATGTGGGCGGCCATTCGTCACTACGCGGCTACGGGATGTGCGACCTTGGACTTGGGACGCACCACCGTCGGGCAGCAAGGACTGCGGCGGTTCAAACTAAGTTGGGGCGCCGAGGAAACCCCGATCGGCTATTGGCATTATGACCTCCGCCGGGACCGCTTTGTCCGGCAACCGGATCGCAGCATGGGTTGGCACACGGCATTCTTCCGCCGCCTCCCGGTTCCCGTGCTGCGGTGGCTGGGTGAGCGCCTCTACCCGCATTTAACCTGACCGCACGGACCACATGAATCCTCCGCTTTCCCCCACTGCAACCGCTGCACGCTCGCCCGGCCCGCCGCCCGGCGGCCTCAAATTGGGCGACGTGTACTACATGCTTTTCCGCCACAAGTGGAAAATCGTCACCTGCGCTTTGTTGGGCGTCGCGGGGGCAGCGGGTTTCTGGTTTTTACAGGGCCCGCAGTTTCAGTCCGAGGCCAAACTGCTGGTGCGCTACGTGCGTGATTCCCGCGCGGTGGATGTCAACCTGGGTGCGCAGGGCGAGGTCAAATCTCCGGACAGCCGGGGTGAAAACATCATCAATTCCGAGTTGGAAATTCTCACCAGCCGGGACCTGGTCCTCGAGGTGGTAGACCAGTTGGGGGCGGAAAAAATCCTGGCCCGCGCCGGCGGAGGAACCAATCGCTTTGCCGCGGCGGGTTTAATCATGAAGGGTTTGGAAGTGGATGTGCCCCGTAAGAGCAGTGTCATCCGGGTTGCGCTAAATCACCCCGACCCGACAATGGTCCAACCCATCCTGCGCGAACTGGTCCAGAAGTATCTTCGCAAGCACGCCGAGGTTCACCGGGCCGTGGGAGTCTTTGACGAGTTCCTAACCAAGCAGACCGATCTGCTCCGGTCCCAACTCAGCGAGACCGAGCGACAGTTGCAGGAGCTCAAGCGCCAGGCCAATGTGACTTCGCTCGAGGAGTCCAAACGCATGTTGGCCGAACAATCCTCCCGCGCCCGCCAGGAATTGATTACCGCCGAGGCGGAACTGGCCGAGCGCAAAACCGTGCTGGAGAAGCTCCGCCTTTTGGCCGGCCAAGCTGCGGCCCCGGTGACCAATGCGACAGAAGCGTTGGCAGAAAAGCCGCTCGACCCCGAGCTCGAGCGCCAATACAACGCCATTTTGGCGCGGCTGGAGGCCTTGCGCCGAAGGGAGGTCGAGCTGCTCGCGCAGTTTACCCCCGAAAGTCAGGACGTGCGCCAGGTGCGCGAGCTGATTGCGGCCGTGGAAAACAACCGCCGCGAATTGGAGGCGAGTGAGCCACGGCTGCAACGCCTGGCGCAGTCCGCTGCGCGCGCCGGCAGCTTGGTTACCAGTTCCACGGGTCGGGCCGGGCTGAGTGCGGAAACCCAGGACATCGGTACCGTCGAGGCGGAGGTGGCGGCCTTGGAAGCCCGGGTCAAACGCTTCCGCGATTATCTCGAAGAACTTCGGGCCGAAACCGCCAAGATTAACGAGGTTGAGCAGGCCATCACCGAGCTCCAGCGCCGCAAGCAACGCGAGGAAACCAAGTACCTGTATTACAGCACCAGCTTGGAACAGGCCCGTATTGATGAAACACTCGGGGCCAGCTCCTTGGCCAACATCAACGTCGTCCAAGAGCCTACCGCTCCGGTTTATAACACAAAACAAGCCATCAAGCCGACATTGCTCATTCTGTTTGGAGGAATCGCCGCCGGCTTGGCCTTAGCGTTTTTGATTGAGCAGTTCCTGGACTCTTCGATCAAACGTTCTAGCGACGTCGAACAGAAGCTGCATTTGCCGCTGTTTCTATCCATCCCGGATTTCAGCCGCAACGGACATCCGCGGGTTCGGCCGCCCCCCGCGTCGGCTTTGCTAAGCGCGGGCGCTGACCCGGCCGCTTCCCAAGCGGACCCCGCCAACCTGCCGGCGCCGACCGCCCCGGTGCACCCAATGCGTACCTACCACGAGGCTCTTCGAGACCGGTTGATCATGTTTTTTGAACTGAAAGAAATGCACCACAAGCCGAAGCTGGTCGGCATTACCGGCACCCATCACGGCGCCGGGGTTTCCTCGATCGCTGCCGGACTGGCGGAGAGTCTGTCCGAAACCGGCGAAGGCAACGTACTGCTCGTGGACATGAATCCCGAACATGGCCCTTCGGTGTATCCGTTTTATCGCGGCAAACCGGGTTGCGGCCTGAATGAGGTGCTGGACGGTAGCCGCCGCGAGTCGGCGCAGGTACAGGATAATCTTTACGTGGTGTCGCTCAATCGCGCCGACGGTGGCCGGCTAGGGGTGGTCCCCAAACGTTTTGCCAGTCTGTTGCCTAAGATGAAGGCCAGCGACTACGACTACATCATTTTCGACATGCCGCCGGTCAGTCAGACCAGCGTCACGGCGAAGGTGGCTGGCTTGTTGGACATGACTTTTTTGGTGATCGAGGCCGAGCGCAGCAACACCGAGCAAGCCAAACGTTGCGCCGCCATGCTGGCGGAAAGCCGGGCCAATGTGACGGCAGTCTTGAACCGCTATCACAACTACTTGCCGGCGCGGTTGCAAACCGATGTTTGACGGCAGCGGTCCGGGATAATGCTGTGTGCCGCCGGGCCTCCTTTGCCCGGTTCAGAAGGCATGGCTAGGCGAAACGAGCCTCTAGTCCTTGGGCCATATCGGGTATTGTGCTGGGCTTGATGGCGAAAATGCCCCTGCCCGTGAACAAAGGGTACCTGGGAAGAAGCAACAAGACCGCAACTTGCGGCGCCAAAAGTTCGGGGTGCTGCGAAGTGACGGGGACGAAGTCTGCCCTCCCGTTTGTGAACCTGTCAGCAGAGGGCCATCCCGGACATCTCACACTCATCACGCTGGCGGTCCGGCTCGTTCTGGCGGGGCGCAGGTTCCCTACCAGCCATCGCTAGCCTTCCTTTGGCGCGCCGTGCGGCTGCTCCCACTCCGGTGCGCTGCCAACAGGTTGCAAGCCACCGCTCCCTGCTGGCGCCAAGCAAGAGGTGGCAGGCAGCGGACCCGAAGCGCGCGCCCCGTCGGAAGGCGCTCCCACCGCGTGGAGTATCCGGGCCAGCGAGAACGCTGATGGCTGCACCAATGCTTTCCCGCCGCTTTTACTACGGCCTAAAGCCGTTTCTGCCCTGGCGCGCGCGCCTTGCTATCCGCCACTGGTTTGCCCTGCGCAAGCGGCGGCGCTCGGCCGAGGTGTGGCCCATCCTGCCCGGCTCGGAAAAGCCGCCCCCTGGCTGGCCCGGCTGGCCCGAGGGCAAGCAGTTCGCGCTCGTCCTCACGCACGATGTCGAGGGACGTGCCGGCATGACGAAATGTCGCCAACTGATGGAGCTGGAGTTGCGACTCGGGTTCCGCTCCTCGTTCAACTTCATCCCCGAGGGCGAACGCCCCATCCCGGCGGACCTGCGCCAAGAGCTTACCCGCCAAGGGTTCGAGGTCGGCGTGCACGACCTGCGTCATGATGGGAAGCTCTACCAAAGCCGGCGCACCTTTGCGGACAAGGCGGTCCGCATCAACCGGTACCTGCGCGACTGGGGCGCCGTCGGGTTCCGGTCGGGCTTCATGCTCCATGAACTGAGCTGGCTCCACGACTTGGACATCCTCTACGACGCCTCGACGTTTGACACCGATCCCTTCGAGCCGCAGCCGGACGGCCAACGCACCATTTTCCCGTTTTTCGTCCGGAAACCGGAGGTCGGGGAGCAACAGCCCGAGCTGACGCCGAGCAGCGCGGCCACGGGCAACGATGCCGTGCCGGCCGGGGTTTTGCATTCTGCCCTCGGCTCGCCGCCCTCGGGATATGTGGAATTGCCCTACACGCTGCCGCAGGACTCGACGCTCTTTTTGCTGTTCGGCGAGCGGAGTATAGACGTGTGGCGCCGGAAACTGGACTGGGTGGCGCAGCACGGCGGCATGGTGCTGGTCAATGTGCATCCGGATTACGTGCGATTCCCGGGCCAATCGGCCGATTCACGCACGTACCCCTCGGCCTTCTACGAGGAACTGTTGCAATACGTTCGCCAGCGTTACGCGGCGGCCTACTGGCATCCGTTGCCCCGGGACATGGCGAGATTTGTGGCGGGCCTCGCTTCTCCGCCCGTGCCGCGCCGCCGCGTGTGCATGGTGACCCACTCGTATTACGAGTCGGACCGGCGCGTGCGGCGCTATGGCGAAGCCCTGGCCGAGCGGGGCGACGAGGTCGAGGCGATCGCCTTGCGACGCAACGGCAGCGGGCCGCGCGAGCAGATCGTGGACGGGGTGCGGGTCTTCTACCTTCAGACCCGCGCGGGCCGGAAAGAGCGCTCCAAGCTTTCCTACCTCCTGCCCTTGTTGCGTTTTTCCTGGGTGGCCTCCTCGTGGCTGAGACGGCGGCACCGAGCCAACCGCTATGACCTCGTGCACGTGCACAACGTGCCGGATTTTCTCGTTTTTGCCGCTTGGTATCCGCGTCTTGCCGGGGCGCGGATCATCCTGGACATCCATGACATCGTGCCCGAGTTCTTCGTCAGCAAATTTGGCGTGTCGCCGACTGCTCCTGCGGTGCGGATGTTGCAGTGGATCGAGCGGCGGGCCGCGGCCTTCGCCGACCATGTGATCCTGTCCAACCATCTGTGGTTCGAGAAGTTCACCCGCCGCTCGGCGCCGCCGGAGAAGTGCTCGGTGTTCATCAACTACGTGGACACCGAGATGTTCCGCCCGCGGCCGCGGCCGCCGCCCAACGGACGGCGCATCGTCATGTTCCCGGGCGGGTTGCAATGGCATCAGGGAGTGGACATTGCCATCCGCGCCATGGCGAAGCTCTGCGCCAGGTTGCCGGAGGCCGAATTCCACATCTACGGCGAGGGCAACCTGCGGGGAGAGCTGGAAGCGCTGGCGCGCGAGTTGGGACTGGCCGACAAGGTGCGATTCTTTGATTTTCTGCCGCCGCGCGAGATCGCCGACCGCATGGCCGTGGCCGACGTGGGGGTGGTGCCCAAACGCGCCGATACTTTCGGTAACGAGGCCTTCAGCACCAAAATCCTCGAGTTCCTGGCCCTGGGCGTGCCGATGGTGGTTTCCGACACCCAAATTGACCGCTTTTACTTCGATGATTCCGTGGTGGAATTCTTCGAGTCCGGCAACGAAACCGCGCTGGCGGAGGCCCTGCTGCGGGTGCTGAGCGACGGCGCCGTCCGTCGGGAACGGGTGGCGCGCGGGCTGGCCCTTGCCGCGCGCAACAGTTGGGGATCACGCAAGGGCGACTACCTGCGGCTGGTGGACCGGCTGCTGAACCAATGACCGGAGACCGAAGTGGGGAGGGAACATCACCGGGGACTTCCGCCCTCTGTGCCTTGTTCTCTGGCGGTTGAGCTGCGTGGGTTTGGATCGCTTCACCACCCTGTATTTGGCGCGGCCGTTGGGCAGGTTGGGTCGGGACGCGTGGTCCGCCGTCGGCAAAGCTTCCTGCTGCAAGAAGCGTCTTCCCATCCTCATGTACCACAGCATCTCGGATGATCCGGAGCCTGGCATGCGCGCGTATTACCGCCTTTGCACCAGCCCCCGCCGATTTGCCGAGCAGATGGAATGGATCAAACACGCCGGCTATCGCGGCGTCACCCTGCGCGAGGGGCTGGCGTGGCTGAATGCGGCGCCGGAGACGCACAGTGGGGAATCCGCGCAAGATCCCCGTCCGGTGGTCTTGACATTCGACGACGGTTTCCGGGATTTCCATACCGCCGCGTGGCCCGTGTTGCAGCAGCACGGTTTTGCCGCCACAGTCTTTCTGCCGACCGCGTTTATTGGCGAGACCCGGCGTGTCTTTGCGCCCGCCCGCACGTCGGATGGTTGCCCGACCAAGGGCGCCGGTCGGGAGTGCCTCACCTGGCCCGAGGTCCGCGAACTGCATCGGGCGGGGATCGAATTCGGCTCGCATACCGTCCACCATCGCAGCCTGGGGGAGTTGTGTTGGTCAGAGGTGGAGCGCCAAACGCGGGACTCGAAACTCGAAATTGAATCCCGCGTGGGTGCTCCCGTCCTGTCCTTTGCCCATCCGTATGCCTTTCCTTGGCAAGACCCGGCCCGGTTGCGCCGGCTGGCGGCCTCTCTGCAAGGCCTCGGCTACACTAATGCGGTGACCACCCGCATTGGCCGCGTGCGCCCGGAAGACGACCGGTTCGCTCTGAGGCGGTTGCCGGTGAACGATTCTGACGACCCGGAGATGCTGGCGGCCAAACTGGCTGGTCACTACGATTGGCTGGCGGTCGCGCAGGCGGTGATCAAGCTGCTGAAATGGCAGCTCCGCCGGGCGCGGCAACGCTCCGCTGCCCCCGTTCCCCGCCTGGCCAGCAGGCCGTAACGCTTTCGCTGTGGAGTCTCCAAGGCTGGCAGTGTCCGTTGCGTCGTCGGGACAGCAGGGGCGCGGCGCTGCCGTCGGTCCGCTTCCGGGTCTCCGACTTGCGCGATTGGGCCCGATCATGCGCTACGTCGTCATCACGCCAGTTCGCAACGAAAAAGCCCATTTCCCGAAGACGATCGCTTCCATGGTGGCGCAGACGGTGCGGCCGCTCCGGTGGGTCATTGTGAACGATGGTTCGAGCGATGGCACGGGCGTGCTGGCCGACCAGGCGGCGCGAGCGCACGATTGGATCCAGGTCGTGCACCGCCCGGACCGGGGACGGCGACTGCCGGGCAGCGGCGTCATGCAGGCGTTTATCGAGGGCTGCACTCTGGTTGCGAATTTGTCTTGGCGGTTCCTGGTCAAGCTGGATGGCGACCTGGCGTTTGCCCCCGAGTACTTTGAGCACTGCCTGGCCCACTTCGAGCACGATCCGCGCCTGGGGATTGGCGGCAGCATCATCTGCACGAGGGTCGGCGACCGGTTGGTGCCCGAGGCACCGGATGACCCTGCGTTCCACGTCCGGGGTGCCACCAAGATCTATCGCCGGACCTGCTGGGAACAAATCGGCGGCCTCATAGCCCTCCCGGGCTGGGACACGGTGGACGAGCTGAGAGCCAACATGCTAGGTTGGCGTACTCGGACCTTCCCCGAACTTCAGGTTGAACAACTTAAGAGCACCGGCTCGGCCGACGGGCGGTGGCGCAATGGGGTGAAGAACGGCGTGGCCAATTATGTCGCCTGTTATCATCCCGCGTTCATGCTGGGCAAGTGCCTTCGCCGAGCGCTTCAGCGTCCCTACCTCTTCGGCGGTTTGGCCTTGGCGTGGGGTTACTTCGGTGCGTGCGTGAAGCGGCTGCCGCGGGTGCAAGACCCGGAGTTCCGGCGGTACGTGCGCCGGCAGCAATGGAGATGCCTCTGGCGCCGGCCCAGCCTTTGGTCGGAACGACTCCGGCTTCCAGAAGGTCCGCCCCGGCTCGCGTCGGTGGCCGCCGATGTGGCGCCCCCAACGGGCTCGAACTCCCAGCAAGCTCCCGGCGGCAAGGGGCCAAGCTGACCCTGAAACGTTTGGGATTTGCGATGCCCGACTTTTTATTGGATACACGGCCTTTGGACCGACGCCCGCCGGCCGATGCGGCGCAGGCATTGAGCTGGACCAGTCGCATCCGCTCCCGGACCTGGGATCTGCGGGAATTTCGGCTGACAGTCACTTGGACGGAGCCCGACGCGCTCTGGAGGCCGTGGACACGCCCGGATGGAACCCTCGCCGCCGTGGTCGGGTTCCTGGCCCTGGACGAGGAGGAGTGGGCAGCGGCGGAGAAGGAGCTGGTTGCCGACCCCGAGGGCGGTCTGGCCGCTTGCGCTGCGTGGCGCCGGTACGCCACCTCGGGCACCGAGGGTTGGGACGCATGGAGCGGCAACTGCGTGATCATCCTGTACGATGCTCCGAATGCCCGGCTGCACGTGCGCTCCGACCCGGCCGGGTGTTGCCCCGTGTACGGCTGCTCTGTGGCGGGTCACTGGACCGCAGGTTCTCATCCTGATGTCCTGGCAGCGGCGGCCGGCCGCGCCCACCGGTTGAACGAAGTCTCTCTGGCGGAATTTGTCCTGGCGAGCACAGTAACCCCGCCATGGACCTATTACGAGGGGATCGAAGGCATCGCCCCCGGCACAGTGACGACCCTGGACCTGCGCACGGGTCAGCTCCAATGCCGTAACTATTTCGCGCTGAACCACCAGCCCGATCCGAACGCGTCCGAGGAAGACCTGGCCGATGCCCTCGCCGGGGCCTGGAGGACCGCCCTGCGTCGTCGGACGCTCCCCCGCCTGGGACGTGTCGCTGTGGCGTTGAGCGGCGGACTGGACTCCCGCCTGATCTTGGGATGTATGCCGGAACCGTCCCGCGCCCTGGCCTTCACCTGCTACGATGGGCCGAACCGTGAGTTGGCGACCGCGCGGGCCATCGCGCAGGCGGTGAAGGCGGAGTTTTATCCCATCCGGCGCTCTCCTGATTACTACGGGGAGCATGCCCCGGCGGGCGTCCGGATCGCGGGGGGCATGGGCACCTTCGCCAACAACCACTTTCTGGGTGCGATTGAACCCGTGCGGACGCTGGGAGCGCAGATGCTCCTGACCGGTTGTTACTGCGATTACCTGTTCAAGGGTTTGCCACTGAACCGCCGAGTCCGTGCATGGGACGGGCGGGAGACGATCGAGCCCTTCCGGCATGAGTTCTATTTCCAGCACTGGTGCTTTGAGACTCCGCTGGCGCGGCAGGCCATGCAACGCTGGGAGGATCGGTTTCCGCCAAGTTTACGAACCCGCAGCGACGATCAAACCCTGTTCCAAATCGAATTGCTTCGCACCTTTCCCCTGTATCACGAGGGCGACAACCAGCAACGGCTTGTTCCCCAGCGCCTCATTTCTTGGACACCGCCGGTGACCGATCTCGGGGTGCTGCACGTTTACCGGAGGGTTCCTTCCCGCTGCAAAGTGAACCGTGGCCTGTTTTTGCGCACAGCTCAGCGCTTGTTGGCCGGATCTCCACTGATGCGTGTCCCGGATGCCAACACGGGCGCACCCTTGAATGCATCAGCGTGGCTCGAGTCCCTGTCCTGGCAGTGGCGCCGGATCCGGCGACGATTGCGGGCCCGAGCTTCGATCGTGTCCGACGGTTCCTGGCCCAACTGGCGCTTCTACTACCGCCACAGCCCCGCCCTCCAGCAGTACTGGGCGGAGCCGGCGCCCGAGATGGAGGATTTCTTCCGCTGTGTGCTGGGTTGGAAGCAGCTCCCCCAGCGGCCGGCGGATTTCCCGGAAGAACAGTGTTTCCTGTTCGTGGCGCTGTTGACCTTGAAGCTCTGGTGGCTGCGCCGTGCATGCTCCGACGGCTCGTCAAACTCGCCCTCAGCTTCGGCGCCGATCTAAGGGATCGACTGGCGCGGATGGCCCGAAGTGGTGCTGCGACCAGCTCGTGCGGCGTGGTCCTCTATTACCACGCCGTGCCGCAGGCGCAGCAGGGGGCCTTCGCCCGGCAGATGCAGCGTCTCCGACGGTGGGCGCAGTTTTGGGCACTGGAAGCGCCCTTGCCCCGCGCATCGCGCTGGGTGGGAATCAGCTTTGACGATGCGTACGAATCGGTGTGGGAGAATGCCGTGCCGGAGCTGCAACAGCTCGCAATCCCGTTCACCATCTTCGTACCCACCGGAAGTCTTGGCCGTCGCCCGGGCTGGGTGCATTCAGAGCGACACCCTTTCTGGCAGGAGAAGGTCATGGCAGCGGAGCGGATTCGTGAGCTGGCGGCCCTGCCGTCCGTGACCCTGGGATCCCACACCGTCAGCCATCCGCGCTTGACGCGGCTTTCGAAGGCTGAGGCAGAACGCGAACTGAAGGACTCCAAACGCGCCCTTGAGGATCTCACAGGACGCCCTGTGGAGTTGCTCAGTTTCCCGCATGGCGACTGGAATGCGCGGTTGGTGGACGTGGCGCGGGCGGCGGGCTACCGGCGATTGTTCGGCATCGAGCCTGTCCGAGTCGAGGGCACCACGTTGCCCCCTGTGGTGGGACGGGTCGCTGTCGAGCCCAGCGACACAATGTTGGAGTTTCTCCTCAAACTGAAGGGCTGTTACCGGTGGGCGGCTCGTTCCCATCCAGGTTGTCGAGTCACAGTGCAGCGCAACCCATGATGAATCGTGCCCTGGCGCAGACGCCGGAACCGCCGCCGGGCGAACTCTGGCAGACCAGCTTGGAGCCGCTCGGTTCAGGGAAATGGAGCGCACTGCTGGCCGAATTCGCGGACGCCAACTTCTACCAGACACACGCCTACGGAAGCGTATCCTGGGGAGAGGGCTCGCTCACGCACCTGGTCGTCCGACAGCAGGAGCATGTTCGGGCGTTGGCTCAGGTGCGTCAGATCCGACTGGGCCGTTGGTTCGGCGTGGCCTACGTGCGCTGGGGACCGTGCGCACGACGCCGTGGCGCCGCATGGGATGCGGCAGCCTTTCGCCGCGCCCTGGCGGCGCTGGGCGAGGAGTTCGTGCAGTGTCGGGGGTGGGTGCTGCGGGTTGTGCCCAACTTGTTTCGGCAGGATTCCGAGGCCACAATCGCATTGCAAACTTTGCAAGCACTGGGATTCGAGCGGGACGAAGTCGGCCCTGCCTACCGGACCTTTCGTGTGGATTTGACCCCGCCCCTTGAGACCATCCGCAAGCGGCTCGACGGGAAGTGGAGGAATCAGTTAAACGCGGCGATCCGGAGCGGATTGGAGATCCGCGAAGGCAATGACAGGCAGCTTTTCCGGGAGTTCCGCGCGCTTTACGACGAGATGATGGCCCGCAAACGGTTCGAGACCACCGTGGATGTGGCCGACTTCGAGCGGATGCAGGAGCGACTGGCGCCCGGGGAGCAGTTGAGGGTGGCACTGGCGGCCGGGTCGGGTCGGTATCACGCTGGATTGGTGGCAACGGCGCTGGGCGAGACGGGTATTTACTTGCTCGGGGCGACCGGTGAAGAGGGGCTCAAAAGCAAGGCGTCCTATCTGTTGCAGTGGCAAATGATGGATAATTTGAAGTCAGCCGGTTGGCAGTTCTACGACCTCGGCGGTATTAATCCGGCGACCAACCCTGGTGTTTACCATTTCAAGTCAGGGATGGGCGGGGAGGAAGTCGTGCAGCTTGGCCGGTTTGAGCGGGCCCCTTCGGCCAGCCGCCGGAAACTCCTGCACTGGGCGGAAAGATTCCAGCGACTGTGGCGGCGCTGGCGAGTCCGCGCGCGTCCCTGAGGAGCCCACGGCCATGGGAGGCCCTGTTCCATCCGCGATATCCCAGCCGGCCGGATTGACGGTCGTGATTGTGAACTGGAACGGCGGAGAGAAACTGCTTCGCTGCCTCCACTCCATCCGGGCAAGTCGGACCACGTTCCCGGTCAAGGTGATCGTGGTGGACAACGACTCCCGCGACGGCAGTTGGCAACAGGCGGCAGCCGACTTTCCCGAGTTCCTGGTTCTGAACGCCGGCGCAAACTTGGGCTTCGGGCGCGGCAACAACTTTGCGCGCCCTTATGTGGATACCCCGCTGGTTCTGTTCCTGAACCCGGACACAGAGCTGTTTCCGGATACACTGGAGAAGGCCGCGCGTTCGCTGTTGAACCGACCGCGGGTCGGCATGCTCGGTTGTCAAATGCGGTATCCGGACGGGACCGTGCAGGAATTGGGCCTGCAATGGTTTCCGACGCCCGGTCGGGTCTTCTTGGAGCTGGTAGCGCCCTCTCTTTTGCGCCGATCCTTCCTTAAGCGCTGGGTCCCGCGACAGGATCCGCACCACAGTGGGCCCGTCGAGAAGCTTTACGGTGGATTTCTTTTGGTCCGGAAGCCGGTACTGGATGCCGCCGGTTGGTTTGACGAGCGGTATTTCATGTACGCCGAGGATGTGGATTTGTCCCGCACAGTGCGGGAACTGGGCTGGCAACTCTACTATGATGCAGATTGTGCAATCATGCATGCTTGTGGTGCGAGTAGCCAGAAAGCGCCCAGCGGTTTCTCGGTTCTCATGAAACAGCTTTCCGTTCGGCAATTGATTGAGAAGTATCAGGGGCCGTTCGCAGCGCGGCGGCATCAATGGGCCGTGGGAATGGCTGCCGGCTTCCGGCTTGTGGGGGGGGGCTTGGCGCGGATGTTGGGGATGGGACGAATAGCTGCCCCAGGTCGGCTCGAGCATGCTTGGCAGCGAAGCCTCTTGCTCTGGGAATGGGCCTGCAAGGGACGTGAGGCAAGCATCCCTAGTGCGCCAGACAACCGGGGCGCGCCTGCCCCAAAGGGTTTTCGCGTGCAGAACCAACCCTCATGACCTTTCTGGCGTTGATCTTTCTGCTGGCCGCCACGGTGGCCATCTGGATGCTCCCCCGGGCATGGGCCCCGGTGCCACTGCTGGCCGGTGCCTGTTACATGACCCTGGGCCAGGGGATCGAGGTGGCAGGCCTCAACTTTCCTATCATCCGGCTTTTGCTACTGGCCGGCGTGGCACGGGTACTGGTCCGAGGAGAACGACCTGCAGGGGGGCTGCTGGGCATGGACAAACTGTTCTTGGCCTGGGGTGCTTGGGCTGTGTTTGCCAGCGCCTTCCACGAATCCCCGGGCGCAACTTTCCAATTTCACCTGGGGATGGTCTATAACGCCTTTTGCATCTACTTTCTGACCCGGTGCTTCTGCCAAACCGAGGAAGACCTCTACCGATTGGTTCGGGTCAGTGCCTGGATTTTGGTCCCGGTTGCCTTCGAGATGGTGTTCGAACAACTGACCCAGAAAAATCTGTTTGCCATGTTTGGCGCAGTTCCCGACGAGCCGGCCATACGCAACAACCGGGTTCGCTCGCAGGGACCATTTGCTCACGCCATTCTGGCCGGGACGGTCGGGGCCGTGTGCATCCCCATGATGGTCGGACTGTGGCGGCGGGATCCGGTCTCGGCCAAGGTCGGATTGGCCGCCTGCAGCCTGATGGTCTTGGCCTCAGCCTCCAGCGGTCCGTTGATGAGCGTGATCTTCGGCCTGTTTGCCTTGGTGCTCTGGCGTTGGCGGCATCTCACCCATCAAATGCGCGTGGCGGCTGTGGTCGGATACATGCTACTGGAACTGGTGATGAAGGCTCCGGCGTACTATCTGATCGCCCGGATCGATCTGACCGGAGGCAGTTCCTCCTATCATCGTGCGGCATTGATCGAGGCGGCTCTTCAAAATCTCAAGGACTGGTGGTGGGCGGGCACGGATTATACCCGACACTGGCTGGCGTATGGAGTGCCTTGGAGTGAAGACCACGTGGACATCACCAACCATTACTTGGCCCAGGGAGTACGGGGAGGACTACCGCTCATGGCGCTTTTTATTACCTTGGTCTGGTGTGGGTTTCGGTATGCGGGTCAGACCACTCGAAATCTGCGGGGCTTGGACGAGGAACGGGAGTTTTTTACTTGGGCGATTGGGGCCGGGCTGTTTGCTCACGCCACCAGTTGTGTCTCGGTTGCGTACTTCGATCAATCTATCGTGTTTTTTTATTTGACACTGGCTGCGCACGCCACGGTTCGTGTCTCAATTATGGACACCCACCTCAGTTCGGTGGAACACATATATGGCAAAGCGAATGCGGTGGAGAGTACGCCTATTCATTCGAGTCTGTGGAATGCACCGGAAGAGCAGATGTTCAAAAATTAATGGTTTTCAAGTATCCCTGCAATTTTGTCAGCTGATAAGGTGCTGTTAACCTGCAAGGAGGTACGGGCAACTTGCCCGTGGCTGCACAGGTTACCAGCCTGTTAAGCGAGGCCGGTTCGTTGCACCTTTTAAGGGTGCCGCTTGAAAACTCGAACTCGCTTGCAGATGGGCCGCCTGCCTGCCGGATGGCAGGCCGGCCTCCTCCAAATCGGCCGTGCCCCCGGTGCCCCAACCGAATTGTTCGGTTTAGTACTCCGGCATATACCAAACGCGAGCTGCTGCTTTGGCATACTCAACGAAGATTTTTTGGCATTATAGTAAAGTGATGAGGTGATTGGCATATAGGGTGCTGTAATGTTTTGAAAACGTTTGAACTCCAAATTTATGAGGTGCAAACTGCAAGCGGTAAGTCAGTGTGGTTGGAGGTTGTGCCAATTTTTGTGGTTGATCGCCCTTGCCACAGTTACTGACGTGCTCGCCAAGACACTCGTTGTTCCGAACGAGTTCGCGACGGTTCAAGCTGCGATGAATGCGGCGCAGCCAGGGGACATCGTGTTGCTGTCTCCTGGTGTCTATCCGGAAATGGTGGCCACCGTACGCGGAGGGAGTTCTGAAAGACGTATAGTTCTGGATGGTCAAGGACGGGCAACGCTTCAACAATTTACATTCCGACACCCTTACATCACGGTACAGAATGTATATTTAACCGGTGTTACCCAGTGGTATTCGCGGTTGGTGTATTTCGATCACGGAGCGCATTGGAGTGTGCTCTCGAACTGCGTTTTAGACGCTGGAGCCGCTCTGCGCGTGTACGGCATTGAATGGCGGGCACCTCGCACCAAGCCGTTTGGAAAAGGAGAAGCTGCCAGTTACTGCCTGATAATCAGCAACGAAGTTCGCAATATGCTCGGAATCACTATGCTCTCCATCATGGGCGATTCCAACCGGGTCGTGGGCAACTTTATTCGGGATGGTGGTGCCGTGGATTTCTTTCGTCTGTTCGGCCGTAACAACTACATCGGTTACAATGTGTGCTCCAACAATTACTTGGCGGAAGGAATCGGAAACCACCCGGATTTTATTCAGAGCTTCGGAAATAACGGTGACGGTAGCATGGGGCATGTCATCGAGGGCAACTGGGTCACCCGCATCGAAGGCGGACAACTCACCCAGATCGAGGGCAATCTTGTGCCCGAGATTCGCGACTGGACTTTCCGCAACAACGTCTTTGTGGATATTGCGTTGCAGGCCAGTTGCACCATCCCGGAGGTCAAGTATTACAACAACGTGTTTTTCCGCTGCAACAAGACCAACAAGGGTCACGCACTGACATTCGGTGCCCGGTACTACGCCACCACCTACAGCGGCCAGAGCGGAACCAACTATGCCCACGGCAGCCAGGTCATCAACAACATCTTCCTGGATTGTGGCGATGATCGAAATACCGTGGGTTGGTACGGATTTAATCAACTCTTGACCAATGTCGTAGCCGACTACAACTACGTCGCCAAAGCCGGCTTTGCCCCCGTGGATCAGGACCCGCTCCAAAGACCTGTCGGCAACCCGGGTGGGTGGGCGACTTGGGGAGGCTGGTGGGAACCCAACGGGATCAATGGGGGCGAACCCGGGTTTGTGGACCTTAATCAGTTGAATTTTCGTTTGCGACCAGATAGTCAGCTGGTGGACCGTGGCCTTCGATTGTCAGGCCTCAGCTACGACCGGCTGGGGCAGCCTAGAGGTGCTCGCTGGGACATTGGCCCATTCGAATATCTGGAGGAAGCGAGCTCACTTCCATCGCCCCCGGCATCACTCAGGGTGCTGAGACCCTGATCGTTGCGCCCAAGGGAGCTAGGCGTACTGCCATCTATGGTTGCTGATGCCGCGGTACCTCGTAGTCGTTCAGTATCTCTTTTTGAAGGTTACTTCGGCATTTGTGACCTGTTGGCTTGGGGCCAACGTTACCATCGTGCCAGCGGTTTCTGAGTTGTCGGATCACAGTCACGCTAGAAGCGGGTGACCTGTTACCAAGGAGGGGTCCCGAGCGCCATTTAGAGCTACAAATGTAGCTTTTATTTAGAAGCGTTTTTTTGCGTATATCTTGTGAGTCAGCCTGTATTTACAAAAGGGGTAGTATATGCAGGGCTGCAGTGCGCGACATCCTTGAACGTCGAGACGTTTGAAAGCTTTGAGGCGCTTCCTATCGGGCCCCAGACATGGGATGCTACAGTTCAGACTTTGAAAGGGCCCATTTACTTGACCCTTAATTGGCTGCGCACCTGGTGGCAGTTTTACGGAGAGCGGGATCTGCTGCGGATCTTCGTCTTCCGGCGGGGCGGAGACATTGTGGGCCTCTTGCCCTTCTATGTCAGTCATCTCGGATTCGGCGCTTTGGACGTCCGAGTGGCCCGGCTGCTGGGGGCGAACATCCCGCCCAAGGTGTTCGATCCCCCCCTGGCCAGCGGCGTAGGTCGCACCTGTCTGGATTGGGCCGTGGCCATGTTGAAGCAGCGCGACGGTTGCGATCTGGTCAGCATTGGGCCGGTGTCAGCCGCGTGGGTGGAGGCCCATCAGCCGGAAAGCGGCGCACCCGGACTTGTACCCGGCCGGATCGTCCAACGCCGCACCGCCGGGGTTTACACGGCCTTCGAGCTCCCAGAATCGCTGGAAGCACATTTGGATTCACTTGGAAAAAACGAGCAGAAGAATCGCCGAAAATATGAACTTCGTCTGCTCCGGAAGGACTATCCGGTCCGGGTCCAGACGATTCGAGAACCTCTGGCAGCCGTGCAGGTGGCGTTCGAGCGGTTTGTCGAACAGCATACACGACAGTGGCAGGCGGAAGGGCAACCCGGCCATTTCGGTGCGTGGCCACGCGCGCTCGAGTACCACCGGGCCATGCTCCCTGTCATGGTGGCGGAGAGGCGAGCACGGCTGATGGAGATTTGGGCTGGCGAAGAGCTGGTGGCCGGGCAGTATGCATTCGCTCACGGGGACCGCTGGTTTTGGGAGCTGCCAAGTCGGGCCATTGGCGAGCGGTGGAACCGGTACAGCCTCGGGCCGACGGCGCTGGTGGTGATGTTTGGAGAAGCGATCAAGGAGGGAGTGCGGCGGGTCGAAGGAGGGCTGGGGCATTATGAGTACAAGCTCCGGCTCGGGGCGCGTGAATATCCGGTATACAATTTATGGTTCCGCCGCCCCAGAGGCGCCGGACTGCGCGTGCGTCTGGCATGCCTTCTAGGTCTCCAAAAAGCCCTGCGGTTGGGACTCCACAAAATTTGGTATCGCCGTATCCAGCTCCGGCTGCCGGCCCGCTGGCGCCGACCTCAATCCAGACTCTGGCTACGCCATGATTTCTGAGCGGTTTAGACAGTTCGGGGCCGCCACCTGGCCCTTGGCCAGACCCGCCCTCGGTCTCAGGACAATACGGATCGGCCTTTGCCTGAGCCTATGGTTGTGTGCTCGGGCAATGGGGGCCGAGTACTGGGTCGCCCCGGACGGAGATGACTCCGGCCCCGGGACATCCGACCAACCGTGGCGCACCATCCAGCAAGGTGCCAACAGGGCGCAGCCGGGGGATGTGATTCGTGTCAGAACCGGCACCTATCCCGAGCGTATCATCACGGTCCGCGGAGGAACGAGCGAACAGAACCGCATCGTCTTCGAAGCCGTTGGCCTGGTCGTGATGCGCGGCTGGGTCATCAACCATGCCTATGTTTCCGTTCGGGGTTTCGACATTACGGGACACTCGGCTCCTTCCAACCATGAGGCGTATGTTCGTGTGAACGATGGCGGCTCGTATTTTGAACTGACTTCCTGCGTGATTCGAGACGGCATGGCCATCAAACAGAACGACATCATATTTCGATCACCGAACCGCATCGAGTCAACAGCCGGCAACTTTCTGGAGGCGGGTTTTCAGGTGGGGCAGACGATTTCCGTCTGGCGCGGGACCAACATCGCGCTAAGTAACCGGCTCTCGTATGTCATCGCCAGCGTGGAAGAACATGCGCTTACCATCGTTGTGACGAACGTGGTGGACGACGGTCCGAAGCCGGCCTACATTACCGGATCCGCGAATTACGGGCTTCTGTTGGGCTCGGGGACCCAGGGCTGCCTCATCCGAAGCAATCGGTTCAGCGACCTGTCCTATCGATATGTCTTCATCCAGGGTTTGAGTCATCTCCTCGAATGCAACGTGTTCGATCGCAACAACGGCTGGGATCTGCTCTTCTGGAGCGGCACCAATCATGTCGTACGAAGCAATCTCTTCATCAACCTCGGCTGGGGTGTCTATGAGCCTTCGCCCGATGTGTTCGACAACTGGCCGGTGCGATACGAGAACATCCATTTCACCCACAACATGGTGGTGAATATGATCGGCGTGATCAACGCCCAGAAACGGAACGCCACAGTCAGCAGACCGCTCTACATCCGCCACAATGTGTTTGTGGATGTGGGATGGCTCGGGCTGGTCATGCCCAATTGCGTCGTCGAGCACAATACGTTCCTCCGCGTCGCCAAACAGGGGAATGTTGCAGTACAGGTGGAACGACATCCCCTGATTATCAACTCGGACAACTACGCAACGAACTGTATCGTGCGGAACAACGTTTTCGTGGACTGTGGCCAGGCCACTGGTCAGGTGCGGCCAGACCAGGTGGGCTGGTACCGCTTCACCGGCCCGATAGACTCAGCGCTGGTGGAGGGCAATTTTGTGGCCGGAGGGCCCCCCGACTTCGCGCCGAAGACGTCTTGGCCGGAATCGCCCGCGTTGAACGGAGGCGATCCGGGCTTCCTGAACATTAACGATCCCTTGGGCCCGGACGGTTGGCCCTTCACCGAAGACGACGGTCTGCAGTTGCGACCGGATTCCCGGTTGATCGGTGCGGGCGCGGGCTGGGCGACCCCCGGCGCGTACGGCCCGGCGGCCCTGCCGCCTGTGCGACTCGAAATTGCGGCTGGCGGAGACGCCGGCCGGATCTTGCTGCACTGGCCTGCGCAGTCCGGGTCCTGGTCGTTGGAGGCCGCAGGGAGTCTTCCGGGCCCTTGGGATCTTCTCACCAACGCGCCCACGCTGCAGGGGAATCGCTGGGAGATCTTGCTCGAAACAGACCACCTGGCCCGGTTTTTCCGACTGCGACGCTAGCGGGGAGCTGAAAATGTGGTGTCTTCGAAAAACGCACCTCGCATTTTCCGGGAAATTCCGATGTCTTTTGCGGGAAGGAGACTCGTTCAGCAGCCGACTCAGACCGCGGATGCAGTGGACCTTGGCCGAGATGAAGCAGACGGAATGGCGTTCAACCGCAGACCAAACGTCGTGCGGTGGAGTGAGCGAAGCCCTTTTACCCGAGCTGGCGCCAGCTCCGCAACTGGCCCGGTTGTTGGCCCGTGCCCGCCGTTTGGAAAGCGGCCAATTAACTTGGTGGGGTGGGCTTTGTTTGGGCCTTTACCGCTGCCGTTTTCTGCGACCGATCTTGCGCTCACTCGTCGAATACCTCGACGGCGGAAACCGTTTATCGCCGACCTGGCGCGCGATCGCCCAGGAGTACTACGGTGTCCGCATTGGCGCCTATACGTACGGACCGCGATTGCGCCCCGGCGATTTTCCTCCGGGCACCACCGTGGGGCGCTACTGCAGCATTGCGCACGGTCTGATCGTCTTGCGCCGTAATCATCCCACGAACTTTGCCTCCCAGCATCCCTTCTTTTTTAACGCGGAGGTGGGCTTGTTGCGGGAGGATGCTGTGAAACGGCCGGAAGCCAATCCCCTCACCATTGGCCATGACGTGTGGATTGGTGCCCGGGTGATCATCCTGCCCGGCTGCCGTCAGATCGGCGACGGAGCGGTGGTCGGGGCGGGAGCCGTCGTAACCCGTGATGTGGAACCCTATCGGATCGTCGCGGGCAATCCCGCCCGTGTCATTCGGCCCAGATTCGACCCGGAAATCGAGGCCCTGGTGCGGGCTTCTGCCTGGTGGCGGCGCTCGCTGGAAGAACTGTTGCCACACTTGGAGCTACTCACCCAACCGGTGACGGTGGATCGGGCTAGGAGGCTGTGTGCACTCTTCGCTCGGTCATCGGGTACTTCGGGAATCCGGTGTACGTAGCGTGGGCCTCATGCTCTCTACTCAAACCAGGCTGTAAAGTTGCTTTGAGTTTCCGCATGCAGCTACAAGCCGCAGAACCGGATTCTTAGAAGAGATCAGCGCTAGCGAAGATGCTCGTAGGGTTTGATTGTGTGATTCAGATCGCGTCGCCGGAACGTGCCGGATGCCGGATGGAATCTATCCCGAGCGATCCGGTAGTTCTGCTCCATCCACCGGCCGGGACGTTGGCCAATTGAACGTGGGTCTGGGCCTGACACGAGCCGCACATGACTGGGAAGGCAGGCTGAGCAGATGCGCCGCAGACCTGCTTCCAGGAACCCGTTCAGGGCATGCAGGCATCGACTGGCTGCGTTCTTGTGAAATACTGAACCGTCATAAGGTTTGAGCGCAGGTCTATCGAAAACGACCATGTGTATGCACAACTAAGAGCTTGTCAAACAAGAAAAAGGCGCCGCAAAAAGCCCAAAATCTGCAATATCCAGCGCTCAAGAGCCAGCTCGCGAAGCAAAGACGCCAGTGAAAACGGGTTGGCTGATTATGCAAGAGAAGAAGGGCCGTGTCCGTTACAAAGCGGCTCGACGAATTGCCTGGAGTAACCGACTATGGTTAGCTGGTAAGGTGGTGCGCGATACGTTGATCTTGGCTGCTAATTTCTGGTATGATTTTGTGCGTGTTTGGCGATATAGCAGCGCGGTTTGGACAGGCAACAACCGGCGAAAGCTGGCTGCCTTGGTGACGATGGCAACACATGGGGTCGAGAAGGGGCTCAGCCTACCAGCTCCAAGACCGGGGTTTGGGAAAGAATTGATTCAGTTGCTTCTATGCAGAATGGAACTTTATCTTTTCAGCTTCGGCCCGGACGGAGCAACGCAGGCTGCTGCGGATGCTCTACGCGCTTACAGAGACTTCAATGCACAGCACGGACTATCAGATCCAGGTTTGGCAGCTAGGATTGCAGAGCTCGAGGCCATGGGGCCACCTCGGGCGAAAAACTGCAGTCCGGAGTTGGGAGGATATTCTGTAATTCGCAAGGAACAGTTACTGGAGGAGGCCCGAATTGATCTGACACGTCTTTTTTGCATCCCGACACAGCGTCCGGGAGTTTTCGGACCAGCAGGTGGACATACTCGACATTGAAGCAGCCGTTCTGTTGGCCATGCACACTCCATCGTGTTGCAATCGCCAAGCGGCGCGCGTCTTGATGGTACGCGAACCCGAGCGCATCCAGGGCGTTCTGGACATTCAGGAAGGGGCTCGAGGGTTCAAGGAACAGGTCCCCATGCTGCTAATCATCACCGCAGACCTGGCATGCTTTCAATCTGCCGGGGAGCGGTGCCAGGCATGGATCGACGGGGCGCTGTTTGCTATGAGCTTGGTGTGGGCTCTGCATTCGCGCGGACTTGTGACTTGCATGCTAAACTGGTCGAAGCGTAAGGAAAAAGATCTAGAGCTTCGCTCTTATCTGAGAATACCACCCAGCGAGAACATCATCGTGTTGGTGGCGGTGGGGCATCCACCTCCAATGTGGCGAGTTGCCATTTCTGCGCGGCGGCAGCGTGCCGATGTGCTCTTAGTGGACCGGGCCGGGTCGGGGGAGGACAAAGCTTGGGCCTGATCTCTGGAGGGACTGAGTCTCATCGTTGATTCAAAACGGAGTTAAGGCGTGTCTGCCCCTGAGCAGGTATCGAGTGGTTATTCAGCCTCCACCGGTTTTCAACGAGGGACAAGAACAAACAGCCTTTAGTTACCTTGCGCTGCTTAGCATCTGACTACGGAGGAAGCATTGGTTGGTGGAGGAGGTGTCCGGCACTGATACGATCGTGATGACCTGAGGAGCGTGTCAACGCGAAGACAAGTCCTAAAGGGGAGTGCTTGGATCGCTGTAGGTGAGGGGATCGGCTATGTAGCCTCCTTTGTCCGCAACATGATCCTGGCCCGCCTCCTGAGCAAGGCCGAGTTCGGGATGGCAGCCGTCTTCGGCATGGTCATCAGCCTGCTGGAGTTCACTGCAAAGCTGGGGGTAGGACGGTTTTTGGTCCGGGACAAGGAGGGGGATAATCCCACGTTTGTGGCGACCGGCCACGGGTTGCAGGCGGCGGCAGCGCTGTGCAGTGCCCTGCTCATGATCTGTTGTGCCCCGGTGTTGGCGCGCTGGTTCGGGGTTGGGGATCATGCCTGGGCGCTGGCGGTGTTGGCTGGGGTGGTGCTGGCCCGGGGCCTGCAGCACCTGGATGTGCAACGATTCGAGCGGCATTTGCGGTTTGGCCCCTCCGCAATGACCGAAGCGGTGCCCCAGGTTTTCATCACACTGGCGGCCTGGCCGTTGGCCACGTGGTTGAAGGACTACAGGGCCGTGCTGATCGTCCTGGTGACGAAAGCGTTGGCCAGCTTGGCCCTCTCGCACGCCCTGGCCGAACGACCCTACCGGTGGACGTGGCATCCCGAATATGGCCGGCGCATGCTCCGATTCGGTTGGCCTTTGCTGCTGACCGGTTTTCTCATGTTCGGGATCATGCAGGGAGATCAATTCCTTGTGGCCACGTTCTACAGCATGACAGATCTGGCGCCCTACGCGGCAGCAGTCACCCTCGTAATGGCCCCGCAGTTTTTGTTTGGTCGGGTGTTCAATACGGTGACGCTGCCACTGGTGGCGCGCGTACAGGACGATGCGGTCCTGTTCGTGCGTCGCTATCAGCAGGTCGTGGGTGCGATGACACTGTATGCGGCCATTTCGACGACGCTGCTCATGGTGGGGGCCGAGGCTTGGATGCGCGGCGTGTATGGCTCGAAATATGCAGGGGCTGGCGTGTTGATGGCCTGTTTGGCAGCGGTGGCTGCATTTCGAGCCCTGCGGATGGCGGTGGCGGTGGCCAACATTGCGAAGGGCGATTCCCAGAGCCAGTTGATCGCGAATCTGGTGCGGGCTTGCTCTCTTCTGCCGGCTTTTTGGGTGGCGTCGCAGGGGCGCCCCTTATGGTGGATTGCCGCGTGTGGTCTGGTCGGAGAGCTGTTGGCCACGGGCGTCTGCGTATGGCGCCTGAGGCAAGGAGCCGGGGTCCCCGTGGCACTGACGGCTCGCCCGGCGCTCGGGATCCTCGTCCTCACTGCGGTCTGTGGCTGGGTGGGGTCGTGGACAGCCGGTCTGTCCGTAGGCCCTGCCATCCTGCTGGCATGTCTGCTCGGGCTGGCATCGGGCGCGCTCGTGGTGCTGAGCAGAGCCGAACTGCGGAGCGAAGCGATGACTTTGTGCCGGGCGCTGGTCTGCGCCGGGCCCCGGGAAGCCTTACGATCCTGGTTGGGGACGCGAAGTGAAACTGCCGAGACTGTCTCGGCGCAGACGGCTTCTCCCCATCGTTGAGGCACGATCGGGGAGAGGGGTTAGCCCGGGGGAGCATCGGCAGGGTGATTGGAGGGCTGCATGGAATTTTCGTGGACCGAGACACAGCGGCGTTTTTTCGACGAAGTGGAGGCGTTTGCGAAGGCGGAGCTCACCGGTGACCTGGTGGCCGCAGACCGGGAAGGGCGCTTCAACCACGCGGGGTGGAAGGCTTTGGGCCGGTTCGGCTTGCCCGGCTTGCCGGTGCCGAAGCAATTCGGCGGGCTCGAGTGCGATGCGCTGACCATGGTGGGGGCGTTGGAGAGGCTTGGCTACGCCTGTTGCGACAACGGCCTGATGTTCTCGTTGCATGCGCATCTCTGGACGGTGGTCACGCCCTTGCTGGCGCTGGGAACGAACGAGCAGAAGCTGAGGTTTTTACCGGCGCTGGCCCGTGGGGCATGGATCGGAGGCAATGCCATGACGGAGCCCAAGGCGGGCTCCGACGCCTTCGCCTTGGAAACCACGGCACGGCGGGAGGGGGATTCCTATGTCCTCAACGGACACAAGAACTTCGTGAGCAATGCGCCGGTGGCTCACATCCTGACGGTTTATGCCACCGTGGACCGGAGCAAAGGCCCCGCCGGGATCACGGTGTTTTTGGTGGAGACAGATCGAGCTGGTCTGACCATGCGTCCCGTGGACAAGGCCGGGTTGCGGACCACGCCCACGGGCGAAGTGATGTTCACCGACTGTCGGGTGCCCGTGGCCAACCGACTGGGCGACGAGGGCGCAGGGACTTTTGTGTTCATGCGCTCGATGACCTGGGAACGGGGCTGCATCCTTGCAAGTGCGGTGGGTGCGCAGCGGCGGTTGCTGGAAGCCTCGATCCGCTACGCCCGGCAGCGACGCCAGTACGGGGAGCCCATCGGGAAATATCAGCAGGTGGCAGGCCGCATTGTGGCCATGCGGGAGCGTCTGGAGACGTCCCGCCTGCTGCTGTATCGAACGGCCTGGCTGCTGGCGCAAGAGCGACCGGCGTACCTGGAGGCTGCCCTTACCAAGAGGCACATCAGCGAGGCATGGGTCCAATCCTGTGAGGAGGCCATCCAGATCCACGGGGGACTGGGATACAGGGTCGAGACGGGACTGGAACGGGAACTGCGGGATGCCATCGGCAGCCGGTTGTACTCGGGGACCAACGAGATTCAGTGCAACCTGGTAGCCTCGCTACTGGGATTGTAACGGTACACGACCCGGCGGACTCGGGCGGGCACCCGGCCCGAGACCGACGGTGCCCGATCGGGCTGTGTCCGGAGCGAATAGTGTCAACATGGAATACCTGCTTCCTCATCTTCTGAGTAACTCAGCCGAGCGCGCGGCGGACCGGCCCGCGGCCCGGTTTCTTGGCCAGACCTGGAGTTACGGTCAGCTCGAGGCGCGCAGCAATCGGCTGGCCCGCGCCCTCCGAGCGGCGGGGGTGCGCAAAGGCGATCGAGTCGCCCTGTGGCTGCACAAATCCTTGCATTCCGTCGAGGCGGTCTATGCGGTCATGAAATGCGGTGCTGCGTATGTCCCCTTGGACCCGCAGGCACCGGTGCGACGTGCGGCCTATATCGCCAGGGACTGCGAGGTACAGGTGATCCTTGTGGACGGCACCCACGCAGCTCAGCTACCGGCCCTGGTCGCGGAGGGTGCACCCATCCGCGGTGCGCTCTGTCTGGATCAGCCCCTGCAAGGCGAAGCCGCACGGTGGCCGGGGGGAGAGCTGTGCGGACCGGAGGCTGTTGAGGCCCAGGAGGCAACCCCGGTGCACTGCCCTGCCAGCGAAAAGGACCTGGCCTACATCCTGTATACGTCGGGGTCCACGGGCATGCCCAAGGGGGTCATGATCTCCCACCGCACCTGCCTGACCTTCATTCACTGGGCGTCCCACACGTTCCAGCTGCACGTCGAGGACCGTACCACGAGCATGGCCCCTCTGCACTTTGACCTGTCCACGTTCGACCTTTACGCAACGGCACGGGCCGGCGCGAGCGTGGTCCTGGTTCCGGAGAAACTTGCGGCCCTGCCGGTGAAGCTAGCTGACCTATGGCAGGACGAACGCATCACCGTCACGTACATGGTCCCGTCCATCCTCAGCCTCCTGGTCCAATACGGTCGGTTGGAGACCCACGATCTGTCCGCATTGCGTCTGATCCTCTTTGCCGGTGAGGTGTTTCCTGTGAAATACCTGCGCCGACTCGTTCAGGCCATCCCGGGAGCCGCATATTACAACTTGTACGGACCGACGGAAACCAACGTGTGCACTTACTACCGGGTCCAGCCCTCGGATCTGGCGGAAGATGCACCCGCCTCGTTGCCCATCGGGTGGGCCTGCGAGAACACCCAAGTCTTTGCCCTGACCGAGGACGGGCAAATGGTGACCGCGCCAGGGCAGGAGGGCGAGCTTTGGGTCAGGGGCCCGACAGTCGCCCAGGGCTACTGGGGCGACCCGGCCAAAACGGCGCGGTACTTCCAGCAAAATCCCCTGCATCATCACTACCCGGAAATCGTCTATCGCACGGGGGATCAGGTCAAACTGGGAGCGGACGGTCGGACCTGGTTGTTTCTGGGGCGACGGGATCACATGGTCAAAAGCCGGGGATACCGAATCGAATTAGGCGAGATCGAGAGCATCCTCTATCGACATGAGGGGATCAAGGAAGCAGCTGCCGTGGCGGTGCCGGATGATTTGGTGGGCAATCGCATCCACGCCTTTGTGGTACTGGGGGAAGGCCATTCCCTCGCTCCGTCCGATCTGGTGGGGTTTTGCCAGCAACATCTGCCGGCTTACATGGTGCCTGAGCGATTTCATTTGTTGGACGCATTGCCCAAGACTCCCACGGGCAAAACGGATCGTCCGGCTCTTTTGAAGCAGCTCCAGGGCGGGGCTCAGAGCGGGCCGCAAACTTTGAGGCATCCACCCGCCGGGGACGAGTGAACTCTGCGGTCGGTGCGGCGACGAAACCTAAACGACATATGGAACTGAAAGCACAAATCGAACGATTCCTTCTGGAAGACATCTTGAGCGGAGGACGGCCTGGACTGGACCCTCAGGAGCCCTTGGTGGGGGTGGACGGGCTTCTGGACTCGCTGGGCTTGCTGCGCCTCATTCAGTTTCTAGAAGAGGAGTTTCGCATCCGGGTCGGCGATGGCGACGTGGGAGAGGAAAACTTCGGAACCTTGGAGCGTCTGGTCGCATTTGTAACGAGAAGACAGCAGGAACGGTGCGGGGAAAGCCCTTCATCGGGATTGTGAAACCCAGCCGCCCTTGCAAAACAGAGGCGCCTTGATGACAGACGAAGGCCGCTTGAACTTGGAATCGCGGGAGGGTTCTTCGGCATCGGGCCAGCCGCCCCGAGCCACTGCAGGCTCTCCGGCTGAAGGGGTCCAATCCGGCCTGGGTCGCTGGATCGCACGGGTTGTCTATCCCGGTCTTCCTGTCGGATGGCGGCCTTGGGCACGCCGCTGCGTCCTGCGTCTGGAAAAAGGCCCCGTGTATTCGTGGAGTGTCCGGGAAATCCTGGCCCGCTACCATGGCGTCGAGGTAGGGTTGTACACCATTGGGCCCTGCGAGACCGACCCGGATCAGTTCGCTGCCGGGACGGTTATTGGGCGCTACTGCTCGGTTTATTGCACGGCGCGAATTATGGCATCGGATGGACCTGTCGAGATCTTGCCAGCCGGCGGGCCGGCTTGGAATCTGTGGTCCAAAGAGACCCGACCCACCCGCTCTGCCGGGGCTGGTTTGGTCGTCGGTCATGACGTCTACATCGGCCACAACGCGGTCATCCTGCCCTCGGTCCGGCGCATTGGCCATGGCGCGGTGATCGGCGCCGGATCTGTGGTGCATGAAGATGTGCCACCTTACGCCGTGGTTACAGGCAATCCAGCCAGGGTTGTGCGTTACCGCTTTCGTCCGGAAACCATTCAGCACCTGTTGCAGGAGCAGTGGTGGCTGAAATCGATCGATGAGCTAGTGGCCTCCGGCAGGCCATTGAATGCCCGGCTGGAGCAGGATGGGCGGCCGGAGCAGGAGAGCCGCGTCTTGTGAACATCGACGGGGGAAGTCCGGAAGTGGCGGAAGGGATGCGCACGTGCGCTGCCTGGCTGTTGCCGATTTATGCGCGCGTGCCGAGCGAGACGCTTCGGCTTCATTTGCGCCGTTGGATCGTACTGGCAGAGGGCGGCCCGGCTTATTCGCTGTCGATTCGGCGATTGGTCGAGCGCTACTACGGAGTGAGCATCGGGGCCTATAATTACTGGCCCTGGCGCCAGAAGCCTTCGGTCCTGCACCGGGGGACGCGAATCAGCCGATATTGCTGGGTGGCCGACACCGTGCGAACTTTTACGCGAAATCATCCGTTCGATCTGCTCTCCACCCACGGTTTCTTTTACAACCCGAGCTTGGGCAAGGTCAGCGGCCCGCCGCTTTGCTTTGGAGAGCTGGAGATCGCTCACGGAGCCTGGTTAGGCCACAACGTGACTGTGGTCCCGCCTACGCGCCGCATCGGGATCGGGGCGGTGGTGCGTCCGGGATCGGTCGTCTGCATGGATGTCCCGGATTACGCCGTGGTGAGTGGTTTCCCTGCCCGCCGAGTGGGTTGGCGGATTCCCAAGGACAAAATTCCAGAGGTTTTGGAGTCACGGTGGTGGGAGCGGTCCCCGAGCCGGTTGGGTGAGATCCTCGAAGTGCGCCAGGTCCCCGGGGTGCCCTCCGCGCCAACGGCAAAGTGAAGCGCAGTTGGATTTGGGCCCATGGCCAAAATCGTTATTGGTGCTGATATTTGCCCTATTGGCGACAACCGGCCTTACTTCGAGCGGGGCGACGCGGAGGCCCTGTTTGGAAATCTCTTACCTCGGTTCCAGGAAGCGGACCTGGTGGTGGTCAACCTGGAGTGTCCCTTGATCGAGCGACCGTCTCCCATCCGGAAAACGGGGCCCGTCCTCGGGGCCCCGGGCTTGTGTGCAGAGGCTTTGCGTCGGGCCGGCATTGGGCTGCTCACATTGGCAAACAATCACATCCTCGATCACGGCGCCGCCGGTCTGTGTTACACCATGGAAGTGTGCCGGCAAGCAGGGATCGCCACGGTGGGTGCGGGAGAGAATCTGACTGAAGCGTCGCGCCCTTACGTTTGGAACGGGGCCGGGCTGCGGGTGGCCTTTCTGGCCGTCGCCGAGCACGAGTTTTCCATCGCAGGGCCGGATGCGCCGGGAGCCAATCCGCTCGATCTCATCGGCCTCGTGCGCACCCTCCGGGAGCAGGCAACCCAGTGGGATCACTGGATCGTTCTTTACCATGGGGCGGCCGAGTTCCAACCCGTCACACCCCGGGTGCAGCGACTCTGCCGGTTTTTGATCGAGTTGGGCGCCACTGCGGTTCTCGTGCAGCATCCGCATGCCCTGGGCGGTTGGGAACCATACCAACACGGGTACATCGTTTATGGACAAGGGGCCCTGGTCATGGACGAGGAAATCTACCGCGACAAGCCGGGATTCCACGAGGGGTTTCTGGTTCAGCTCGACCTGGAGCCGGGAGGACGAGCGCAGATGGAATGCATTCCGTTTCGGCAGTCCAAACCCGTGCCGGGAGCACGGCTGCTTGCGGCCGCAGAAGCGGACGCCTGGCGGCAGCGCATGGAGCAACGCAACCGTTGCGTGTCCGACCCGGCCTTTGTGGAAGCCGAGTGGCTCCGGTTCTGTGAGGAGCAGCGGCACGACGCTCTGAGCACCGTGCTGGGGCACGGCCCCATCCTAACCCGACAGAACCGGAGGGGCTGGGTCGAACGATTCTGGGTGGGAGAACGGCGCCTGCGAGGGGTGCGCAACATGGTGTTGTGTGAAACCCATCGGGAGTTGTTGCAGACTGTGTTCGATCGGTGGTGGTTTTCGCCGGGGGGCACGCCGGTATGAGGGTCGGCATCCTGGGAACACCGGTCAGCTCCGGGAACCGAGGGGTCATGGCCCTGGGCGCCTCGCTGGTCGGCTTGTGCCGACAATCGGGCGTGGAGAAAGTGGCCCTTTTCGTGGGACATCGCACCCCGGGCGAAGCGGCGTTTCGGGTCGGCGAAGAGACAGTGAGAGCGCAGGTGGTGAATTACCGCCTTTCGCCGAGGGCCCGCCCCTCTGAACACCTGCTGGGGATTGTCTTGGCCTGTGTTTTGTACCGGGTCATGCCATGGAGAAGGCTGCGAGGCTGGTTGCGCCGTTCGGTGCGCTGGATCGCCGCGTTGGAGGAGATGACCTTCGTGGGGGACATCCGCGGGGGAGACAGCTTCAGCGACCTGTACGGGTGGCGAAGGTTTCTGACCGGCTTTTTGGCTAGCTGGACGGTCGTGCTGGTCAAAGGTGGACTGGTGCATTTCCCGCAGACGTACGGACCGTACCAGCGTGGGTGGACACGCTGGCTGGCTGGGTACCTTCTGCGACGGTCCTCGGTGATTGTGGCTCGCGACCGGGAAAGCCAGCGCGTGGTACAAGGATTAGTGGGTAAGGCGCGCGAGGTCTGGTTGAGCCCGGACGTCGCCTTTGCTTTGCAAGCGCGCATACCGGCTCGGCTGGAAACGGACCCGCCGCTGGCCCCGGGGCAAGATCCAGCTTCGGACAAGGAACCCCGACCCATCGGGCTCAACGTCAACGGGCTCATGTACAACGGCGGTTACACGCGGGACAACATGTTCGGACTGAAACTCGACTACTGTGCCATGTTGCCCCGGCTCGTGGAAACATTGCTTCAGCACCACCCCGGTGAGCTCTGGCTGATTCCCCATACCTACGGTCCGCCGGAGAGCGTCGAAAGTGATCCGGCAGCGTGCCGCAAAGTCCGCGGCGCGCTGCCGCCGGCGGTTCGCAACCGTGTACGCATCGTTACCGGCGAATACGACTGCCACGAAATCAAGGGCGTCATTGGCTGCTGCGACTTTTTCGTAGGATCCCGCATGCACGCCTGCATCGCCGCGCTGTCTCAGGGGGTTCCGGCTGTCGGAATTGCCTACAGCCGCAAGTTTCGGGGTGTCTTCGAAATGGTTGGCATGGGAGATTGGGTGGTGGACGGCCGGGAAGTGGACACCGAGCAGGCATTACGAAAAGTTCTGGAGTTGCATCGTAAGCGGGATGTGGTTCGACAGCCTTTAATGTCGGCAGCAATGTCGGCCCGAACTCGCTTGGAGGAAGTGATTGTTACTTTGCTCGGCCAGACGACCTCCGATGCGGGAACACTGCCCCCAGAATCACATGATGAATGTTCTGAGGTCGCGGTCGCGACTAGCAATACAGCAGCGGTTCGCGCAGCCGAGACACTCGGGCCTAGTGGCCCGGGCAACTGAATGGAAACGGTCTGCAGCAAGCCCCCGGACTAAATCGGAACTAGGTCGGGAAAGTTGGCATTAGGCATGACCGGCGTTGAGTCCATGACCGTGGCGGAGTTTGCCGCTTACGAGCGGGCCATGGGGGCACGGGTGCTGGAATCCGGCGGGGTGTGGTGGCGACAGGTGCGTCCGTTTTTCTACCGGCCATTGATCCCATTCCAGGTGCTTAATCCGGAACAGGTTCGCCAGTCCCAAGCCAGCCGCTGGGGCGGGTTTCAGCATGTGGTTGGCGAGTCGGCCCGGGCCAATTCGCGCATGACGTTCTTGCTGTTTCGGCGGGCGAATGAATACCGGTTGGAGTCCTTGGAGAAAAAACGGCGCTGGGAGGTGCGCACGGCGTTGAAGAATTTCCAAGTACAGCGGATGTTGGAGCCGCAGCTTCTGGCGCGCGAAGGGCATGTCGTGTACTTGGAGTTTCGCCAACGTACCGGCTATAGGTATCGAGCCGATCGGGAAGACCCGGAGCGGTTTGCCGCTTGGGCTACCGAGGTGGTACGCATTCCCAAGGTCTTGGTCTGGGGCGCGATTGAAGCCGGAGTGTTGCAGGCGGTGGTCATCGCTGTGCCGGTCGAAAGCACCTTGTTTTATGCCACATTTTTCGCCCGGGAACGCGCTCTCAAACTCCACGTGGCCAGTCTGATGTTACACGCAGTCCGGACCCATGCGGCGGCGTGCGGATGGGCCCAAGTGTACGCGGGGCAGCGCAAGCAGGGACGGGAAGCCGGCGTGGATGAATTCTACTTGCAGCGCGGGTGTGAGGCGGTGTCTTTGCCCGCGCGTTACCACCTCAATCCCTTGATCGAAAGCGGGTTGCGGCTGCTGATGCCTCGGTACATGGATAAGATTACAGGAATTGTCGGCAAGGGGACTGAGGCTGCGGAGCCACTGTCTCATGCGGTGCGTGAGGGGGGAACCGAGGCCTGAAATAAAATTCCTCCAGAAGGATGCAAACGGAACTGTCCACCAACGAGTTGCCGGTTAACCCAGCGTCCAAACCCGCGGTCAAAGAGCGCTGGGAGGCTTTCCTGACCGCCAATCCGCGCGGACAGTTTCAGCAGTCCTGGCGCTGGGCAGAGGTCAAAGCGGCCGAAGGTTGGCAAGGCGTATTAGAGGCCTGGCCGGCACGAGCGGCAGATTTGGCCGGCGGTTTTTTGATGCTGATTAAGCCGACGCGATTAGGTCGGGTCGGATTTGTCAACAAAGGGCCGGTGCTGCGCGAGGAAACGGATGCGGAGCTTGCCAAGGCTCTTGCGAGTATTCAACGAGTTGCGCGCGAGCAGCATCTCCGCGCGGTGACCCTGCAGCTGCCCGACGGGAGTCAAATTGCGCCGGGGTTGCTTTGGCGGCAAGGTTTTGGGAAAAGTCCGGTACCTGGGGTATTGGATGCCACGTTGGTCGCGGATGTGACCGGCGGTCCAGAGGCCATCGAAGCGCGGATGAGCCGTAAAGCCAAGCAACACTCGCGTTTTGCTCAGAAAGCGGGCGTGGAGGTTGTCGAGTGCGGGCGCGAGACATTGCCGATTTTCTTCGAGTTGATGTTGGGCAGTTGCCACCGACAGGGGGTGACGCCCAATCCGAGTCGGTTGGAGCTGGTCGAGCATTTGTGGGATGTGTGGTTTCCGGAGGTGCGCTTGTTATTGGCAAGATACCAAGGCCAGTGGGTGGCGGGCTTGCTTTTGATACGTTTCAATCGTCGTTGCACATTCTGGAAAAAGGGGTGGAACGAAGCCTGCCCTGGACTGCACGCAAACGCCTTTTTGAATCATCGTGCCATGCTCCTGGCCGCCGATTGGCAGTGTGACGAGGTTGATTTTGTGGGCATGGACCGTTCCCTAGCCTTGCGCTGGCAGGAGCACGAACCGATGGAAGAAGCATTGGCGAAGAGCCGATACGCGTTTAACTTGCGCTTGGGGGCCCGCCCCAGGATCTTGCCCCCGGCGCTACTGTACCTGCCGGGTCGCGCACGGCGATGGGTGGCGGATCGGCTGTTGGGTTGCCCCAAACTGGGTCTCTGGCTGGCTCGTCGAATGGGTGGCTGAATTGACGGATGGTAAGCCGTTGTTGTGACCTGGTTGAGTAGCGCTCCATCCTAGACGAAGTGAATTGGTTGCAGTTGAACCGCAGGGTCCTTTGGCTTCCCTCAGGAATAGATTGAGGAGGTAAGCCTGTTATTACCGACTGCCGACAGCAACACAATCGACAAAACGTCGCCAATCTTTACAGATTTCAAAATCCATTGATGGTTAGTAGTTTGAACGTTTCGTGTGGGTCCGTAGTCTTTGGAAATGCCGCTGTGGATTACACTTTTGGGAAGCATCGAGTCGGGTGTCGAGTGCCTTTAGCTGGATGCAACCGGGCTCCCTAATTCACAAGTAATTGAATTACAGTATATTGCGGATCAATTGAAAGCGGTTACTAGGATGCTGGACTTTGCTGGCACAAGTGGTGCTGTGTTAAAGTCAATCGGGCAATTATGCCTGAAAAGAGAAAGGAAACGACCATGAGCAACGTTAGCAAACTATGGCTGGCCATTGCGGCGATGGCTGCAACCAGCATTTCTGCGGTAGCGGTGCCGGTGCCTGTAACAGTGACGCGGGTATCAGGTTATTTTTTGGGAAGTGGAGGCGAGTTCACCGTTTTGGGATCACCGTGGGCCAATCCGGCGCATTACAGTTCCAAAACACTTGTCACCTTGGGTGGGGTGACAGGGTTTCAAACGTTTTGCGTTGAACTGGACGAATTCGTAAGCGGTACCCGATGGGCTGAGCTTAATACCGGCGCAATCCATGGCGGCAAAGGTGGCCCAGATCCGGATCCTCTTTCCATCGGCGCTGCTTGGCTCTACAAGCAATTCGCTGAAGGCAACCTACTCGGGTACAATTATACGCCAGGACCCGGTCGCGAGGCTAGTGCGGCGGCCTTGCAGGAGACCATTTGGTGGCTGGAGGATGAAATTGGTGCGGCTCCAGTTAATCCGTTTACCGCCCAAGTGGTAGCGAAATATGGGGTAGGCGCGAAAGCTGATTACGATCCCGCCACCGCCGGCTTTAACGTCCGCGTAGTTAATATGTGGGGTGATACTGGCGGTGCGGTTGATTACGATAAGCCCAAACAAGACATGTTGGTGTATCTGCCGGACGGCGGAATGACCTTGGTCCTGCTCGGCGGCGGGCTGCTCGGCTTGTCGGCGTTTCGCCGGAAAGAATAACCGGCTCAGCGTAATTGTGCGCCCTTCGCGTGGCGTCCCGACACCGGGGACGCCATTTTTTGCGAACGGAGACAACTGAGATTTTACCCCGAGCTGGGGTCGTGGTTTTCAGCTGCGACTTAGCGTGCAATCCCGATACGTCCATGAAAGCAAAGTTCTTGGCCAAGCTGGCGTTATTGCTGATCCCTTTGACAGGCCATGCCGTGCCTATCAGCCTTAGCTCGCCGGGTGTTCCTTACACCCAAGATTTTAACACGTTGGCCAGCAGCGGAACCAGCAGCACTTTGCCGACGGGTTGGGCCTTTTCGGAAACGGGCAGCAATGCCAATGGGCTGTACGCTGCCGGGAGCGGTAGTTTAAACACTGGCGATACTACAGTTTTGGCGCCAGCAGCAGCAACGAGCGCGCGCTGGGCGGGCTGCGCAGTGGCAACCTGATTCCGCTGCTTGGTGTGGAATTCCGTAACGACAACGGGAGTACATCACGTCGCTGGTGATCGCATACACAGGTGAGCAGTGGCGGCTGGGTACCACAAACCGGGCAGACCGACTGGATTTCCAGTACAGCTTAGACGCAACCTCCTTGACCACGGGAACTTGGCAAGATGCCGACGCGTTGGATTTTAATTCGCCCGACACCTCGGGGAGCGTTGGAGCCCGTAACGGGAACGACCTGGCCAACCGGACCCTGCTCTCGGCCACCCTGCCTCTGACTGTGCCGGCCGGTGGGACGTTCTGGTTGCGCTGGGTGGATTATGACGCCGCGGGTGCTGATGACGGTTTGGCAGTGGACGACTTCTCCTTGACCGCTTGGGGCTCCCCGAGCGTCGCCGTGCCTGAGTCAGGCCGCACGGCCGGTTTGTTGGGCCTGGCGTTGGCGGGGTTGGTGGTCGCTCGAAAAGTCGGGGCTGGTTCGAGCTGACGCGGCTTGTTCCACAAACCGGGGATTTCTCTTGGGGCCGGGCTCGACGGAGTCTCGCCCCACCGATTGGGACCGGTGGTCAAGGGGGTAATTTGGAACTCAGGAAGGCAGGAATTGCCAAGTGAATGACCTGTCTTTCCTGCTTTCTTGGATTCCAAATTCACCTTTTCCCCTTTTGTGAGTTTCTGAGTTTCGGCTATTTGGCGTGGGGCCGGGCTCGACGGAGTCTCGCCTCAACGATCGGGACCGGTGGTCAAAGGGGGCAATTTGGAGCTCAGGAAGGCAGGAATTGCCGAGTGAATGACCTGTTTTCCTGTTTTCCCGGATTCCAAATTCTCCCTTTCCCTTTTCTGAGTTTCGGAGTTTTGGCTCCTTCTCCCTGTTCCAAGATTCCCCAGGCCGGGAATGAATCCGCAAGACCCCATCGCTGAAGCGGTCGTACGCTCCGGGCCCCGCGAGGTTTCGGCAAATCCAGCGGGCGCGGGTGCCGTGCGCGAAGCAGTTGTAGCAGCCGCGAGTCGCTCGGCGTTTCGCCGCTTTGCGTTTTTGGCCGTGCTGGTGACCGGGGCCTTTGCCCTGCCCCTGGTGGAGTGGGTTCGGTTTTCCCTGAAAACTTCCCTGTTTTCGCATCTGCTGCTGATTCCGGTGGTGAGTGCCTGGTGGATTTGGCGTTGGGCAGGTGGGGAGCAGGTTCCCGAGGCCCGGCCATCTCGCGGGTGGGCGGCGCTGGCCGTGGCGGTGGCGGGACTGCTGGTCGGCGCCTATTGGCTGGCGGGGCGAGGGTCGGCAACATTCCCGACGACCGAGTATTTGTGCCTGATGACCGCCGCATACCTGATGGCGCTTCTGGCGGCGGCATTGCTGACCTTGGGAGCGGGGGTGGTGAGGGCGTTTCGGTTCCCCGTTCTGTTTTTGGCATTCATGGTGCCCTGGCCCCAAGCCATGGTGGACGGGGTGGAAACGGCGCTCCAATTGGCCTCGGCCGAGGCAGCGCATTTATTGCTGTTGCTGAGCGGGCTGCCGCTTTTGCGGGACGGGTTGGTGTTTAAGTTGCCGGGCATCACCTTCGAAGTGGCCCAGGAATGCAGCGGCATCCGGTCGAGCCTGGTCCTGCTGATCACCAGTGTATTGGCGGCGCATCTGCTCTTGCGCACCCGCTGGCGGCGCTGGGCACTGGTGCTGGCGGTGTTGCCGCTGGGAGTATTGCGCAACGGCTTCCGCATCCTGACCATCGCCCTGTTGTGCGTGCACGTGGACCCGGGCATGATTGATTCGCCGATCCACCACCAGGGCGGGCCGATCTTTTTCGTGCTGTCCCTCATCCCGTTTTTGTGGTTTCTCTGGTGGTTGCGCCGGGGCGAGCGGGCGCCGGCGCCGAAGGCTGCCGGTAATTGAGCCATGCTACCCATGAAAACTCCCCTGCGCTTTTTCGGGACCGGTCTGACCCTCGCCCTGTTGCTGGCATTGACCGGGCTGTTGGCCGGCTGCTCGAAGGCCGGTCGGGTCGCGCGTCACTTCGAGCGAGCCGAGGCGTACCTGCAGGCGGGCGAGCGCGAGAAGGCCGAGATCGAGTACCTCAACGTGCTGCGCTTGGAGCCGCTCCACGCCCCGGCCATCGAGCGGCTGGGCGAGATTTACTTCGAGCAGGGGCGTTTTCCGCGCGCGCTGGTCTTCCTGCTCAAAACCCGGGAGCTGGACACCAACAACATCATCGCCCGTCTCCGCGCGGCCCAGAGTTTCATGGCGGTGGGCCAGCCCAAGCCCGCTCGCGACGAGGTTCTCCCGGTCCTGGAGCAGCAACCGACCAACGAAACCGCGCTCCTGCTGCTGGTCGAATCGCTCCGCAGCACCAACGAGCTGGCCGAGGTCGAGCAACGCCTGGCGCAGCTCCGCCCGCGCCTCGACAACCATCCCGGCTTGTTCCTCGCGCAGGCCGCGCTGGCCATGATGCGGCGCGACTCGAACACCGCGGCGCGCGCCTCACTCGAGGCGGTGCAGCGCGGGCCGCAATCCCATGTGGCGCACCTGGTGCGCGGCGGGTTCCTGCTGACCCTCAACGACCTGACCAACGCCCTGCGCCACTTCGAGACCGCCGCCCAACTGGCGCCGGTGCGCTCCCTGGTGCCGGTGCGTTACGCCGAGCTGTGCCTCCAACTGGGCGAGCGCGCGCGCGGCCGGGCGGTGCTCTCGAACCTCCTGGCCCAAGCCTCCGACTACCTGCCCGCGCAGGTGCAGATGCTCAAGCTCGAACTGGCCGAAGGTCGCCTGGACGAATGCGAGGCCCTCATCCGCCGGGTCCTGGCCAGTGAAAACACGCATTTCGACGCCCTGGTTGCCCGCGGTCAGGTCCTGCTGGCCCGGGGCAAGCGCGAGGCCGCGCTCAAGGAATTGGAGCGGGTGGTCGGCCTGTACCCGAAGTCCGCTCCGGCCCAGTATGCTTACGCGTTGACCCTGTTGATCAACGGCGACGAGACCAAGGCCGCCTCCGCATTGAACCAGGCCCTGAGCCTGGAGCCCAACTACCCCGACGCCATTCTGCTGCGGGCGCGACTGGACATGCGGCGTGGCGACGCGGCGGCGGCGGTGACGGCCCTGACCGAGCTGTTGCGCCAGCGGCCGCGCCTGGTGCCGGCGCGCCTGGCATTGGCTGAAGCCTACGGCCTGCGCGGCGCATTGCCCGAAGCCCTGGCCATTTACCAGGGTCTGGCCAAGGAATTCCCGCGGGACCCGCAGTTCCCCTTCCTCATCGGCTTGATCCTGCGGGACCAACAGAAGCTCGACGAAGCCTACCACAGCTTCGAGCAGGCCCTGGCCCTGGCGCCGGATAACTTTCAGGCCCTGCGGCAACTCGTGGAGCTGCGGCTGCTCCGGAAGGAATACGACGCCGCCCGTCAATTGCTGGCCGGGCCGCTGGCCAAGACGCCGCCCACGGCGGCGCCGCTGGTGCTGTTGGCGTTGACCTATCTGGCGCAAAACGATCTGGCCCGCGCCGAAGAGAATCTCCTCAAAGCCATCGCGGCGGAGCCGGAGGCGCGGCCGGCTTACCTGATGCTGGCGCAGGTCCTGGTGGCCGGTGGCAAACAACAGCAGGCCCTCGAACGGCTCGAAGGGCTGTTGGCGAAAAATCCGAAAGACCTGCCGGCCCTGCTCCAGGTGGCCATGTTGCGGGACAGCCTGGACCAGCCGGAGCAGGCGGCCGAGGCGTATCGGAAACTTCTCGAAATCAATCCGAAGTTCCACCCGGCGCTCAACAACCTGGCCTACCTCTATTGCGAACGACTCGGCCGCCCCGACGAAGCCCTCGAGCTGGCCAAACAAGCGCGCGAACTGGCCCCGAAAGACCCCGCCACGGCCGACACCCTCGGCTGGGCCGCTTTCCGCAAGGGGGACTATGCGTGGGCGCAACCCCTGCTTGAAGAAGCCGCCCAAGGCCTGCCGGACGACCCCGAAGTCCAGTATCACCTGGGGCTGGTCCGGTACATGTTGGGCCAGGAAGAGGCCGCCCGCGCCGCCTTGCAACGCGCCGCGGCGGCGACGCGAGATTTCCGCGGCAAAAAAGACGCCGAGGCCGCCCTCGCCTGGTTGAACCTGAACCCGGAGAGCCTCGACGCTCGCGCTGCGGACACGCTCGAAAAACGCCTGCGCGAAGCGCCGGCCGACCCGGTGGCAGTGCGGCGGCTGGCGGCGTTCTATGAACGCCAGGGACAAACCGACCGCGCGGTCCAGCTTTACGAAAACCTGCTCAAGGCCAATCCCAAGGTGGTCTTTGCGCTGTTGCGATTGGCCGAACTTCAGGCCGGCCCGCTGAACAACCCTGCCCGCGCCATTGAACTGCTGCAGCAGGCCCGCACGCTCGACCCGCAGGGCGCCTTGACGGCCCAACAAGCCGGGCGCGTGGCCCTGCGGGCGGGGGACTCCCGCTGGGCGTACAGCCTGCTTCAAGAGAGCCTGCAAAAACAGCCCGCGGACCCGGCCACCCGACTGGACCTGGCGCTGGCCGCTTACCATGTGGGCCGGTTGGCGGAGGCCGAGGCCGCGCTGCAACAACTCTTGGCCACCAACGCGCCCGGTCTGAGCGCCGCCACGGTCCGCACCTGGCTGGAACTGGTTCGCGCCACCCAGCGGCCCGAGCTGGCACCGGCGGCGTTACCCGCGGCGCGGGTGGTCCTCCAAAGCGACACCAACGCCCTGCCCGCCCTCATGGTCACGGCCCTGGCTGCCGAGCGGGAGGGACAGGTTGCTCAGGCCCGGCAAGTCTATGAAAGCCTCCAGCAGCGGCATCCGCATTTCACGCCCGCGCTCCGCCAATTGGCCCTGCTGCGGGTGCGGGTGGGGGAAAGCGACGCCGCCGTCCAGACGCTGTTGAGCCGGGCCCGCGAAGCGTTTCCCCAGGACCCCGAGGTGGCGGCTGCGCTGGGGATCGTATCCGGCCAGCGAGGTGACCTTGCGCGGGCGGTGCAACTGTTGAATGAAGCCGTGAAGCAGCGACCGGAACAGGTCGAGTGGTGGTTCCATCTCGGCATGGCCCACCATCGCTTGAAGCAACCGGCGCAGGCCCGGCCCGCGCTCGAGCGCGCGCTCCAGCAGCCGCTGAAGGCCGAATGGGTCGCACAGGCCCGGCAGGCGCTGGCCGAAATGAAATGAACCTCAAGGTCGCCTCACCCGGGACGCGGGAACCCGGGCGGGTGCGGGCGACGCATGAACGTCGGTCAACTCATCCCGGCCGTGGCGGCCGTGGTGGCCGGATTGGCCGCGCTGGCGGCGCTGGTGGGCGGTGTGCGCTCGCCGGGGCGCTGGATTTTCGCGGCCGGTATGGGCTTGCTGGCGGTCGAGACCTGGCTGGGCGCCCGGAGCCTCGCGGCCGCGACCCCGGCGGATGCGGTACAATGGCAGCAATGGCGGTTGCTGGTGCTGGCGGTGTTGCCGGCGGTCTGGGTGCTTTTCAGCCTGTGCTATTCGCGGGGCAACCACGCGGAATTTCTGCGCCGCTGGGGCGGGGTGGTGGCGCTGGGGGCGGTCATCCCGCTGGTGTTTGCCCTCGTGTTCTTCCCGGTGCTGGCATGGGAGGTACCCGCCGGGCTCTCCTTTGCGGAGTTCGTGGTGCAACTGGGCAGTGCCGGGCGGGCGTTGCACCTGCTGGGGGTGGTGGCCTGGGTGCTGGTGCTGGTGTTGCTGGAGCGCACCTTCCGCACGGCCGTGGGCACGATCCGCTGGCGGATCAAGTTTGCCCTGGTGGGCTTTGCGGTGTTGTTCGGCACGCGGATTTTCACCTCCACGCAAGCCTATCTGTATGGCGCAGTGGCGCGGCCCCTGGTGATCATCGAGGCCCTGGCGTTGGTACTGGCCTGCGGCCTGGTGGCGTGGTCGGTGAAACGGTCCGGCACGTTCGAGGTGGAGGTCTATCCGTCGCACGCGGTCCTGTATCGGTCACTGACCATCCTGCTGGCCGGCCTGTACCTGCTCGGGGTGGGGGTGCTCGCGAAATTGCTGTCGGCTTGGGGCGAGGCGGCGGTGTTTCCGCTGGTGGCCGCGTTGTGGTTGGTGGGGTTGCTGGGGTTGACGTTGCTCGGGCTTTCGGACCGGGTGCGGCTGCGGCTGCGACGGTTCGTGAGCCGGCATTTTCAGCGGCCGCTGCACGATTATCGCCAGCTGTGGTCGAGCTTCAGCGAACGCACCGCCGCCTGTGTGCGCCAGGCCGAGTATTGCGGCGCCGTGGCCCGATTGGTGTCCGAAACCTTCGAGGCGCTGTCCGTTTCGGTGTGGCTGGTGAACGAGTCCCGCGCCGGACTCAGCCCGGGGGCCTCCACGGTTTGGTCCGCGGAACAGGCCGCCGCCCGGCTCGGTGAGGCCAACGAAGGCCGCGGGCTGGTCGAGACGCTCGAGAGCGCCACGGGGCCGGTGGACCTGGAGGCGTTGACCGGCGCGGCACGGGAGGAACTGGCGAAACTGCAGCCCGACCAGTTCGGCAAGGGCGGTGGCCGCCTGGCGGTGCCGCTGCGCGCCCACGGCGAACTGCTGGGCGTGCTCACGTTGGGGGACCGCGTCAGCGGTATGCCTTTTGACGGGCAGGACCTGGACCTGTTGCGCTGCGTGGCGGACCACACCGCCGCGGGGTTGCTCAATCTGCGGCTGACCCACCGGCAGCTCGAGTCCAAGCAACTGGAGGCCTTCCAGGCCATGTCCGCATTTTTCATCCACGACCTCAAGAACGCCGCCTCGACGCTGACGTTGACGCTGGAGAACCTGCGCACCCACTTCGACAACCCTGAGTTTCGCGAGGACGCCCTGGGCGCGATCCGGCGCACCTCCGAGCGCATCCAGGGGTTGCTCGCGCGCCTGGCCGCGCTGCGGCGCGGGTTGGAGCTCAACGCCCGGCCGGCGGACCTGAACGCGGTGGTGCGCGAGGCGATCGCCACGCTGGGGACGGGATTCCCGGCGGTCGAACTCGAGTTGCACGAACTGCCGCCGGTGCCCCTGGATGCCGGACAGATGCAGCAGGTGATTGCCAACTTCCTGCTCAACGCCCGCGACGCGCTCGGCCCGGACGGGCAGGGACGCATCGCGGTCCACACCGCGCCGCAAAATGGCGGGGTCAAACTCGAGGTGCGCGACACCGGCTGCGGGATGTCGCCCGAGTTTGTCCGCACGCAACTGTTCCGGCCGTTTCAGTCCACCAAGTCGCGCGGCCTGGGCATCGGGATGTTTCAGGCCAAGGTCATCATCGAGGCCCACCGCGGGCGAATCGAGGTGGACAGCGAGCCGGGACGTGGTACGACGGTGCAGGTATGGTTGCCGCTGACGTCCTCCCGGCCATGAAACCGAAGCTCCTCTTGGTGGACGACGACGAGGACATACGCCGGCAGATGCGCTGGGCGCTGGATTCCGAGTACCAGGTGCTCCAGGCCAGCGACCGGACCGGCGCGCTGGGCCTCTTTGCCGAACATCGCCCGCCGGTGTGCCTCCTGGACCTGGGGCTGCCGCCGCAGCCGAACACTCCCGTCGAAGGTCTGGCCACGCTCGCATCCCTGCTCGAGGTCAATCCGCTGGCCAAGGTCATCGTCATCTCCGGCCAGGGCGAGCGCCAGAACGCCATCCAGGCCGTGGGCGCGGGGGCGTACGATTTTCTGTGCAAGCCGGTGGACCTGGAGGAACTGCGGATCATCTTGCGGCGCTGTTACCACGTGGCCCGGCTCGAGGTCGAGTACCGCGCGCTCCAGCAGCGCCTGCAGACCGGCGAGTTCGAGGAAATGCTGGGCAGCAGCCCGGGCATGCAGCAGGTCTTCGGGATCATCCGCAAGGTCGCGCCCAGCGACGCGCCGGTCCTCATCCTGGGCGAAAGCGGCACCGGCAAGGAAATGGCCGGGCGGGCGATTCACCGGTTGAGCCTGCGGCGGGACGGGCCGTTCATCGCCATCAACTGCGGCGCCATTCCGGAAAACCTGCTCGAAAGCGAGCTCTTCGGCCACGAGAAGGGCGCCTTTACCGGCGCGCACACCACCCGCCCCGGCCGCCTCGAGATGGCCAACGGCGGCACGCTCTTCCTGGACGAAATCGGCGAGTTGCCCGTGCCCTTGCAGGTGAAGCTGCTGCGGTTCCTCCAGGAACGCTGCGTCGAGCGCGTGGGCGGCCGCAAGACCATCCCGGTGGACACGCGCGTGCTCGCCGCCACCAACAGCGACCTCAAAGCGGCCTTGAGCAACGGCGCCTTCCGCGAGGACCTGTACTACCGGCTGGCGGTGGTGGTGCTGCGCATCCCGCCCCTGCGCGAGCGCCGGGAGGACATCTTGCTGTTGGCGCGGGCGTTCCTCCAACGCTTCGCCGCCCAGGCCCGGCGCGAGACGCTGGCGTTCGATGCCGCGGCGCTGGAGTTGTTGCAGGAACACCCTTGGCCGGGCAACGTCCGGGAACTCGAAAACCGCGTCAAACGCGCCGTCATCATGGCCGAGGGCAACACCATCCGCGCCGCGGACCTGGAGTTGAGCGCCGCCCCGCGCAAGACGCCCGTGGCGCCGGTGCGCGCGGACGGCAGCCCGGTCACGCTCAAGGAAGCGCGCGAGCAGCTCGAGCGCGAGCTGGTCACGCTGGCCTTGCAGCGGCACCGGGGCAAAATCGCGCCCGCCGCCGTCGAACTGGGCATCAGCCGCCCCACGCTTTATGAGTTGATGGAAAAACTCGGCATCCAGCGCGAGTAACCTTTTCCGCAAAAACCGCCATGCACACCTCCCGAACTCGCCTCGCTCGCACGGCTCCACGCACGCCGGCTGCTGCACACGCCACGCAACCGGCCCGGCCGGGGCAATCCCCCTCCTCCGGCGCGACGCGCCCGGCCCGCGTCCGGGTTCTGGCTGGCCTGTTGGGGCTGGTCCTGTGGACCGGCTGCGAAACCACGCCGCCACTGGCGCCGTTGCCCCCGGAAGTCCAGCGACCCTACTCGAGCGTCGAATTGCGGGAAGGCGACGTGGTGCGCATCACCTTCCCCGGCGCGCCCAGCCTCAACACCGCCCAGCAGGTCCGCCGCGATGGCAAGATCACCCTCGACCAGGCCGGCGAGCTGGACGTCGCCGGCAAGACCCCCGCCCAGGTCGAAGCCGAGATTCTCAAGCTCTACGAGAACCGGCTGGTCACCAAGCAGGTGGTCGTCACCGTCGAGTCCTCCGCCTTTCCCGTGTACGTGAGCGGCGCGGTGTTGCGCCCGGGCAAGATCATGGTCACCCAGGCCATCAGCATCGTCGAAGCCATCATGGAGGCGGGCGGCTTTGACGAAAACCGGGCCAAGGGCAACGCCGTGGTGGTCACGCGGATGGTCAACGGGGTGCCGAAAAGCTACCGGCTGGACGTGCGCGCCATGATCACGGGCCGCTCCGCCACCCGCTTTTACCTCCAGCCCAACGACGTGATCTACGTGCCATCCCGGGCCTGGTGAGTTCTCCTTCTCCGCCCACGGCGACGGCTCGCCCGGCCTCGGGAAAACGGGAGTCGTGCCGGGAACTGGCGGAAAGAGTTGGCGACCCTACCGGGATTCGAACCCGGGCTACCACCGTGAAAGGGTGGTGTCCTAACCACTAGACCATAGGGTCTCCCCCGCCGCTCAGCCTATTGGCCGGCCCGACCCTGTCACGCGCAAAAAGCGTCCGGAACCTGTTCCGGGCGCTTTTTGCTTTTCGACGCCGCGTGCCCCAGCCGCGGGGCGCGCCGCGACGCGAATCGGGCTGGCGCGCCCGGTGACGCGTGGCAACCTTGGCCCATGCACGCCGACAATTGGCGCCGTTGCCGTGGGCGCCGTGACCGTGGAGCGCGCGCGCTCGCCATCCTGGCCGCCGTGTTGACCGGCCCGACCGCGTGGCCGGCCGCACTGCCTCCCGACCGGGAAACTGCTTGGACGCGCAACCCGGTCTCGGCCGAGCGCGGTCTGCCGGACACGTTCGACCCGGCCAGCGGGCGCCACATCAAATGGGTCGTGCCCTTGGGCACCGAGACCCACGCCACTCCCGTTGTGGCGGAAGGCCGGATTTTCATCGGCACCAACAACAACGTCCCGCGCGACGCCCGGCACCAGGGCGACCGGGGCGTGCTGTTTTGCCTCAACGAAGCGGACGGCGCGCTGCGCTGGCAACTGGTGGTGCCCAAGCGGGTCGAGGACATCTATTTCGACTGGCCCAACAGCGGCATCTGCTCGCCCGCCGCCGTCGAGGGCGACCGGGTGTACGTGGTGGACAACCGCGGCGTGGTGCTCTGTCTGGACCGCCACGGCCTGGCCAACGGCAACGACGGCCCATTCCGGCTCGAGGACATCTACTACGCGCCCCAACCCACCAACGACCTGGCCCGCGGCGCGCCCGCCGCGCTGGGGCCGGACGGCACGTTCCTGCCGGACGCCCCGCCGCCCCACCGCCTGCCGCCCGGCCCGCTGGACGCCGACATCCTCTGGATGTTTGACCTCACCAGCGGCGCCGGCATCTGGTCGCACGACGCCGTCCACAGCGGCATCCTCATCCACGGCGACCACCTCTACCTCAACACCGGCACCGGCGTGGACAACACGCACCGCCGCATCCGCCGGCCCGAGGCCCCGGGCCTGATCGTCCTGGACAAACACACCGGACGCCTGCTCGCCCGCGAGCGGGCCGTGCGCGGCGAGCGCATCTTTCACTCGACCTGGTCCCCGCCCACGCTGGGCTTTGTGCGTGGGCGGCCGCTGGTGTTTTTCGCCGGCGGCGACGGCGTGGTGCGCGCCTTCGAGCTGCTCGCGGCGGACGCCCGCCCGGCCGCGGAGCCCGCCCCGCTGCGGCAGGTCTGGGAGTTCGACTTCGATCCCGACGCGCCCAAGGAGGACGTGCACCGGTATCACCAAAACCGCCGCCAGAGTCCCAGCAACATTTACGGCGCGCCCGTCCCGCACGCCGAGCGCGTGTACGTGGCCGGCGGCGGCGACTACTGGTGGGGCAAAACCGAGGCCTGGCTCAAGTGCATTGACGCCACGGGCGCGGGTGACATCACCCGCACGGGCCTGATCTGGAGCTACGCGCTGGGCAAGCACGTCTTCGCCACACCGGCCGTTCATGACGGCTTGGTGTACCTCGGCGACACCGAGGGCGTGTTGCACTGCGTGGACGCCGCCACGGGCCGGGCCGTCTGGACGCACGAGGCCGACGGCGATTTTTGGGCTTCGCCGCTGGTGGCGGATGGCAAGGTGTACATCGGCACGCGCCGCGGCCAATTTCTCATCCTGCGGGCCGGCCGCGAAAAGCAGGTGCTGCACACCGTGTCGCTGGGCGCGCCGATCAGTGCCACGGCCGTTGCCGCCAACGGCGTGCTCTACGTGGCCACTATGAACCGCCTGTTCGCCGTGGCGCTGGACGCGCGCGGCCCGGCCGCGCCGGGGACCTAACGCTCGCGGCGCACCAGCTTCAGCGCTCCGATGCCGCCGGGGTTCCAGGCGGTGAAGATCACGTACACCTCGCGCCGCGCGCCCTTGCCGCGCACGTACCAGCAGGCGTCGTGGATGTGCTGCGCCTCGGCGTAGCCGAGTTCCTCCTTGGGCTTGAGCGTGCTCACGATGGCCCGTTTGCGGAGGTTGATCACGTAGATCGGGCCGGGTGAGTTGTTCGGGCCGTTGAGGCACGGCGCCAGGGCGTGGTCGCCCCACAGGTCCACGTCGCACACCGTGCTGCCGGCCGGCAGGCCGTCAGCCGCCTGCCAGGTTTCGCGCCGCGGCGACCAGCGCTGGAGGCGCGCCTCCGGACGCGCGGCGATGAGCAACGACTTGTCTCGCGGGTCGAAGGTGATGCCGTGCGGGGTCTGCGAAGCCGCCTTGCCGCCGTAGTACGCGCCGCGAAACGCCAGCGGGTCGGTCCCCGCCGGCATGAAGTACGCCCGGCCGTAACCGTCGGTCACCCAGATTTCGCCCGCGCCGATGAAGGCCGCATCGGTGGGTGCATAGCCCTTGCCGTCGGCATACGGCCCGCCCGGAGGCACGCCCAGTTGCCGGACCTCGCGGAAGGCGGTGTCCGAGAGGTACACGTGGCCCTCGACGTTGTCCGCCGCGACCACCAACGGCAGGCGCCCCCGTCGCGTCAGCAGGTCCGCGCCGTGCAGGTTGCCCCGCGCCAGCCGAGGGTCGCCAGACACCACCTCTGAGCGCGTCAGCCCGTCGCGGAAGGCGATCCAGCCCACGTTCTCCAGGCCCCAGTAAACCGTGTCGCGCTCGGCGTCCACCACCAGTGTGCCGTGGGCGCCCTTGAGATGCGGCCGGGCCGCCTCGGGCACCGGCACCAACCCGGGCGCGGCGACAAACGTCCACGCGCCCTGGCCGCTGGTCGGCGCGCTCGGATCGCCCACGCGCGCGCCCTTGATCGGCGTTTTGGTCTCGACCCGGTAGGCCAGGGGCGTCGCCGCCGGTGGGGTCTCGTGGTCCTGGGGGCCGCCGGTTTCGTGAGCGAGGGCGGTTGCGGCCAGCCACGCGGCCAGGGCGCCGCGCAGGGCCGATGGGCAAGGGAAGTTTGCGGAGTTCATGCGTTTGGTTTCCGTGGTTGGCTCGAAGAACGCCGCGAAGGTGCCGCAAACCAGCGCCCGCGCAAGCCGCAAACGCAATTACCCGGCGCGAGCTCGGTGTGTGTTCTCTCCAACAACCGGGACGGAGGTCGCTCTGGTGGAACGCCAAGAGACAAGAAAGCGGTAGCAAGCTGCCGCACTCCACACGCTGACGTTTGTGGTAGGGCCGCGCTGCGGCGCGGCCTTGGGGGCGGCGCCGGCGCAGCGGCGCCCTACCTCGCGAAGCGTATGGAGTGCGCCTGCCTGCCGCGTTTTGCTTGGCGCAGGCAGGCCGGTTTGCCGGCGCTTGGGGTGGGTTTAACAGTCAGGAGTCAGAAGCCGGACGCCGGCGACCGGATGCCAGATGATGCGAGATACCAGATACCAGATGCCGGATGCCCGATGCGGACTTCACCCCTCGACTCTCGTCCTTGGACTCTCGCCCCCGACCTTCGCCCTTCGCCCTTCGCCCCTCGACGCTCGCCCCTCGACGCTCGACCTTCGGATTTCTGCTCCCAGCTTCAGTCCGCGCGCACGCGGTAAAACCGGGTCCCGTTTTCCGCGCGCGGCAGCGGCCAGGTGTTGACCGGCGGGATGTCGGGCAAACCGGCCGCCAGTTCCAGAAAACCGTTCTCCGGGCGGTCGGATTCCAGCACGGTGAACGTGCGGCCGGGCAGGCTGGGCCAGCGCAGTTCGAGCCCGCTCGCACCGGCCGCCACCGCGACCTCGAACGGCTCGACCCACACAAACACCGCCGTGGGCACGCCCCAGACGCCGTCCTCGTTTTGCGCCTCGACGAACACGGTGTGCCGCCCGGGCGTCCAGGCCGCGGTGTCGAGCGTGGTCACCAGATTTTCCTCCGGCTGGTCGAAGGCGCCGTCTTCGGCCCCGGACGCCAAGGGCGGCGCTTCGTTCAACCATGAGGGCCGGTCCACGTGGATGCGCGCCCCCGCCACGCGGCGCACGGGCGGGAGTTTCTCCAACCCGTACTGACGCGTGGCATCCGCCCGGGCGGTGAGCCGCACGCTCGCGCCCTGGACCACCCGCGCGGGCGTCAACGCCAGGTCCACCACCTCCGGTCCGGCCGGGGCGAGGAACGGCGCGCGCGCGGCCTTGGCGGCGTAACGGAGCGCGAGGCGGTTGGCGGGCCAGACCACGTGCTCGAACGACTCGCATGCCTCGAAAAAGTTCGTCCCCAGCTCGAAGGTGAATGCCGCCACGCCAAGTTCGCCGTAGGCCCAGTCGTCCAGCGAACCGGTGGTGGGGTACAACGCGATACTCGGTTGCACGCGGTAGCGGTTGAAGAACCCGAACTTCGCGCCCAGCGTGGCCAGGGCGGTCGCGTTGGGTGCGGGGTTGGTGGTCCAACCCCACGGGTAAAGCACCAGCTCCGAGTAACTGTGCAGGCTGATCAACAGTCCGCTCGCGGTGTCCGGCGCGGGGCTGGTCTCGTCCGGCGCGCGCTGCGGCGGGAACAACGCGCGGAGGTACTCGGCGAGGGCCTGATTCTCCGGCTCGGAAAAGGCGTACGGCCCGCGATACACCTCGTTGCACGGCTCGGCGCTGGACCCCACCCCGCCCCAGCGAAAGCCGGCGTTGCGGTTCAGGTCGGTCCCGTAACGCGGGTAGGTGGTGCACTGGTTGGTGCGGCAGGTGTTCTTGCGCCACCACAGCCCCTGCTCGGCCAGCTTGCGGCCGTCGGGGTTGGCGACCGGCAGGACGTGGATTTCGTGGAAATCCAGCAGCCAGGTGGCCTCCGGGTCCGTGTCGTACCCGGCCGCGAGCTCCTCGGCAAAGCGCAGCGCCGTCTCGGCCGTGGTCAACTCGCGGGCGTGGTGGGCCGCCAGCAGAAAGAACCGCGGCTTGGGCCCGGGCACCTCGCGGCGCGTGAGCACCAGCGCGCGCAGGTCGTAGCCCGCCTCGCCGCCCGGGACGGTCTTTTCCCAGCTCGGCCCCAACGTCACCAGCGCGGCCAGGTGCGGATGCTCGCGGGCCAGGCGCTCGAGAGCGGCTTCGGTCTCCTCGACCGTGCGGTAACACGGGTAATCAGGGATGCCGGCAAGTTGCCGCGCGGCCGGGCGCGGCGGACGGCGGAGCGCGGCGGTGAGCGCCTCTTCGCGTTCGAGCCGGAACCCGGCGGCCTCCAACTCCGCCCAATCGGTCGCCCCAACCCGCGCCAGCACGTAACCCTGCTCGTGGTCGGCAAACTCGAACACGTCGTACCGGCTCACCACGCCGGCCAGCCGCACGCGGTCCCCGTAGAAAACCCGGGCCACGACCGCGGGGTCGGAAGGCGACGCGTCGGCCGGCCGAATTGTGTTTGGCGCGTCGGCGGCGGTGAGGTGAAGCGCGGACCCGCCGGCCAGCCCGAGGATCGCCAGCCCCAGCAGCACTGCCCGACGCCCGGTTGCGGCACGCCGTCGCGGCGCCACGCTGGGCGTGGATTTCACGCCGGGCGCGGGGCGCGGCATCGCGGAGGCGCGCAGGGCAGACATAGATTCGCAGCCTGACGCCTCGCCACGATGGCGACAAGCGGAGACCTTGGTCTCGCCCGGTGACGGCCCTGAAACTGCGGGCGTCCCAACCGGTGACATCGCGCTATTGGCAGGCGGCTGAGTCGTCGGCTGGCCGTCGGCGGCACGCGGAGGGCGCGGGTGTCCACTGAGTTATCGCCCGTGGGACGCGTGCATCACACGGTTCGGGTCGGCGGCCGGTTGCCGCCAAGGACGACCGGGTCGGCCGTTTCACCCGGCGCGGAAAAAAGCGGCAGCCAGCGGCCGCACTCCATGCGCAGGCGCGCGGTAGGGCCGCGCTGCGGCGCGGCCTTGGGGGCGGCGCCGGCGCAGCGGCGCCCTACCTCGCGGAGCGTGTGGAGTGCGCCGGCTTGCCGGCGCTGTCGGTAGGGCCGCGCTGCGGCGCGGCCGTGGGGACGGCGCCGACGCAGCGGCGCCCTACCGAATCAGAAGTGAGAAGCGAGGAGTGAGAAGGGGGATGCCGGATGCCAGACGCTAGACGCCGGATGCCAGATACCGGACGCCAGATGCCGGATACCGGATGCCGCAGTCCGTCGTCGGTCGCGGCATACGCGCACCCGTGGCGGCGTAACGCAGACCTCTGGTCTGCTGTATCGCGGGTTTCCAACCCGCCGGGGCTGGGCGAAACGCGCGCCGCGACCGACTGGAAGTCGGCCCGCCTGCCGCGACGGGGGCGGCGCCGGCAGGCGATTCGGCAGGTTGGAAACCTGCGCCGCAAGGCAAGGCCGGCAGCGTGGGTGCCGTCGGCGGCACGCGGCGGTGCGCGCTCCCCGAGTCACCGTCCGTGAGGCGCGCGCACCCCACGAATTGGGTCGGTGGACGGCGGGTCAAACTTTTCCCGTAGATTTCGATTGCTTTGGCGCGGATTTGGTCGAGGGTGCCGAGTCGTCGCTTGAAGCTCGCCCCTTTGCCCGCACGCCTCCCGGCCGCCCGGCCCGGGAGCGGGTTCCTGCCATCCGACCCGGTCGCTCAAAGCTCGCGGCCGCCCAAGCGGAGCGGTTGGGCCTGCAGCCTGACGGCGGCCGGCGCGTTGTTGCTGGGCAGCGGTTGCTTGTACCTGCCGTCCAAGTCGGGCGCCGGGCGCGTGCTGGTGGTGGGCATCGGACTGGTGAGCATCCACGACCGGACCAACTCCGCCCTCGTGGCCACCAGCACCCAGGTCCTGGGCCTGGAGGTGAGCAACCGCCCCGGGCTCAAGTTCGGCCTGGGCTACGCCTCCAGCGTCGTCACCACGGCCAGCGACGGCGCCGAAGACGTGCGCGCCGAGGTCTCCCACCGGCCGTTCGGCCCGCTGCACATCCGGGTGGACCGGGCCGCGCTGAGCCCGTCGCTTTCGCCTTTTTCGTTAACCCCAAACGACGACCCGTCACCCCTCGACACCCCATGAACCACCCGTCCCAAACCCCCTCCCCTCGCTCCACCCCCGCGCGCCGTCCGGGACCACTCCCGCTGCTCGGTCTGTTGGCCGTCGCCGCGTGGCTCGCCGGCTGCGCGATTGACAAGCACACCGTCATCGCCTCCACCGGCACCAGCCTGGGCATTGACGTGGCCGCGGACGCCTCGACGCAGACGCCCCGGATCAAGCTCGGCTACAACCGCGGCGAACTGGCCCTGGTGCCCTCGAACCGCTCGGCCAACAAGGAGCCCGGCTCCCGCCTGGCCGCCGCGCTCTGCGAAAAATGCGCCCGCGGCGAAGCCGGCTGCGCCACCCCCGAAAAATGCAAGGCCGCCCGCCAAAACACCCGCGATGGCGGCGCGACGGACACGGCCGAGGTGCTCATGGAAATCCGCATGCAGGGCGGCATCCTCTTCAACGGCATCCAGGACGCCGGCCTCTACCAGCGCCTGGCCGTGGGCAAGACCGCCGTCCAGCAGCCCGGCGCGGCCCTCATGTTCGCCCGCGACAAGAAGGGCGAGATCAGCTCGAACGCCGCCCCGGCCGTGAAAGCGGCCCTGCAGGCCGCGCCCGGCGTGGTCCAGACCACCTCCGCGAGCATCCTGGGCCGGGCCGAACTGCGCGAAGCCTTTCTGCGCTACCGCGAGGCGGGCGACGCCGCCACGGCCGCCAAGTTCGAGACCGCCGCCCAGGCCGCCGGCTACAAGGCCGAAGGCGGCCGCACCGCATTCCAGGCCTTCGTGACCGACGCCGGCGCTGGCCCGGACAAAATTGACCTGGTCCGCAAGTCCCTCGAAGCCCAAGGGGTCAAACTCACCCCGTGATTTTCTCGCCGCCTAACCCGCAACCCCGCACTCCCCATGATCCAAACCAAAGTCATCGAATGGACACCCGACCCCGGCCTGGACGAGGCCGCGCAGTTCGCCCACCTCAAGGCCGAGATTGAGAACCAGGCCTTCGGCGGCTGGTGGTCGGGCGGCGCCTTCAAGGTCGGCGGCGTCTGGCGCCTGTTCTTTCAGCGCGAAGCTTGAAGCAACCCCGGGAAGCCGCCGCTCGCGAGCCCCGCGCCGCGGCTTCGTCGGCAAGCTCGCCGCGATCACTCGCCATGTCTGCCCTGGTTTGTCCCGGGTCGAGAGCCGGCCGCGCTGGCGCCGGCGCGCTGGCGCTGCTGGCAAGCGTGCTGCCCGCCATCGGCGCCGACTTCGCCCCTGACCCGTCGGTGTTGGGCCGCCCGCTGGCCATTGCCGCGGATGGCCGCGTGCCGGTGCCGTTGGTCCGTGCCGCCGCACCCCCCTCCGCGCCGGCCACCAACGACACGCTCGAGCTGCGCCTGCTCCCCTTCCGTGACCCGCTCACCGGCGAGACCCTGCCGGTCACTCTGAGTTTGCCGGGCCTGGCGAACACGCCCGTGCCGGTGCGCCGGGTCGAGACCACCAACGGGCCCTGTCTGGTGCAGTTCGCTCCCGCCCCCGGCACGCTGACCGGCACGGTCACGCTCCGCCGCCGCGACCGCGCCTTGACCGTAACCTGGCCTGTCGTGACGGTGGCCGAGGCGCGGGAGTTAGGGGTGTTGCGGGGGTTCGAGGAGATCGAAGTCTGGTCCACCGTCGTGGCCTTGGGCCTGGCGCTGGTCAGCGGCCTGGCGGCCCGGTTCTTCAACGTGCCCACTTTTGGCTCCAGCACGGATTACCTCACGCTGTTCCTCTGGGGCGTGGGCGTGGACCAGGCCAAGAACGCCTGGCAAATCTTCTCCACCTACTCAAGCCCGACTCCGCCGCCGCGGTCCTGAGTTGGCACGGCGGAAGCGCGCCAGCACCGGGACATCGGCCCGCGCAGGCGTGCTGTCCGGCCTTGTCATTTGGAAGCCTGGAAGACGGGAAAGCGGGAGGGACAAATCGAGGTCTGATCCACCGGGCCCGAAACCCGGGATTTCACAGTCGCAATTTACGGCCGCTTGGCAGGCCGGCGGCGGCAGCTGCCCCGTCCGGCGGGGCAGCGCCGACCGGCCGTCTGCGAGTTGGTACGCCGATGAAGGTCAACGCTCCAGGACTGATTCCTCCCCGCTCGTGGCGCGGGTCCGCAGACGCACCCAGTCACCCGCGGCGTCGGTTTCCAAAAGGCAGTGCTCCCCGTCCGGCGCCGGCTCCGGCGCGGGCAGGCCCAGCCAGCGCGCGGTCGCCACGGACGCGCGCGCCCAGGTTTCGCGCCAGGACACGCCGAGCATCGCGGCGGCGGTGAAGACGGCCTCGAGCGGCGTCAGGGCCGAGCCGGCGAAGTGGGTTTGGCCCGGCGGGCGCACCACGCGGTCGGCGCCCACCTCGAGGGTCAACCGCCCCAGCGTGTACCGACCGGGCGGCGCGCCGGCGGCGGCCATGGCATCGGTGGTGTAAACGATGCGCTCCGGGGGCAATGCGCGGTGGATCAGCCGGAACAGGGCCGGCGCCACGTGGCGGCCATCGGCGATGAGGCTCACGGTCAGGCCCGGGGTGTCGAGCACGCGCCAGAGGATGTTGTCGTGTCGGTCGAGCAGTTGCGGGCAGGCGTTGCCCAGGTGGGTGAAGCCGGTGGCGCCGGCGGCCACGGCCTCGCGCAGGCAACCGGCCGGGGCGTCGGTGTGGCCCAGGCTCACTTTCATGCCCAGGGCAACCGCCCGGGCAATGGCCTCGAGCGCGCCGCGCCGCTCCGGCGCCAGCGTGAGCAGGACGAGGTCGGCACCGGCGGCGTCGCGCAGCTCGGCAATGCGCGCCGGGGTGGGATCAAGCATCAGGGCCGGGTCGTGCGCGCCGTGAAAGCCGGGCGCGCTGGACAAAAACGGGCCTTCCACGTGCCAGCCGGCGATGGCGGCCCGCAGTTCGGGTGCGGCGGCCCGCAGCTTCCGCAGGCGGGCGAGCCGGGCCAGCAGGCGGTCCCAGGCGTCGGTGATGAGCGTGAGCAAAAAGCGCGTGCAACCGAAGCGCCGCAGCCCGGCCACGGCGCGGGCAAGGTTGGCCGCCTCGAGGCGGTCGGCCTGGAAGTCCACGCCGGCAAAGCCGTTGACCTGCGGGTCGAGCAGCGGCGGCGCCAGCCAGGGTTGGACCGCCTGTTCGGCGGCAGGGGCGTTCGCCGGAGTCGTGGCCGCGGGCGGGGCGCACCATTCCCCGGTGCGCCAGTGGCGCGGGGCGGGCGCAGCGGCGGCCGGCATGGCGGTTCAGCGGGCGGCGCGGGCGAGGGTGTCGCTCAGCAACTGGCGCGCGCCGGCGAGGAGGGTTTCCAGGTGGGCCGGGCTGACGCCGCTTTCGGCGTAGAGCTTGAGCTTGGGCTCGGTGCCCGAGGGACGGGCGGCGAACCAGCCGTTGCGGGTGACGACCTTGAGTCCGCCGATGGGCGCGTGGTTGCCGGGGGCGTGCGTGAGCACCTGCTCGATGGGGTCGCCGGCCAGCTCGCGGGCCGTGACGTGGCCGACCTCGAGCCGGGCAAACGCCGCTTTCTCGGCCGGCGTCACGTCCGCGTCCACGCGCCGGTAAAAGGTCTCGCCATGTTGTCGGGTCAGTTCTTGGAAGTACCGGCCGGGGTCGCGTCCGGTGAGGGCGGTGATTTCGGCGGCCAGGAGGCCCAGCAACAAACCGTCCTTGTCGGTGGTCCACACCGTGCCGTTGCGGCAAAGGAAGGACGCGCCGGCACTTTCTTCGCCGCCGAAGCACAGGCGGCCCGAGTGCAGGCCCTCGACGAACCACTTGAAGCCCACCGGCACCTCGCAGAGCGCGCGCCCGCGGTGTTGCGCCACGCGGTCCATGAGCTGGCTGCTGACCAGGGTCTTGCCCACCGCGGCGGCGGCCGGCCAGTTGGGACGGTGGGTCAGCAGGTAATCCACCGCCACGGCCAGGTAATGGTTCGGGTTGAGCAGCCCGGCCGTGGGGGTGACGATGCCGTGGCGGTCGGCGTCCGGGTCGCAGCCCCAGGCCAGGTCAAACCGGTCCTTGAGCGCGAGCAATCCGGCCATGGCGTACGGGCTGGAGCAGTCCATCCGAATTTGGCCGTCGTGGTCCACCGGCATGAAGCCGAAAGCCGGGTCCAGGCGGCGGTTGACCACCTCCAGGCGCAGCCCGTAGCGCGCGGCGATGCGGTCCCAGCATTCGAGCGACGCGCCCCCCAGCGGGTCCGCGCCCAGGCGCAGGCCGGCGGCGCGCACCGGCTCGAGTTGCAACACCAGGTCCAGCTCGGCCACGTACGGCCCGAGGAAATCCACCGCGTGCGTGGTGGGGGCGTGAAGCGCGGCCTGATGCGGCACGCGGCGCACGCCCGCGTTGTCGGCCAGCAGCAGCTCGTTGGCCCGGTGCTCGATCCAGTTCGTCACCGCCGTGTCCGCCGGGCCGCCGTGGGGCGGGTTGTACTTGAGGCCGCCGTCGCGGGGCGGGTTGTGCGAAGGCGTGATGATGATGCCGTCGGCCAGGCCCGTGTTGCGGCCGGCGTTGTGCCGGAGTATGGCGCGCGAGACCGCCGGCGTGGGCACGGCCAGGTGATCCGCCTGGCGGCAGACGGTGACGCTGTTGGCCGCCAGCACCTCCAGTGCGACCGCCTCGGCCGGGGCCGACGCCGCGTGCGTGTCCCGCCCCAGAAACAGCGGGCCGGTGTAGCCCTGGCGGTGCCGGTACTCGCAGATGGCCTGGGTGATGGCCAGGATGTGGGCGCGGTTGAAGGTCCCGTCCAACGGCGAGCCCCGGTGCCCGCTGGTGCCGAAGCTCACGAACTTCGGCACGGTCCGGCCGTCGCGGGCGAGTTCGCCCACCGGCTCGGGGGCGCGCTCGGTAAAGGCGGCGAGCAAGGCATCCACATCCAGGAGCGACTCGGGCGGCGCGGGTTGGCCGGGAACAAGCGGGCGGGTCATGGCGTTGGCAACATCTCCGGGTTTGGCCGGGGCAACTTCAGCCGGCGGCCGGACGCCACAATCTTGGTCGGGCCGGCGCGCCAGGCAAGCCCGGCCACGCGGGTCCAACCCGCCAAGCGACGCGCTTGCTGCACGGCTGGCGGGTGCTTTGCCGCGGCGTGTTCGGGGAGCGCCCGCGCCCCTCGCGTGCTGCCGACGATGCCCTCGCTGTCGGCCCGTAGCGCAGGCTGCCGGTCTGCCGTAGCGCCTGCCTGGCTGCTCACGCCGCGGCAGGCAGGCCGACTGCCAGTCGGCGCTGCCCAGCCGAGCGAGTCGCCTGCCGTTCCCGACTACCGCTTCCGGCATCCGGCATCTGGCATCTGGCATCCGGTATCTGGGATCCGGCGTCTGGCGTCCGGCATCCGGCATCCCCCTTCTCACTCCTCGCTTCTCACTTCTGATTCGGTAGGGCGCCGCTGTGCCGGCGCCGCCCCACTTGGCCGCGCCGCAGCGCGGCCCTGCCATCCGCCCGCGCAAGGAGTGCGGCCGCTTTCATCAGTGGCGCGGCCTGCCAAACCGTCCACCCTCAGCAACCTGCCCTCGCGGGTGGCCACCCCCGCCGCAAGTTCTTGTCACTTTTCCGTTGACAGCCCCGGGCGCGCTACCTAGCGTAACGCCGTTGCACAGCCAATGATTGCAGGTGACGGAACCTTTTTGCCCGGCTCGGTCTCCTGGCCTCGAGTGAGGTGGAGCACCCGTGGGCGGGCGAGGTCACGGCGCCTTCAATCCCGAAACCAAACCTCCGAAACCCTATGAACCCAACTCGACGGCGCAGCATCCAGCGAGCGGGCTTGGTGGCGGTCTCCTCCGGTGCCCTGGCACTGTTGGCGATGCCCACCGCCTCCGCCGGTTCTGCCTACTACAACCTCCAAAACGGCGTGCCTGAGGGCCTGATCATGGTCGGCAGCGCCGAATGGGTCGCCGAGGGCGGCGACGACAACAAAGGCCACATCAAGCTGACCGACAACACCGGCCAGTCGTGCGCGGTGCTCTTCCCGGACTTTGACAACAAACTGGTCGTCAAAGCCTTCACCTTCGAGTGCCTCATCAAGTGCGGCGACTGGTACAACAACCCGCCGGCCGACGGCTTCAGCGTCAACTACGTCAACGCCAACGACCCCATCGTGGCCTTGATCGAGGGCGGCACCAACCCGGGTCGCGGCGGCCGCGCCGATGGCTGGGCGGGTAGCTTCGAGAACGGGGGTAACGAAGACAACTTGCCCGAGGAAGGCACCAAGTCGGGCATCTCAGTGGGCTTTGACACTTGGGGCACGGGGACCGCTCCGGTGGGCGGCTCCAACGGCGGCCAGGACGTCCGCGGCATCAGCGTGCGCGTGGACGGCGTGCAGATCGCCCAGATCGCCATGCCCGCTGTGCTCTTCCCGGACGATTACGACTTCTTGGGCGACCCGAACACCCTGATCACCGGGCCCTTCACCTACCCGCCCAAGGAAGGTGAAAACCCCAATTACGGCAGCCCGACCGAAGGTGCGCCGCCGGCGCCCGGCTCGCGGCTGAAGTGGGCGCCGCTGAAGGTGGTGCTGGACGAGGACGGCATCCTCAACGTGTTCTGGAAGGGCGCCAACATTGTCAAGGACTTCAAGACCACCTTCGCGCCCCGGCCCGGCCGCATCCTTTTCGGCGCCAGCACGGGCGGCGCAATGGAGTACGCCGGCATTGACGAAATCAAGATCACCACCATCCCGGCCGACAAGCTTATCGTCGGCCCGGTCACCGGCAACCCGGTGGGCTTTTCGGCCCAGGTCATCAACTCCGGCCCGGCCGTGGCCGACCTGAGCACGGCGCGCCTGGAGTTGGACGGCACGCCGGTCACTCCCCAGCGGACCTCGTTCACCGACCCGTACAACTACATTGACTGGTGGGACCTGGCCAATCCGTTGGCGCCGGGCAGCACGCACACGGTCAAGG
>CAYXPA010000001.1:104696-116724 GCA_964466945.1 uncultured Verrucomicrobiota bacterium | reverse complement strand
CAACCTTTACGACGGCGTGTACTTCGAGCTGGAAAAACTGCCGGCCCCGCCGGCCGCGCCGCCGCCGCCCGCTTCGTGACCCTCCCCTGCCCATGAAATCGAGCGAGCTTCCCTCCACCGCCGCGCCCGGGTTTGGCCGCGCCGCGGGCGGTCTGCTGCTGGCGCTGGGGGCGGTGTTGCTGGCGCTCTTTGCCCGGAGCTTCGCGCCGGGGCAAATCCTGTTCTCGAGCGACGGCCCGCTGGGCGCGAACGCCGCGGGCTATGCCGCCATGCCCGGGGCTTTTCGGGGCATGTGGCAGGACCTCAACTGGGTGGGCGGCCAGGCCGGGAGCGCGTTTCCCAGCCTGACCTACCTGCTGCTGTGGGCGCTGGGTCCGCTGTGGTTCGCCAAACTCTACGCGCCCGTTTCGCTCCTGGTCCTGGGGTACTCGGCCTGGCTGTTCGCCCGGCAACTGGGGTTCCGCCCCGCCGTGTGCGCGCTGACCGGTCTGGCCGCGGCGTTGAACTCGGACTTTTTCTCCTACGCCTGCTGGGGGCTGGGCACGCACGCGCTGGCGGTGGCGAGCACGTTTCTGGCACTGGCCGCGCTGGTGACGCCCGCGACGAACCGCAAGTGGCTCAAGGCGATCCTGGCCGGGGCCGCGGTGGGCATGGCGGTGATGGAAGGGTTCGACAGCGGCGCCATCCTGAGTCTGTACGTGGCGGCGTTTTCGTTCTTCACGGCCTGGCAGCAGCCGGGCCCCGCGAGCCGGCGGCTCTGGGGCGGCGCGCTGCAGACCGCGCTCGTGGCCGGCATGGCTGCGTGGGTGGCCGCGCAGGCGCTGACCATCCTGGTGAGCACCCAGGTCAAGGGCGTGGTGGGCATGCAACAGGACGCCGAAACCCGCCAACGCCGTTGGAACGAGGCCACGATGTGGAGCCTGCCGAAGATCGAGACCCTGCGCACCGTGGTGCCGGGGTTGTTCGGCTACCGGATGTACGCCCGCGACGGCAGCGATTACTGGGGCCGGGTGGGCGAAACCCCGGGCGTGCCCGGCACGCGACACTCCGGGGCCGGGCATTACGCGGGCATCCTGGTGGTGTTGCTGGGAGCCTGGGCGCTGGCGCAGGCGACGCGCCGGCAGGGCGGACCGTTTTCGGCCGGGGAGCGACGGCAGGTCTGGTTTTGGGGCGGGGCGGCGCTGGTGTCGCTGCTGCTGGCCTGGGGGCGGCATGCGCCGTTCTACCAGTTCTTCTACGCGCTGCCGTACTTCTCGACCATCCGCAATCCGATCAAGTTTCTGCACCCCTTCAGTCTGGCGCTGGTGGTGCTTTTCGCTTACGGGCTGGAGGCGCTCTGGCGCACGCAGGTGAGCCGCGCGAGCCCGGCGGTCCGGGGGCTGGGCGCGCGGTTCAAGGCGTGGGCGGCAAACGCGCCGGTGTTTGACCGGCGCTCGCTGCTGGCGGCGGCGTGGCTGCTGGGTGGCAGCGTGCTGGGTTGGCTGGTGTACGCCTCGATGCGGAGCGCACTCGAGGCGCACGTGGCCCGGGTGTACGCGCCGGAGCTGGCGCCCGCCATCGCCGCGTTCAGTCTGCGCGAGGTGGGCTGGTCGGTGCTGTTTCTGACGCTGTGCGTGGCGGCGTTGACGTTGGTTTTCCTGGGGGTGCTCTCCGGGGCGCGCGCCCGCTGGACGGGGGTGGTGCTGGGGTTGATCCTGGTGGCGGACCTGGCGCGGGCCAATCATCGTTGGATCGTGTACTGGGACGTGGCGGACAAGTACGCCCTGAACCCGCTCCTCGAGACGCTCCGCCAGCGGCCGCACGAGCAGCGCGTGAGCATCATCCCGCTGCGGCTCAACCAGGAGTTGTCCCTGCTCCAGGACCTGTACCGCGCCGAGTGGCTCCAGCACGCTTTCCGCTATTACAACATCCAGTCCCTGGACGTGGTGCAGGACCCGCGGCCCAGCGTGGACAACGAGTTGTACCGCGCCACGTTCATGGGCCAGAGCCTGGCGTCGTACCTGCGGCTCTGGGAACTGACCAACACCCGGTACCTGCTGGGCTTGAGCGGCCTGGCCGAGGCGCTCAACCAGCAGGCCGACCCCGAGCGGCGGCGTTTCCGCGAGGCGCTGCCCTTCGGGTTGGTTCAGGAGACCGCCGGCGGCGCCATCCGGGTGGTGACCAACACCGTCGGTCCGTTTGCCCTGATCGAGTTCACCGGCGCCCTGCCCCGCGCGGGCGTGTACCGGCACTGGGAAGTGGCCACGAACGACACCGCGGCCCTGCAACGGTTGGCCGCTGCGGCGTTTGACCCGCGGCGCAGCGTGGTGCTGGCCTCCGGCTCGGCCGTGTCCGCGACTCCGCCCGCCGGCGAAGCGCCGGCCGCCCCCGGACCGGTCGAGTGGGTCAGCTACGCCCCGAAGCAGTTGGTGCTCCGCGCCCGCGCCGAGGGGCCCTCGCTGCTGCTGCTCAACGACAAATTCGACCCGCACTGGACGGTGACCGTGGACGGCCAACCGCGGCCCTTGCTGCGGGCAAACTTCCTCATGCGCGCGGTCGAGCTGCCGCCGGGCGAGCACACCGTCGAGTTCACCTTCCGCCTGCCGGCGGGGCCGCTCTGGATCAGCCTGGCCGGACTGGCGGTCACGCTGGGGTGTCTGGGTGGGGGGTATCTTCACTCGAAGGAAGCTGTGCGGTGTCCCCCGCTGGCGCAGTCGAGGCCGGGCCAGCGGGGAAATGATCCTGACGGTGCGTGACACCCCCACCCGGCAGTCCTACAATTCAAGCCAGCCGATGAAACCGACCTTTCGGAAAATCCGCTTCTTCTCGGTCGCCGCGCGACGCGCCGAAGAAGCCCATGCCCGCGAGCAAGACCGAGAACAGGTGCGGCGGGGACGGGCCGCGGCGGTCCAAGCGGCCAATCGTCTGATTCCCAATCCGCGCCAGTGGCATTTGGAAGCTCCGGAGTGTCTCCCGGCCAAAGAGCAGCCGTGAAACGCCCGGAAGACATTTTGGAAATCCTCCGCACCATCGGAAAAACCGACTGCGTGATCATTGGCGGTCAGGCGGTTAACCTGTGGTCTGAGCGCTACGAAAAACCCGAGCCGCCGTGGAGCGAACTCAAACCCTTTACCAGCGTGGACCTGGATTTGCTGGGGGATCGCCGGCAGGTGTTGTCGGTGGCCCGGCTGTTGCAGACCGACCCGCAATTCCCCGAACCGGGCGAAAACACGGTCAACGCCGGGAAGCTTTCCTTGCCCCCGTTTCTGGGCAGCCTGGAGATTGACTTTGTCCACACCGCCAACGGCTTGAGCACGCCGGAAATTTTGGAAACTGCGCCCACGTTGCGTTACCGCGAAATCCGCTTGCGGGTGCTCCATCCGGTGCTCTGTGTGGAGAGCAAAACGGTGAACCTCGCCACGCTCCCCCAAGAGGCAGGTTGGCGCCAGGACTTGAAGCATCTGCGCCTGTCCCTAGCCAACGCTCGCGAGTACCTGGCCGAGTTGACCCGGCAGGGGGCGGACCCCGGGGCATTACTGCGCTGGGCAAGGCGCTTGCGCCGGGACGCCAATCATCAACTCGGCCTTAACGCCGCGCGGTTTCCCGGGATCAATTTCCAGGACGCCATCCCCCGAGAATTGTGGGAACAGGCTGGCGGCCCGCTCGCGGACTTCATCCGCACCGAGTGGGAAGACTGGACCCGGGAAATCGCGACCAAACTCCGCGAGGAAGCCGAATTGGAAAAGTGGCTTCAAGATTTGCAGCAACGTCAACCGAACCAAACCCGATGACCATGCGCTCCGACACCATCAAAAAAGGCTTTGAACGCGCCCCCCACCGCGCGCTGCTGCGCGCCACCGGCTCGATCGAGTCCGAGGCCGACTTCGACAAGCCCTTCATCGCCATTGCCAACTCCTACACCGACTGCATCCCCGGCCACGCCCACCTCAACGAGGTCGGGCAGCTCATGAAACGGCTCGTCCGCCAGGCCGGCGGCGTGCCCTTCGTCTTCAACACCATCGGCGTGGACGACGGCATCGCCATGGGCCACGGCGGGATGCTCTACTCGCTGCCCTCGCGCGAGCTCATCGCCGATTGCGTCGAGAGCATGGTCAAGGCCCACTGCTTCGACGGCATGATCTGCATCCCCAACTGCGACAAAATCGTGCCCGGGATGCTCATGGCCGCCATGCGCGTGAACATCCCGACGCTCTTCGTCAGCGGCGGGCCGATGGCCGCCGGCATCGCCGAGCAACAGGCCGCCCACGAGGACCTCGCCAACCACCTTCAACCCGCCGCCGCCAAGTCCGACCTCATCTCGGTCTTCAAGGGCGTGGGCGAGTTGCAAGCCGGCAAGATCACCGAGGAACAACTCAAGCGGCTCGAGCAAACCGCCTGCCCCACCTGCGGCTCGTGCTCCGGCATGTTCACCGCCAACTCGATGAACTGCCTCTGCGAAGCCCTCGGCATGGCCCTGCCCGGCAACGGCACAATCCTCGCCGTCTCGAAGGAACGCGAGGCCCTCTACGAGCGCGCCGCCCGCCTCATCCTCCGGCTCGTCGAGTGGGACTTGAAACCGCGCGACATCGCCACGCTCGAGGCCTTCGACAACGCCCTGGCGCTGGACGTGGCCATGGGCGGCTCGACCAACACCATCCTCCACACCCTGGCCATCGCCCGCGAGGCCGGCATCCCCTACGACATCCGCCGCATTGACGAGATTTCCCGCCGCGTGCCCTGCCTGTGCAAGGTCTCGCCCTCCTCGAACTACCACGTCCAGGACGTGCACCGCGCCGGCGGCATCCACACCATCCTCGGCGAGCTCAAGCGCCTGGGCGTGCTGCATCTCCACTGCAAAACCGTCACCGGCAAAACCCTCGGCGAAAACATTGACGCATGGGACGTGCGCTCCGAGAAATGCACGCCCTGGGCCAAAGCCGCCCGGGTCTCCGGCGCGTCGGCCATCGTCGTTGACCCCAACGACAAACTCGGCCCGGCCGCCCGCACCGCCAGCGGCAATCTCGCCCCCAAACCGCTGCTGTTCTTCCCCGCCGACCCGTTGGCCATCACCCTCTGGCGCGACGCCGCCGCGTGGAACGCCGGCGACCTCGAAGCCCAACTGGCCCTCTACGACCCGAAGGCCACGGTCAAACTGCCCGACGGCCGCACGCTCAAGGGCCACGAACAATTGCGCCCGGTGCTCGAACAACAATGGGCCGAGGCCAAGGGCCTGGTGCGCGCCGAACTGGCCGAGCTGCGCGGCGAGCCGGTGCTCCTGTTCTGGCGCTACGAAAAAGGCGGCCAGCGCCAACGCCACGCCCTGCTCCGCGTCCGGCGGCTCAAGCACTGGACCATCGCCCGCGCCGAATACCTCACCGACCCCAAACGCCTCGCCAAGGTCGCGCCCAGCGGCCTGATGCCCTACGACCCGGCCTTCTTGTTTGACCCGCGCGACTGCATCCGCACCCGGGACACCGCCTACTCGCCCGACGGCGGGCTGGCGATTCTCTACGGCGACCTCGCGCCCGAAGGCAGCGTCGTCAAAACCGCCGGCATCAGCGAGGAGTTCAAGCGCCGGTGCGGGCCGGACTTCGTCTTCGAAGGCCCGTGCGTGATCTTCGAGAGCCAGGACGAAGCCTGCGCCGGCATCCTCGGCGGCCAGGTCAAGCCCGGCGACGTCGTCATCATCCGCAACGAAGGCCCGCGCGGCGGCCCGGGCATGCAGGAAATGCTCTCCCCCACCAGCTACATCGTGGGCATGGGCCTGGGCGACAAGTGCGCGCTCATCACCGACGGCCGCTTCAGCGGCGGCACGGCCGGCGCGTGCATCGGCCACGTCAGCCCCGAGGCGGCCGAGGGCGGCCCGATCGGCCTCTTGCGGCCCGGCGACCGCGTCCGCATTGATTTCCACAATCGACGGATGGACATCCTCGTGCCCGAAGCCGAACTGGCCGAGCGCCGCAAGACGTGGACACCGGTCCGGCGCGAACTGACCGGCTGGCTGGCGCGCTACCGCAAGCTCGTCACCAACGCCAGCCAGGGTGCGGTGCTGCAAGCCTGACCCACGGCAGCTCCCGGCGGCGACTCGACACCGCCGGCGCGGCGCTTATGTTGGCGACGTGAGTTTTCTGGCTCAATTCGATCGCCTGCCCCTCGCGGACCTGCTGGAACGCGCCCGCACGGCCGGCCCGGCCGAGGTACGCGCTGCGCTGGCGCAAGACCCACGCTCGCTGGCCGGGTTTGCCGCGCTCTTGTCCCCGGCCGCCGCGGAGTTCCTACCCGAGATGGCGCATCGGGCCCGGGCGTTGACCCTGCAACGATTCGGCCGGGTCGTGCGCCTGTTTGCCCCGCTGTACCTGTCCAACGAGTGCATCAACAACTGCCGGTACTGCGGCTTTTCGCGGGACAACCCGATTGTGCGCGTCACGCTCAGCGTGGAAGAGGTCGTGCGCGAGGCCGCGGCCCTGCGCGCCCAGGGCTTCCGCAACCTGCTCCTGGTCGCCGGCGAACACCCGCGGTTTGTCTCGGAGGGGTACCTGCGCGACTGCGTGGCGGCCCTGCACCCGGACACCCCGAGCCTCTCGCTCGAGGTGGGCCCGATGGACACCGCCGAGTACCGCCCGTTGGTGGCCGCCGGCGCCGAAGGGCTGGTGGTGTACCAGGAAACCTACGACCGCGAAGTGTACGCGCAGATGCACACCAGCGGCCCCAAGCGCGACTTCGCCTGGCGCCTGGAAACTCCCGAGCGCGCCTACGCCGCCGGCTTCCGCCGCCTGGGCATCGGCGCGCTCTTCGGCCTGGCCGACTGGCGCTTCGAGGCCGTGTGCGTGGCCGCGCACGCCGCCCACCTGCTGCGCCACTGCTGGAAGGCGTTTCTCACGATCTCCCTGCCCCGCCTGCGGCCCTGCGCCGGCGCCTTCCAACCGCCCACCCCAATGAGCGACCGCGAGCTGGCCCAACTGCTCTGCGCCTTGCGCCTCCAGTTCCCGGACGTGGGCCTGGTGCTCTCGACCCGCGAACCGGCCGCGCTTCGGGACGGCCTGGTGCCGCTGGGCATCACGCTCATGAGCGCCGGCAGCCACACCGAGCCCGGCGGCTACACCGGCGCCGGGCGCGAGCGCCTGCACCGCACCGAACGCGGCCGCATTGTCGAACTGGGCGCCAGCGAATGGGCCCCGGACGCAGCGGCCACCGGCCAGTTTGACATCGCGGACGAACGCCCCGCCGCCGCCGTGGCCGAACGCCTGCGCCAACTCGGTTACGAACCGGTCTGGAAGGACTGGGACACCGCCCTGTCCGCGTGAAGGGCACCGAGCCGTCTGGCCACCGGTCACGCGACCAACTTTGCCGACTCCGCAGTGCAAATTGGCAACCGGCCTTTTCGCGGATTGGAAAACCACCGATGTGTAGCCGCGGACGTCAGTCCGCTCACACCTCCCGGCGGTTCCCAGCGCTCAACTCCGGCCAAGAAAAGGCCTGAGCCGACTGACGTCGGCTGCCACAAATTTGCCACGGCTCACAGCGACCGCCTTCGGCATCCGGCATCTAGCATCTGGCATCCGGCATCCGGCATCCGGTCTCCGGCCCCTCACACAGCGCCGGCGAGCCGGCGCACTCCCAACGCTTCGCGACTGACCGGGCGCTTCCGCCGCGCGCCAGCGCATGGAGTGCGGCCGCTTGCTGCCGCCTTCCTGCTCCGGGTGGACGGACCAACCTGACCGTGTCTCCCGAAGTCAATTGACTCCTCCCGACCAGGGCGACGCGTGCCGCCCCTCGCACCGGCCCGCCTTGCCCGTATCGCCGGTGCACGGCGCGAACGCGAAGTTTGAGCAAATCGTCGCGGGCAAGGTCGAAGGATGAACAGGTGCCCAGTGCATATCACCCGAAGGCAATTCTTGTTCGCCGCCGGTGCCAGCGCGTTTGGCGGTTTGGCCTACGCGCGCGCGGTCGAGCCGCGCTGGCTGAGCGTGACCCGTCCCACGGTCCGGCTGAACGGCTGCGCGGGCGCGCCGTTTACCCTCCTGCACCTCTCCGACCTGCACGCCTCGAGCGTGGTGAGCCTGAGTTTCCTGGCCGCGGCGGTGCGGCAGGGACTGGCCCTGCGCCCGGATTTGATCTGCCTGACCGGCGACTTCATCACCCGCGGCAGTGACACGCCGGCGGGTTATGCCGAGGTGCTCCGCCCCTTGAGCGAAGCCGCGCCCGCGTTCGCCTGCCTGGGCAACCACGACGGCGGCACTTGGGCGGCGAGTCGGCGTGGCGACGCGGACACAACCCGGGTGGGCGCGTTGTTACAGCGGGCCGGAATCACGCTCCTGCACAACACCGCGCGGACCGTTCACTTGCGCGGGCACGCCGTGCGGCTGGTCGGCCTGGGCGACCTGTGGGCGGGCGATTTTCAACCGGCCCGGGCATTCGCGGCCGCTCCCGCCGACGACACGCCCACGCTCGTGCTGGCGCATAACCCCGACGCCCGCGGAGAACTGGCGCCGTACCGCTGGGACCTGATGCTGTGCGGCCACACCCACGGCGGCCAGGTGAAACTGCCGTGGATTGGCCCGCTCGTGCTGCCCATCCGCGACCGGCGCTTCGCCGAGGGCCTGTGCCGCTGGGAGGGCCGCTGGATTTACGTGACCCGCGGTGTGGGCAACCTGTGGGGCGTCCGGTTCAATTGCCCGCCGGAAATCACCTTGCTGACCGTCACTCCGGCCCGGAACGCCAACCCCGCCCGGCCGTTGCGCCCGGCGCGGCCGGGCAACCGGCTCGGGCTCGCCAGCCGGTCCGCCGCGACGCGCGCTCCCGCGGCGGGGATTTGAACTGCGGCGCGCTCCGGCGCAAAATGTCGGGCATGGCAACGCCCACCGTAATTGCGAATGACCGGACCGTGGAGGTCGAGTTGCCCTGCACGCTCGATGACTTCCTGCGCGCGCAAGGTTTTTTGCCGCGCAGCGTGGTGGTCGAGCAGAACGGCGAGGCCGTGCCGCCCTCCGAGTTTGCCCGCCGCCCGCTTCAGGCCGGGGACCGGCTCGAAATCGTGCGCATCGTGGCCGGTGGTTGAACCCTCCCACCAAGGCGCGCCCGCCAAGCGTGGCCGAGCCCGCGCCCGACCGCGCCTGACCGCTTCTCGGGGATTGCGGCGTTGCGCCCGCGGGCCGGCCTGCGGTTCAATCGCCGCCCGTGAAAGTGTTGGTCATTGGAGGCGGCGGCCGCGAGCACGCCCTGGTCTGGAAACTGGCGCAATCTCCGCACGTCACCCAGCTATGGGCCGCGCCCGGCAACGCCGGCATCGCCCGGGAACGCGTGGCGCGCACCGGGGAAGCGGTGGCCTGCGTGCCCCTGGGCGCGGAGGACCTGCCCGGCCTGCTGGCCTTCGCACGCGAACAACGGCCGGACCTCACCGTGGTGGGCCCGGACAACCCGCTGGCGCTGGGTCTGGTGGACCTGTTCGCCGCCCACGGCCTGCGTGCCTGGGGGCCAAACCGCCGCGCCGCGCAATTCGAGGCCTCGAAGGTCTTCGCCCAACAGTTCATGGAGCGCCACGGCATCCCCGCGCCGCGCGCCGGAGTGTTCCGCGAGGCCCGCGCGGCTTCGCGCTTCGCCGCCGAACTGGGCGGCCGCTGCGCGGTCAAGGCTGACGGCCTGGCGCTGGGCAAGGGCGTGCTCATCTGCCGCGACATGGCCCAGGCCGACGCCGCCATCGAGCAGATGCTCGTCCAGCGCGCCTTCGGCGAGGCCGGCCGGCAAATTGTCATCCAAGAATTCCTCGAAGGGACCGAGGTGTCGCTCCACGCCCTGTGCGACGGCCGCACGGCGCGGCTTTTCCCCACCTCCCAGGACCACAAACGGGTGGGCGACGGCGACACCGGGCCGAACACCGGCGGCATGGGCACGTACTCGCCCACGCCGTTTCTGACCGGGGCGCACCTCGACCAGGCGCGGCGCGAGATTCTCGAACCCTGGCTGCGCGGCTGCGCCACCGAGGGCATTGACTTCCGGGGCCTCCTGTACCCGGGGCTGATGCTGACCGACCGGGGCCTGCGCGTGCTCGAGTTCAACGCGCGCTTCGGCGATCCCGAAACGCAAGTGTACCTGCCGCGTTTGGAGAACGACCTGCTCGAGTTGTTCGAGGCCAGCCTCGCCGGCACCCTCGAGCGCGTCGAACTGCGCTGGCGGCCGCAGGCGGCGGTGTGCGTGGTCATGGCCTCGGCCGGTTATCCCGGCGCTTACGCCAAGGGCAAACTCATCACCGGCCTGGAGGAGGCGGCCCGGCTGCCGAATGTGAAGGTCTTCCACGCCGGTACGGCGCAGGCCGGCGAGCACGTGGTCACCAGCGGCGGGCGGGTTCTGGGCGTCACGGCCTGGGCGGACACGCTGGCCGCGGCGCGGGACGCGGCCTACGCGGCGGTTGAGCGCATTCGGTTCGAGGGCGCGCATTACCGGCGTGACATCGCCGCGCGGGCGCTCCGCGGCAGCAGTGCCGAGGTCGCGGGCGCATGAGCCAGCCAGCCAACGCACAACCGGCACCGCCCCTGCAGCCCGGCCAGCGCCTGAGCGTCACGGTGGGGGATGTGGCCTTCGGCGGCGAGGGCGTGGCGCGCGTGGCCGGGTTCGTGGTCTTTGTGCCCTTCGTGGCCTCGGACGAGGAGGTCGAGGTCGAAGTGGTCGAAGTGAAAAAGAACTTCGCCCGCGCCCGGCTGGTGCGGGTGGTGCGGCCCTCACCCCACCGCGTCGAACCGCGTTGCCGGTATTTCGGGGCGTGCGGGGGCTGCCAGTACCAGCACCTAGACTACGCGGAACAATTGCGCCTCAAGCATCGCCAACTCCGGGACCTGCTCGAGCGGCTGGGCGGCCTGGACGCCTCGGTCGTGGCGCCGGTAGTGCCGTGCCCGCGCCCCTACGGCTACCGCAACCGCATCATGGTCCGCACCCAGTGGCACAAGCCAGAGCAACGGCGGGTGCTGGGTTTTCTGCGCCATGACTCGCGCCTGGTGGTGGACGTCGAGGAGTGCGCCATCGCCGAGCCGGCGTTGAACGCGCAGTTGCGCCGGGTCCGGGCCGCGCCGCCACCCCGGGGCGGCTTGAAAGTGGTTTTGCGCCTGCCCCCGGCCGGCTGGGAGCTGCCGCCCGATTCGTTTTTCCAGAACAACTTTCATCTCTTGCCCGCGCTGGTGGAAACCCTGCGCGCCCGACTGCGCGCGGCGGGCACTCGGCACCTGGTGGACGTGTTTTGCGGCGTGGGCTTCTTCGCGCTCGAACTGGCGGACCTGGTCGAATCCTTTGCCGGCGTGGAACTGGACCGGCGCGCCATCGCTGCGGCCCGGCGTAACGCCGCCGCCCGGGGCGTGCGCCACGGCGAATTTGTCGAAGGCGCCGCGGAGGAACAATTGCCGGCGCTGCTGGGCCGCTTTGCTCCCGAGCACACCACGGTGATCGTGGACCCGCCCCGGGTGGGTTGCGCGCCGGCCGTGCGCGCCGCGCTGCGGGCGTGTCGGCCGGCGCAAATCCTCTACGTGTCCTGTCACCCCGCCACGCTGGCGCGCGACTTGCAGGAACTGATTCGGGAAGGCGGCTACCAACTCGAGACGGTCATTCCGTTGGACATGTTCCCGCAGACCCAGCACCTCGAATGCGTGGCCGACCTGCGCCACGCAGGGTAGCTGTCTCTGTCGAAATAACTCCGGAGCGCTAACCTTAGACCCAGTCGAATAGAGGAAACCGGCGCTCCGCAGGCAGGTCGAACCTCCCGCCTAACTACTTGAACCGGGTGCCCACTATTGGCGGACGGATCTGACCGGGTTGCTCGGGGTGGGGAAAGACATCTACCGACGCCGCTGAGGCAACCTGTCCCAACAAGCGTACCGCCTTGGAAAACGGCATCGCACGTCGCCGGAAGTCAACGATTTTTTGCAGAAAAAAGCTTGACACACGAACTTTATGTATCTAAAGATACCACCAGCTCCACCAGCTCCACCAGCTCCACCAGCTCCACCAGCTCCACCAGCTCCGCCAGCTCCGCCAGCTCCGCCAGCTCCGCCAGCTCCGCCAGCTC
>CAYXPA010000001.1:0-104596 GCA_964466945.1 uncultured Verrucomicrobiota bacterium | reverse complement strand
CCACCAGCTCCGCCAGCTCCGCCAGCTCCGCCAGCTCCGCCAGCTCCGCCAGCTCTGACGGAACGGTGAGTTATACTTATGGAAACTCGAGTACGAAAGTTGCACCGGCACGCGTCTCGAGTGCCGGGGAGCTTACACTGGCACCGGGGACAGTGTCCGACCCGCGGACTTTGTCGCTTTGAATCACGGACGGTGCATGCCCTTGGTCATCGTGGCCCTCAAAGCCTCGAACTGTCTCTTGCCTTTTCCACAGTTAACAGGGCGGGGCCGAACCGTTCAGCCGGTTTCGAAATATACAATCCGACCCTATGGCACAGCAGGAACACACGCAAGAACTTCGGGCGCTATCACGACAAATTGTACCTTCCCAAACCCTGAATTGGTATCGCAAAACACAAAACAAACTCTCCCATGAAAACAAATTGCCTATTGCAGGGAATGGCTGACAGAATACCAATATGCCCAACGGAGGATAGACAAAGTACTGCCTTCAGGAATATTCGCTTGGATTTGTTTTACCCGCCTGCCGAGCCGGACCTCTCCCTGCAAACTTATCTGGTCCACTTTAATGAAATTCGCCTGATCACGGCAATTTCCAACGGCTGGAAACGCATCCTGTTTACTTCAGGGCGCTGGTTGGAGGATTCTGCGTCGGTCCGGGTCTCCGGCGGTCCGTACGAGCGCACGTTAACTTGGTTTCTACGCCAGGCACTGGCCGTGCTTTCTCTGAATCCAGCCGCAGCTTTCTGGCGCCGTCTGGCCGATCAACGAAAATGCGACAATAACAAGGTTGTCTAAGTGCTTCTTGATCCCCAATTTTCGTGAACCGACGATTCGTCATCGAACTGTATGCCTTCCAAGGTGTTCCATCTGAAACAAGGCGCGCTCACGCCCCGCGAAAGGGAAATCCTTGAATTGTGTGCCGCCGACAAGCGCGACAAGGAAATTGCCATCATTTTGGGCGTCAGCCATCACACCCTTCACAATCACTGGGCCAAGATTTACCGAAGGCTCGGCGTCCACAGCCGCGCCGCCGCTGTCGCCCGGCTGCTCCAGCAAAAGATGGCCCCAAAAGGCCATTGACAAAAGTCGTATGTCGCAGTATGTAGCAATCGAATCAATCGAATTACTATGCGCGCGTGGCGGGGGATGTTACCACAAGTTGCGTGCCTGCCGAAAAGTCGTCCGACCGATGCGGGACGGAGTCGGAAATTAACTTGGTTGAGGGCGCCGGTGGTACTCACCCGTGTCTTAAGCCTTCAGGCATGGCTGCGGTTGTCCGGGGTTTGTTGCCTGGCTAACGTTGCTTCCAACAAAGCGATCGAATTGCACGGTACTCTTACCAAGGAGATCCTTAACCCCCAAGCCCCGGTTTGGAAACAGAGTTTTCGAATTCAATGCAACGCTGATGCCTCGGAGTGGTGCATCGAGACTGTCACAACCCCGCCTCGATCCGCCTTTAACCAAGGTCCGGATACCATTGTGTCGCGGAGTATGGTCCCGACGGCTGCGGGTGACGTCCTCGTGGAATTCATCGAGATATCTTCCCTGTGAAACGGATTCCCCCTGGACCTGGATGCCGAGTATCTCCAATTGTGGACCGCTTTTTGCGCCGCAAAATATCTCCGGGATCGGCATGATCAATGGCTCCCCATTCCCGACGGTGATTTGCGCCTCGATCTTTTTCCGCTGGCGACCCGCGCAAAATTAACCTTCCACTCGAATTTGAACCCCTATCCCGCTCGAATAGATTACCTCTTTGATCAGTCGTTGTTAAAAGACGCCGCGAAACTACTCAAATTGCAACCAGCCGGGAATTATTTAGACCAAAGGTCGGAAACTTTAAGGCTAATCAAACAACACTATGCTTCGGGGAGGACCGCGGCTGTGTTTCAGGTCACACGATGGCTAGCCCTGGATGACCTAAGACTACCCGGGGAATGGGTCGTCAAGATTAATTATGGACTGAATGGTGAGATCCGCACCATCATAAGCTGGGTAACTGAGTCAACAAGTTGGATCAGCAACGTAGTTAAACCATCATTCCGCAAGGCGGTCAAGATCTTCGACAAGCGCGTCCGAAACCTTCAAGTAGGAGTAAACTACGTGAGCTACACGACAACCAACGGGGTCATACCGGATTTGCACAGCCCGACCGTGATGCATCTGGCTGCGCGGGCCGCGCGCGACGACGTTTACACAATGCCCCCCGCGCGCTTCACCTGGATTCGCGGCCTGCTCCTGATGCTGCTGGCTGTGTTGCTCTTGGCTCCTCTGTTTTTGGTCAAACGCCGTACGAACAACATTTAAAATGGAGGCAAATATGAGAATCGTTGGTCTGTTGCAGAAAGCGTTCACCCTCGTGATTACAATTGCTCTTTCAGGGTTGTGGCCAGGTGTATGGTTTTTCGGCCTGCAGTCCTTGAAATCTGACTCGTGCGATATAATTGATACATACGGGGAAAAATGTGTGGGCCTATCGAATGAAATCGTCGGCTCCTGCGCAGGTGGTTTATGCCCAAACGACGCAAATAATTCACAATCATGCTTCTATAGAAGAGTTGATGAAATTAATTATATAGGATGCAGCCATTGTCTATCTGGTGCTTCTAACGACATTTGCCGAGAATATCGGGACCCAGCGGCTTGTCAGCAGTCTTTGTGTAAGTACAAAATGCGACAACGTTACTGCTACTGTAATCCAACAACCTGCACTTTGAGTCTTGAGCCTGGTAATTATAGCAGTGAGATTGACATACATAAAAAAGAATGCATTTTGTAAGAAAACAAGAGTCGCTTATGCAGCTTGAATCTATGCCTGCCGATCTTCAAGAGCAGAAGGACAGCTCAACACGCGGGATTCTTGGATACTCATTTAAGCTCTGGTTTGTTCTGTTACTAATTTCGTCGGTTTCAAAATTTCTCGATATTATTGAGTCTCACCCGTATTGGGGAGAATACGATCGGGTTTTGTTTTTTATGACTCGACGTCGGGCTGCCGCGTCGGCGATTTTGCTTGAACTCGGAGTGGCTGTTTACCTTGTAAGCAGAGCGTGCTTGCTCAAGAAAGCATACAGTCTTCTTTGGTTGAGCGGCATTCTTTCTTCCTACAAGGCTGGCACGTGGCTTTTGCAGGACGTTCGGCCATGCAGTTGCTTGGGTGTGGTTGGCAAGGCGCTGAACTTGTCCGGGGGACAGCTTGAGCTCGTGACATCGGCGTTGCTATTGTTAATGGCTGTTAATTCGTTGGTGGTCATAATTGCTCGAGCAAAGGATGCCAGATAGAAATACACACAAAGCCGACTCTGACAGCCGCAGGTGTCACAAGAACCATGAGAAAGCTACCAAGATATTATAGTGCGCATAGTATTTGTATCCACCTTGGGTTGGAAAGCCTGCGCCTGTTGGCGGGTTTGGCGGCAGCCCTTTCGCCGCCTCCGGATTTACGCGCTGGAGAAATATTTCCCAACCTCCCCGGAGCGGCTCTGGTTCTGGAGGGCATCTACGATTATGTGATGCCCTTGTGGCCTGCGTCTCTGGAAAAATCCGGACAGGGCGCTTTTCGTGTTCTACTCGGTCAAAACGCATGGATTATGTCTTACGAGAACCGCGACGGTGCAACGAGCGGGGGGCGCGTCCACGAAACGGGCTTCACAGCCAGTTGCGACGGTAGGAATATTTACGTTATTCGCCATCCAGAACCACGGCGACTACCCCCGGAAACGGTCAGCCGGATGGCGGACATCTATCCGGGCAATATTCCCCCACCGGTGAAGCAGGATTTGTACAATATATGGCTGGCTTTTATTTCACCTCAGGTTCTGACCAATGTTCATGGAACCACTCGGCCGCCCAACGCGCCGGACCTGAGTCTCTTTTACAACCAAGAGAACAATGCCACCTATGAGTGGACAAGAGACGCGGATCCGACATTGTTTTCAAGTCTTAGGGTACGCTCCGAGTCGCGCCCCTTGACACGGGACTTGCCCGGTAGCGGCCGCTTGTATCGGTTAAGGTTGCCTGCCGTTTTTCCCGGAGGTTTTCTGATGCTTAGCGGGCGATGGTCAAATCCACGCCAAACACAATATGGCGTTCTACCGACCCTTTTTGAATGCGATTTTTTTTCGATCAACGAAAAAAGCCGTACCGATACCAATCTCTACCCTCGGATGCGCTTTGTATGCCGAGTCACCAACAGTGCAAGCGGTGCTCTGGGTGCTATTCCTGCGGGATTTGACGGCATTGGCCCAATCTTTGTCAAAGACCATCGCATTGCTACCCAGGGGTTAGCTGAAGTAACTTATACACTCACCAACAGATGGTCTCCGGCGGTAGAGGAATGGATCAGACAACAGGCCCTTTCAAGACCGAAGAAATCACTGGAACTTGCAGCGTTGGAGGAATATGGACTGCACCCCCCATGGTGGAAAGATTTCATTGTTCGCTGGGGCAGCCGAGTGATTTTACTTTTACTGGCCTCGTTGCCTCTGTATGCCGTTGTGCGGCAACGAAGCTGGAAGCAAAAAGAAAGTCCAACGCAACGACACGCTCTATGAATACCACCAATACACCAAGAATCGGACTCATCCGAACTGCCAGCGCTGTGGGAATCAGCGCACTGGCTGTGCTGAACGCTGCCGTGACCTGGTGCCCTTACAAAATTGAAGATCGGGGAAAATGTGGTACGTGGTCGCTATACCAACCGCCCGGCTATTGTTATCTGGGTGAATGTGGAAGAAAACAGGTCTGCGGCAACGTTCTGTCGGGCAACGGTCCCCTCCTGTTTTGCCAAGAGACCAGCGTTTCTTGCGAGGCAAGCTTGCGCGTATATGGCCCGGATAGCAATGGCAATGCTTGCAAAATTTATCTGGGTATCCAGTCCCAGCCCTGTGAGCCAAGCATTACCGCCGGCATCGGGAGTACGATAACTTGTCCGTAAGACTTGCCGTCGGACTGACCATGGGTAACCGCTATCACCGCTTAGGGCCTGTAGGACTTGGCAGACCGCGCATTTACAATTTATTGATATTCGACACTTTAAAGGGTCGCGTCAACTCAAGATGGCCTCTTGTTGAAAACCAAGCAGTTACACCGGCAGTCGGACAGGCTCATTGCCGAATTCACGATTACGGTCCTTGCCTAGCGCGAGTACTGACGAGCGGTCATGCGTCAAGATGACTTCGGTGAGTAAGTGGGTCAACAAGCGCTGGTGCTGGCTGGCGGTTTGGCTTTGGGGGGCGCTGTTCTACGTACACCAGCAGCGGTTCGACGCGCCCACCCCATTTGCCCGGCTGGCCTCACTGCACGCCGTCGTGCAAGAACGAACCCTGGCCATTGACCGCTGGCATCAACGGACTCCGGACAAGGCCTTCCACGACGGACATTACTACAGCGACAAGGCGCCGGGAACGGCAGCGCTGGCGCTGCCGGCGTTTGCCATCGCCGCGGCGGTCCTCTCCCGGGCGGGCGTGGACCTGGATTCCCCGACCGGCTGGCGGATCACCAGTTGGGCGGCTTGTGCCTTTTCGCAGGCCCTGCCAGCGGCGCTGGGCGCGGCGGCGCTTTTTGCCTGGCTGGGACGATTTGTGTCGCCGCGGTTGGCCCTGGTAACGGTCGTGGGGTTGACGCTGGGGAGCCAACCGTTGCCCTACAGCACGCTGCTGTTCAGTCATGCCCAGGTAATCGGGTTGATCGGGCTGGCCATCGGGGCAATGGATCTGTTTGTGCCGGAGGTCGCTAGCGGACGGCTGGATAACGGGCAATCGGAGTCCATCGTGGGAAGTTGGCCTACCGCCAGCGCGCCCAGGAACGGACGTATGGCGTTGGCGGGGTTTTGTCTGGGGCTGGCGTTGGCCAGCGAGTTCACGGCCGGGATTGTGGTGGTTGCTCTGGGAGCGTATGGGGTGGTACGGGCTTGGCGCGCAGGGGCGCAACGGTCGCTGCGGTGGTTCTTTTTGGGGGCCCTGCTGCCACTGCTGCTGATTCCGGCGTACAGTTGGGCCACGATCGACACGCCATGGGACCTGCCCTATTCCTATCAAGCCAGCTTCCCCGCGATGCGGGAAGGGCTTTACGCCATCAAATGGCCGGACGCGGAAAGCCTGGGCCGGCTCCTGTTCGGGCCCGCGCGAGGGTTGGTGTTTTGGACGCCGTTTCTGGTCATGGCCGGGTTTGGTTGGTGGTGGATGGCCCGGGAACAGCCCCGCTGGCTCTGGCTCACCTACGCGGTGCCCGTATTGCATGCGCTGGTGATTTCGGGCCGGACCTGGGACTGGAAGGCCGGCTCTGTAATCAGCGCCCGCTACCTGGCTCCCATCTTGCCCCTACTGGCGCTGCCCTGCGCCCTGGGTGTTCAACGCCGGCCCCGGCTGGGGGTGGCGCTGGCCATGCTGTCGGTAGCCCTGATGAGCGTGGCCACGGTCACTGACGCCAGCCCGCCTTACCATCTCGACAACCCTCTGGTCCAAATACATTTGCCCCTGCTGCTTCAAGGCAAGTTTTCCCATACGCTCGGCACGGCTCTCTTTGGGTTGCCGCCTGCTTGGGGCGTGGCGCTGTATTACGTGTATCTGGCTGGCGGAGTGGTCTGGCTGTGGCGGCAAACTGCCCCGCACCGGACATCACCCGCTTCACCCCCGGACGCCCATGAGCCCGCCTGAACCCGACGCCCCGCCCGCTGGCCGCCTTCGGATTAACCTTACCTTACCGATCTTCAACGAGGTCGCCCAACTGGCAGGGAGTCTTGCCCGGGTACGCGCCTATCTGGTCCAGTTGCCGACCTGGCGCTGGGAAATTGTTCTCGCCGACAACGGCTCCACTGACGGCACCACCGAACTGGCCCGGCGTCTGGCGTACGAAACCCCACCCGAACCAATCCCCGTGCACGCTGTGCACCTGCCCCACCCCGGCCGGGGCCGGGCGCTCAAGACTGTCTGGCTGGCCAGTGACGCCGACGTGTTGAGCTACATGGACCTGGACCTGTCCACCGACCTGGTCCATCTGCCTGAACTCATCGGCGCTGTGGCCGAAGGCTCGGCGGACCTGGCTCTGGGTTCCCGCCTGGCTCCCGGCGCCCGCACCACGCGCGGATGGAAACGCGAGCTGCTCTCCCGCGCCTACAATCGCCTTGCCCGGGCCGTTCTGGGCTTGCGCGTGCGGGACGCTCAGTGCGGCTTCAAGGCCCTCAGCCGCCCGGCCGCCCAAGCCCTCCTGCCCCAAGTGCACGACCCGGGCTTTTTCTTCGACACCGAATTGCTCGCGCGCGCCCAGTGGGGCGGCTGGCGTGTGTTCGAGCTACCAGTGCGCTGGGTGGATGACCCCGATTCCCGCGTCCGCCTGCTTCCTACCATCCTCGCCGACCTCCGCGGTCTGGTGCGTCTGGCCTGGGAAAAACGACACCAGCCCTGCACTGGCCGGTAACGGGTTGCCCACGCCTGCGTCGTGACAGCAACCTTTTCCCTTGGTCTGGGCTTCTCGTTTTTTGTGGGTTGCCGAGGACGCTGGTCGCGGGCCGGGAGAGGCCAAGGTTGCGTCACCCCGCAAACCGCGCCGCCGAAACTCCGTCCGGTGCGCCCGCCCAAGGATGTTTGGCGCGCGGCTGCCTCCGCCCGGCAAAACTCAGTTGACCCTCCGGGCTTTTCCTGACTCCCTTGGGGCGGCATGAGCAACGTCCCGGAAGACCTCAAGTACGCGGCTTCGCACGAATGGGTGCGGGCGGAGGGCGAAACCGCCACCGTGGGCATCACCGACCACGCCCAGCACGAGCTGACCGACGTGGTGTTCGTGGAATTGCCCGCAGTGGGACGCGAGTTGCGCGCCGGCGAGGCCTGCGCCGTGGTCGAGTCGGTGAAAACGGCCAGCGACGTTTATGCGCCGGTCAGCGGCACGGTCACGGCCGTGAACGAGGCGCTGGCGGCCAATCCGGGTCTGGTTAACAGCGAACCCTACGGCGCGGGCTGGTTTTTCCGGCTCCGGCTCACCCAGCCTGCCGAACTGGACAAGCTCCTGGACGCCGCGGCTTACCGCGCGCAAATCGGCGGCTGAACGGGCGGAGCCTGACCGCGGCGCCCGCCGGGTCGGCCGTCGGACGGGTCAAATCTGGTAGTCCGGCGTCCCGCCGCGGTCGGTCTTCGAGAGGATTTTGACCTCGGCCTCGCCGGAAAGGACCAGCGAGTTGGGCGGCACGCTGTGGGTGAGGAACACATTCGCTCCGATGGTGCTGCCCGCGCCCACCACGGTGTCCCCGCCCATGATCGTGGCCCCGGCATAGATGGTGACGTGGTCCTCGATGGTGGGATGGCGTTTTTTGCCGCGCAACGCCTGGCCTCCGGAGAGCGAACGCGCCACCAGGCCGACGCCCTGGTACAGCCGCACGTGGCTGCCGATCTCGGTGGTCTCGCCGATGACCGTGCCCGTGCCGTGGTCCACGAAGAAATGCGAGCCGATGCGCGCGCCGGGGTGGAAGTCCATGCCCGTGCGACTGTGGGCCCACTCGGTCATGATGCGGGGGATCAAGGGCACCCCGCGCAGGTACAACCGGTGGGCCAGCCGTTGCACGGCGATGGCCTCGACGCACGGGTAGGCCACGATCACCTCGTCCGGGCTGGCAGCCGCAGGGTCGCCCTGCCAGGCGGCCTCCACATCCGTGGCCAGCAGAGCGCGCACCGCCGGCAGTTCGCCGAGGAACTCGCGGGTGATCGCACGGGCCTGCTCGGCCAGGGCGGGGCGCTCCGCCTGCGCGGGGGCGCCGGCCTCGAGGCTCTTGCGGATTTCCGCCTCGAGTCGCCCGGCCACCGAGGCCAGCAACTCCGTCGTTTTGGCTGGCAATTCGGCGGCGTGGAGCAAGGTCTCGTCAAAAAAACCAGGGAACAACAGCCGCAACAGATCGCGGGTGATGGCGGCGATGCCCCGTTTGGAAGGCAGGTTCTTGCCGTCCACGTGGTTGATGCCGCCGATCCGCGCGTACGAGTCGAGCAGTTGTTCGGTCAGGCGGCGTACCGTTTCGTTCATGCCCGATTATCCGGCAGAGCCGCCCTGCCCGCAAGGCGCCGCGGCCGCGCGGGCCGACGCCTTGCGGGGGTCGGATCGCGCCGCTAGGTTGCCCGGTTGCCCGCTTCGCGGGATAGCGCAGTCATGGCCAAAGAGTTCATCCGCATCGGCGGCGCCCGGGTCCACAACCTCAAGAACCTCTCGCTGGACATCCCACGGGACAAGCTGGTGGTGATCACGGGCGTCAGCGGCTCGGGCAAATCCTCGCTGGCCTTCGACACGCTCTTCGCCGAGGGCCAGCGGCGCTACATGGAGTCGCTCTCGGCCTACGCCCGGCAGTTCCTCGACCAGTTGGAAAAGCCGGACGTGGACTTTATCGAGGGGCTTTCGCCCGCCATCGCCATCGAGCAGCGCACCGCCGGCGCCAACCCGCGCTCACTCATCGCCACCACGACCGAGATTTACGACTACCTACGCTTGCTCTTCGCCCACCTGGGCCAGCCGCATTGCCCGGTCAGCGGCCAACCCCTCACCGCCCTGAGCCCCAGCGACATCGTGGACCGCATCCTTGCCCTGCCGCCGCGCACGCGGGTGATGCTCCTCGCGCCGGTGGTGCGCGCGCAAAAGGGCGAGTTCCGCGACGTGCTCGAGCGGTTGGGGCGCGAGGGCTTCGTGCGGGCGCGGGTGGACGGCCATTTGATCGAGCTCAGCGCCAACGTCCGCTACAAGCTCGACCCCAAAGAACCCCACACCATCGAGGCGGTGGTGGACCGCCTGGTGGTGGACCCGGCGGTGCGCGTGCGTTTGAGCGACTCGGTGGAAACCGCCCTCAAGTGGGGCGAAGGCCGCGTGCTGGTGCTCAGCCAGTCTCCGGACGGCGCGCCCGCCCCGGGGGGCAGTGCGACGGCGAACGAGGTTGCGGCATCGAGCGCCACGGCTCTCCCCTCGCCCGCCACACCTCCCGGCGCCGCGACCGACTCCTGGACCGAGACGCTGTGGTCCACGCGGCTTTACTCGCCGGCCACCGGGCGCAGCTACGAGAAACCCACGCCCAAGCACTTTTCCTTCAATGCCCCCCAGGGCGCCTGCCCGGTCTGCCACGGCCTCGGGCAAAAGTACGTGTTCGACGAAACCCTGGTCGTACCCGACCCGGACAAGTCGCTCGAGGCCGGCGCCATTCTCCCGTGGCGGCGGGGCGGCAAGCGGATGGTGGTGTACTACAAAAGCCTGCTCAAAAGCGTGGCCGCTCATGCCGGCGTGAGCCTCGAGACCCCGTTCAAAGACCTGCCCGCCGAGTTCCGGCGGTTGCTTTTGTACGGCTCGGGCGAGACCCCCATCGAGTTCACGTTTTGGCGGGCGGGCAAGCCGAGCAAGGTCACCCGCCCCTTCGAGGGCGTGATCCCGAATCTCCAGCGCCTCTACACCGAGAGCGAAAGCGAGTTCACCCGCAATCGCCTCAAGGCCTTCATGACCCTCCAGCCCTGCGACGCCTGCGGCGGCAAACGGCTCCGGCCGGAAATCCTCGCCGTGACGTTGGGCGGGGTAAACGCCGGCCCCCGCCCGGCGGATTCTTCCTCATCCCCCGCGCCCGCAACCCTGCCCCCGACCTCCGATATTCGTTATCCGGCATCTGGCATCCGGCATCTGGCATCCGGCATCCGGCATCCGGCGTCCGGCCTCGAGCCTCCTCCACCCCACATCCCCGGCTTGTCCATCATGGATGTGTGCGCCCTGAGCGTGGACGCTGCGGCGGAGTTCTTCCGCAACCTTGAGGCGGGGCTGACGCATTTCCAACGGCAGGTGGCCGGCGAAGTCATTCACGAAATCCGCGCCCGGCTGGGCTTTTTGCAAAACGTGGGCCTGGGCTACCTCACCCTGGACCGCGAAAGCGGCACGCTCAGCGGCGGCGAGGCCCAGCGCATCCGCCTGGCCACCCAAATCGGCGCCGGCCTGGTGGGCGTGCTGTACATCCTGGACGAGCCCAGCATCGGCCTGCACCAGCGCGACAACGAACGCCTGCTCGACACCCTCGGCGGCCTGCGCGACCTGGGCAACTCCGTGATCGTGGTCGAGCACGACGAGGAAACCATCCGCCGCGCCGACTGGGTCGTGGACCTCGGCCCCGGCGCGGGCGTTCAGGGCGGCGAAGTGGTCGCGGCCGGCACCCCGGCCCAGATCATGCAGCACCCGCGCTCCCTGACCGGCCGTTACCTGCGCGGCGAACTCACCATCAGCCCGCCCGCTCCCCCGCTCAAAAACCCCGGCGAGCGCGGCTGGCTCACCGTGGTCGGCGCCCGCGAAAACAATCTGCAAAACCTCACCGTCCGTTTCCCCATCGGCGCGCTGACTTGTGTGACCGGCGTCAGCGGCTCGGGCAAGAGCACGTTGGTGGATGACATCCTGCGCCGGGCGCTGGCGCGGCGGTTGTACGGAGCCACCGAGCGGCCGGGCGCGCACGACGAAATCCGCGGCGTCGAGCACCTGGGCAAACTGGTGGTCATTGACCAATCGCCCATCGGGCGCACCCCGCGCAGCAACCCGGCCACCTACACCGGCATGTTCAACGACATCCGCGACCTCTTCGCCCGCCTGCCCGCGGCGCGGGTGCGCGGCTACGACGCCGGCCGGTTCAGCTTCAACGTCCGCAGCGGCCGTTGTCACAAGTGCGAGGGCGACGGCCTGCTCAAGATCGAAATGAACTTCCTGCCCCCGGTCTATGTCACCTGCGAGGCGTGCGGCGGCCGGCGGTACAACCGGGAAACCCTCGAGATCACCTATAAGGGGCTGAACATCGCCGACGTGCTGGACCTGACCGTGGACGAGGCGGTCAATTTCTTCCGCGCCGTGCCGGGGCTGCACGAGACCTGCCTCACACTGGCCGAGGTGGGGCTGGGTTACCTGCGTCTGGGCCAGCCGGCCACCACCCTCAGTGGCGGCGAAGCCCAGCGCCTGAAGCTGGCCGCCGAGTTGAGCAAGCGCCAGCTCGGCCACACGCTTTACCTCCTGGACGAACCCACCACCGGCCTGCACTTCCACGACATCGCCAAGCTGCTCGAGGTGCTCTTCAAACTGCGCGCCGCCGGCAACACCCTCATCGTCATCGAGCACAACCTCGACGTGATCAAGTGCGCCGACTGGATCGTGGACCTCGGCCCCGAGGGCGGCACCGGCGGCGGCCGCATCGTGGCCGAGGGCCGTCCGGCGGACATTGCCCGCTGCCCCGCCAGCCACACCGGCCGCTACCTGCGCCGGGTGCTCGGGCTGGCGTCCTAGCCGCCCGCGTGGCAACTTCGCCCCGGTTCATGCGCCCGGGAAATTCCAGAGCCTGCCCCGGCCGACGGCGTGGAAGCGACCCCGCCCGCGGCCTGCTCGAGCGGGTGGCGGCCGGCGCCCTGGCCGCCCTGCTCGCGCTCCGGCTGGCCGGGGCGGAAGTGGACGAAGCGCGCGCGCGCGACGCGCTGGTCAAGATGTTCCAAGACGGCCTCCACGCCCAGGTGGAACGGGACGCCGCCGCCTTTGCCAGCCAGTTTCCCAACTCGACCAACCTCGCCGAGGTGGTGCTCCTCCAGGCCCAGGCCCGTCTGGCCCTGGGCCGGGCCGACGACGCCCTGGTCCTGCTCGACGCGCACGCCGCCCGCGCCGGCAGCTTGGCCGACGAGTACGCCTATTGGGCCGCCGAGGCGCGCTTGCGCAAGGGTGACTTTGCCGCCGCCGCCGAGGGATTCGTCCAAATGGCGGCGCGCTTTCCGGACTCCCCGCGCCGCCTCGAGGCCGCCGTGCAGGAAGCCGTGGCGCGCCAGCGGGCGGGCGACCTCGCGCAAGCCGTCGCGCGCCTGCGCGACCCCGCGGGGCCCTTCCAGACCGGCGCGCGGGCGCAACCGGACAGTCCCTGGGCCCAGCGCGGCCGGTTGTTGCTGGGCCAGCTCCAGCTCGAGCACAAAGACCTGGACGGCGCACGCCAGACCCTCGCCGCCACCAACGCCCCCGCCCTGCCGCCGCCCTTGGACTGGGAACGACGGCTGTTGCTCGCGCAGACCGCGTTCGTCGGCGGCCAGTTCGAGGAAACCCTCTCCCTGACCACCAACCTGTGGTCTGCACTAAGCGACGACCTGCCGCCGGCCCGCGTCGCGGAAGCGGCGCTGCTCGAGGGCCGGGCCTTCGTGGCGCGGCAGCAATTCCTGCCCGCCCTCCAGGCTTACGAGCGCGCCCTGGCGCCGCGTTTCCCGGCGCCGCTGCGCCGGCAGGCTCTGGACCAGATCGTGGAGTTGACCCGAAACCCGGCCGCCGCCGAGCCGGCGCGCGCCCGCCTGCAAAACTTTCTCGAGCAATACCCGCAAGACGAACTGGCCGAGCCGGCCCGATTCGCGCTCGGCCAGGCGCTGCTGCGTGAGTTCTATCGGCTGAGCGACGCGGGGATTCCCGCCACCCCGGAGACTGTGGCCGCGCGCACCAACCGGCTGGTCCAGGCCCGGGCGCTCTTCGAGCAAATCGCCACCAACCAACCGCCGGGGCTGCTCGCCCCTCGCGCCGAACTGGCCCGGGCCTGGACGCTCTGGGAGGAAGGCGCCCCGCGCCTGGCCGAGGCCCTGGCCGCCTTTCGCAGCGCGGCCGGGCGGTTGCCGCCTTCGGAGGATCAGGCCACGGCGCGCCTGCAATGGGCCGAGTGCCAGTTGCGCACCCGCGACACCGCCGGCGCGCTGAGCAACTTCTGGCTTGTCGCGACCAATCAAGTGGACGCCGCCCTCCCCACCCAACTGCGCGCCCGCGGGTTCTTGGGCGCGGTGCGGGCGGCCCTCGAAGCGGGCGACCCGGCCACGGCCAGCGCCGCCGCTGACCGGCTGCGCGGCCTGGAAGGCGCCGGGGAACTTTCCGAGCAGGCCGACCTGCTCGTGGCCGAAGCGTACAGCCGCGCCGGCCAACCCGAGCTGGCCCGCGCCCAGTACGAGGCCTTCCTGCAACGGCACCCCAACTCGCCCCACGTGCCGGAGGTGCGCCTGGCCATCGCCCGGGCCTTCGAGCAACGCGGCGACCTCGGCGCCGCCCTTTCCGCCTACGCCTCCTGGCTGGCCAACTACGCCACCAACGCCGCCGTCACCGGCCTGGTCGCCCAGGCCACGTTCGACCTGGCGCGCGTGACCCACCGCGCGGACCCCGGCCCCGGCTCGCTGGCGCTGTTGACCAACTTCACCGCCCGTTTCCCGAACGATCCCAACGCTCCGCTGGCCCAGTACCTGGTGGCCGAACAGCTCTTCAATCAGGGCGACTACGCGCGCGCCGAGCTGGCCTTCCTGGACAAACTGCTGGACCCGGCCCGCGCCCGGCCCGGCGACGAATTGCCCTTCCGTGCCCGCCTCATGGCCGGCAAGGCCGCCGTGTATCGGCAGGGCTGGCAGAGCGCGCGGGACCACTTCGACTGGCTCATCACCAACGGCCCGCTCAGCGTGGTGTCCTCGCCCGTGCCCGTGCCGGTGGTGGTCGAGGCATACATCTACCGCGGCGACCTGTTCATGCTCGAACCGCGGCCGGCTGGCGCTGACCCGCTGGCCGGCTACGCCGAGGCACTCAACGCCTTCACCAAGGTCGTCGAGCGGTTTCCGACCAACGACCTGGCGCCCCGCGCCTGGGGCCGCATCGGCGACTGCCACCTCCAACTGGCCACGGTGGACCCCAAACGCTACGACGCCGCGGCAGAGGCGTACCGCAAGGTGATCGAGTCCCCGACGGGCGCCGGCCTGCGCAGCATGGCCGAGGTGGCGCTGGGCCTGGTGTACAAGAAACAGGCCGCCCTCAAACCGCCCGCCGAACAACCCGCCTTGTACGAGGCGGCCATGACCCATTTCCTGAACGTGCTCTACGGCCGGAACCTGCGCGCCGGCGAAGGGCCGGACCCGCCGTGGGTCCGCCAGGCCGGCCTCGAGGCGGCCGAGCTGGCCGAATCGTTGCGGCAATGGGACGTGGCGCTGGGCATCTATCAGCGCCTGCTCACCGAGCTGCCCCCGTTGCGGGCCCGCTTCGAGCGCAAAATCGAGGAGCTGCGCCGCCTGGCCGCCGCACCGGCCGGGGCCGCGGGCGCGCGTTGAGGTTTCTTCCCAAGCCCGGTTTGACAGAAAACTCGCGCCTGCGTAGCTTGGCGGCGTAGGGACCAATGACCACCGTCGAAACACCCATCGTGCACCTGACCGAGGCCGCCGCGGGCGAGGTCAAAAACCTCCTGGCCAAGGAGCCGCCCGGCCGGCATCTGCGCTTGTACGTGGAAAAAGGCGGCTGCTCGGGCCTGCAATACGGCATGGTCTTCGATGAACCGCGCGAAGGGGACTGGACGGGCGAACTGCACGGCGTGCCGGTGGCGGTGGATTCCTTCAGCGCCCAGTTCCTGCGCGGCACGGTGGTGGATTTCGACGAGAGCCTGACCGGCGGGGGCTTCAAGATGCGCAACCCCAACGCCCGCCAGGCCTGTGGCTGCGGGCAATCCTTTGGGGTTTGACGACGGCACCGCGGGCCGCCGCCGCCCTGGACAAGCGCCGCCCGGTGCGATGCCGGGCGGCTTTTGTTTGCCTGGGCGGGCGAACGCGCAGTTGTTCGGCCCGCCGGGCTTTGTTAGTTTGCGCCGCCCGCGGCTTCGCCCAATGCACGCCCGGGCGGGGTGGCCCGCCAATGGCCGCCCCGGCAAAGTTGGTCACATGCTATGATCCTGGCCGAATCCCAAGCCTCCCCGCCCGCCACCGCGGGTGACGGTGAAGTGGTCGTCGCCGTGCGCGGCCTCACCAAGGTCTTCAAGGACTTCTGGGGCCGCCCCAAGGCCCGGGCGGTGGACAACGTGGACTTCACGGTGCGGCGCGGCGAGGTCTTCGGGTTGCTGGGCCCCAATGGCTCGGGCAAGTCCACCACCGTAAAGCTCATCCTGGGGCTGTTGCGGCCCGACCGGGGAATCATCGAGGTGTTCGGGCGCGCTCCCACCCACGTGCTCACCAAGGAACGCATCGGCTACCTGCCCGAGGAGTCCTACCTGTACCGCTACCTGGACTCGGCCGAGACGCTCGAGTTTTTCGGCAACCTCTTCCACCTCCGGGCCGAGGACCGCCGTCTGCGCATCGCGCAGTTGCTCGAAATGGTGGGCCTCAAGGAGGTGCGGCGCCGCACCGTGGGCGAATTCTCCAAGGGCATGCAACGCCGCATCGGCCTGGCCCAGGCGCTCATCAACGACCCCGACCTGGTCATCCTGGACGAGCCCACCTCCGGCCTGGACCCTATCGGCTGCCGCGAGGTCAAGGACCTCATCCTCGCCCTGGCCCGCCGCGGCAAGACGGTCATCCTCAGCAGCCACCTGCTGGCCGATGTCGAGGACGTGTGCGACCGGGTGGTGATCTACTACGGCGGGCGGATTCAGGCGATGGGTTCGCTCAAGGAACTGCTCACCACGCCCGACCGGCTGCGCATCACCACCCCGGTGCTGTCCCGGCCCACACTCGAGCGGGTCCTGGAGGTGCTCCGCACCGAAGTGCCGCCCGACCAGGTGCGCATTGAAAACCCGACCCAGAACCTGGAAAGCCTCTTCCTGCAAGTAGTCGAGCGGGCCAAGCAAACCGAGGAAACCTCCGGCGCCACCTCCGGCGCGCGGGTCGCCGCCTACTTGCGCGGCGGCGCGGAAGCCGTGGCGACTCCGGCCGAGCGGCTCTTGGAACGTCTCACCCTGCCCGCCGAGCCCCAACCCGCCGTCCCCGCCGTGAGCCAGCCCGAACCCGCCGTGGACGACGCCCGACTCAAGGCCCTGCTCGAGCCCACCCCGCCGCCGCCGGTGCCGAGCGCTCCGGCGCCGGTCACCGCCACGCCGGGCGAGGAGTTGAAAAAGGCGGACGAGAAATTGAAGGACCTCCTGGGCGGCAAACACCCGTGATGCGCCGCGCGACCGGATTTCGCTGTTGCCCGCGGGTATTGCGCGCGACCTCCTGACCATGCAAGCGTTTCTGGCCATTGCCCGGTTGACGTTCAAGGCGGCCTTCCGCTTCCGGCTGGTGCCGCTGCTGGCGGCGTTCCTGCTGGGCTCGGTGTTTCTGCTGCCCGCGGTCATCAAGCACGACGGCACGGCCCAGGGTTTCACCCAGATCGTGCTCAGCTACACGCTGGGATTGATCACGGCGGTGCTGGGGTTGACCACGCTCTGGCTGGCCTGCGGCACCCTGGCCCGGGACATTGATGACTGCACCATCCAGCTCGTGGTGGTCAAACCGGTCGCCCGCTGGCAAATCTGGCTGGGCAAATGGGCCGGCATCCTGGCGGTGAACCTCCTCTTGCTGAGCCTCTCCGCCGGGGTTGTCTTCGGCCAGATGCTCTGGCGCGCGCGCCAGTTGCCGGCCGAGCAACAGGAAAAACTGCGCCATGAAATCTTCGTAGCCCGCGGTTCCGCGCGCGAGCCGATGCCGGACCTCGAGGCCGAGGTGCAGCGGCGGGTCCGGGAGCGCGTGGAAAAGGAGCAACTGGCCACACTGGACCTCAACGAGCTCCATCGCCTGGTGCGCGAGCAGGTCAAGGCCGAGCTCCAGGTGGTGCCCTCGGGCTACGCCCGCGCCTGGGCCGTGGACCTGGGCGCCGCCGCCGCCCGCCTCAAGGACCAGCCGCTGTTCATCCGCGTGAAATTCTTCGTGACCGAAAAATCCCCCTCCGGCACCTACACCGGCGTTTGGGACGTGGGCCCGCCCGACTCACCCTACCGACAGCGCACCGTGCGAACCCACGCGGCGGAGACCTTCTACGAGATCGAACTGCCGCCCAACCTGCTGGACAGCCGCGGCGTGCTGCACGTGCAGTTCCTCAACGTGAACGAGACGGCCGTGTTGTTCCCGCTCGAGGACGGCTTCGAGGTGCTCTACCGCGAGGGCGGCTTCGGGCTGAACTACCTGCGCGGCGTGATCATCGTGCTGTGCTGGCTGGCGCTCCTGGGCGCGCTGGGCCTGGCCGCCGCCAGCCAGTTGTCCTTCCCGGTGGCGGCGTTTGTGTCGCTCTCGCTGCTGCTGGTGGCCTTTTCCACCGGCACCATGAACACCATCATCGAGCAGGGCGGCATCCGGCCGGTGAATCCGAACACCGGGTTGATTGACACGCCCAACCTCTTCGACCGGGCCACGGTCCTGTTCTTCAAGGGGCTGCGGGGCTTCATTTACCTGGCGCGGGATTTCACGCCGGTCCAGGCCCTGAGCACCGGCCGGAGCATCACCTGGGGCACGCTGGCCCGGGCGGTGGTCCAAATCGTCGGCGTGATGAGCGGGCTCTTCGCCGCCCTGGGCATCCTCATCTTCCACCGCCGCGAGCTGGCGCTGGCGGGCACCCGGGGCTGACGCCATGAACCTCCCAAGCCGCCTGCGCAAAATCCTGCTCCTGCTCCTGGCCGCGGCATTCCTGGCCGGCGCGGGGCTCACCCAGCGCCAGCTCAACCGTCAGCGGGCCGACCTGGGCCTCACCCGCGTCGAGCCGCTCAAAAACGCGCCCCCTGCGCTGGTCTTCACCACCGTGGTGCTCGGCGGGTTCCGGGGACTCATCGCCAACGCCCTCTGGGTGCGTGCCATGGAACTGCAGGACCAGGACCGCTACTTCGAGATGGTGCAACTGGCCGACTGGATCACCAAGCTCCAGCCCCGCATCCCCACCGTCTGGGTCGTGATGGCCTGGAACATGTCCTACAACATCTCGATCAAATTCAGCGACCCGAAGGACCGCTGGGCCTGGGTGCAGCGCGGCATCGAATTGATCCGGGACGAAGCCCTCAAGTACAACCCCCACGAGGTCGAGCTGTACCGCGAACTGGCCTGGCACTTCCAGCACAAGCTCGGGCACAACCTCGACGACGCCCACCTGTACTTCAAGACCGCCTGGGCCAACGAAATGCAGCGCCTCTTGGGCGGCGGACGCCCCAACTGGGACGAGCTGCTCACCCCCCAAACCGACGAAGCCCGCCAGCGCGTCGCCACCCTGCGCGAACGCTACAAACTCGACCCCGCGTTCATGAAGGAGACCGACGAACGCTACGGCCCCCTCGAGTGGCGCCTGCCCGAGGCCCACGCCATTTACTGGGCCAACCTCGGCCGCAAAAGGGCCAAAACCAAGGAGCAACTCATCAAGCTGCGCCGCGTCATTTACCAGTCCCTCTACCTCGCCTTCCACCGCGGCCGCATCCTCCGCCTCAAGCCCGACCAGATCATCTTCGGCGAAAACCTCGACATCTTCCCGCGCACCCACGCCGCCTACGAGGAAATGATGGCCGAGGACCCCGAAATGCGCGACCACATCGCCCGCGCCCACCGCAACGCGCTGCTCGACGCCGTGTACTTCTACTTCGTGCACCAGCGCTACCGCGAGGCCAACCAGTGGCTCGAGACCGTCAAAAAGCTCTACCCCAAGGACTATCCCCCCGAGATGACCCTCGAGGACTACGCCCTCCGACGCGTGGGCGAGGACGTGGGCGAGACGGACATGAACAAGACCATCTCGAACATCCGCGGCTGCCTGGTGCGCTCCTTCATCAACCTCGCCCTGGACGAAGACGACCAGGCCCAGGGCTACTTCCTCCTGGCCCGTAACATCTGGAACCGCTACATGGGCAAAATCGCCGGCGGCCCCTCCGAGAAACGCGTCGGTCTGCCTCCGCTCGAAGACCTGCGCCGCGAGGTGCTCGATCAGCTCCTGCCCAACCTCGAGCCCGAGTACGCCGCCGCCCTGCGCACCAAGCTCAACCTCCCCCCACCCACCGCCACGAACGCTCCCCCGCCGGCTGCCACCAACGCCCCCGTCGCGCCCGTCCCGGTCCCTACCAACGCCCCGGCCGCGCCTGCTCCGCGTTGATCCGGGCCGGCTGCCTGCGCTACGAGACCGACCGCAAGGGCGCCGTCGGCAGCACGCGGGGGCGCGTGCGTTCCCCGCACCGAGTCGGCGGCAGGTTGCCGCATTTCCAACGCTGGCGCGCGGTAGGGCCGCGCGGCCGCGCGGCCGGTTTTCGGCGCCGACACAGCGGCGCCCTACCTCGCGCGGTTAAGCACTCCAAACGCTGGTGCGCGGGTTGAGCGCCCCTTGAATCGCGAAACGTATGGAGTGCGCCGGCTTGCCGGCGCTGTGGGGGCGGATGCCAGATACCAGATGCCAGATACCAGATGCCGGAGGCGGAAGTCAGAAGGGAACGCTTTGCTCGGCGCGGCGTAGCGCCGATTGGCATTCGGCCTCCTGCCGCGCATCGCGTGGCGCAGGCGGGCGATACCACTGGCTGGCCGCCTGCGCTACGAGGCCGACGGCAGGGCACTGTCGGCGGCAAGCGGTGGCGAGCACGCTCCCTAAATCGGCTTTGGCGGCAGGCACAAGCCGACAACGGCTTGTAGGCCGTTCCCCCAGGAGCAGAAAAGCGGCAGCAAGCTGCCGCACTCCACACGCTGGCGCGGGGTAGGGCCGCGCGGCCGCGCGGCCGGTTTTCGGCGCCGACGCAACGGCGCCCTACCTCGCGCGGTATGCACTCCAAACGATGGCGCGTGGGTCGAGCGTCCTGTGAATCGCGAAGCGTTTGGAGTGCGCCGGCTTGCCGGCGCTGTCGGGCGGAGTCTGATGCCGGATGCCGGATACCTGATACCGGATGCGCCCAGGCACGCGCAGGGTACGAATCGGAAGCCGCAGGGTACGAACCGGAAGCCGGTAACAACGCCAACGCCGGCGCGAGGCGCAAGCTCCAAAACTTGTCCGCCGCGTTATCGCGGCGGCTGCACGCCGCGGCGTGGCTGAAACTAAGGCACGCTGACCACCCGGTAGAAGCGGTTGCCCGCCTCGATCGGCAACGTCACCACGATCGTGCCGGTGGTGTTCGGATGGGTCGAGCGGCGCGTCCAGGTCGCCAGGTCCGCGCTTTCCTCGACCGCGTAGGTCAGGCCGATTCGGCCGGTGATCCAGAGCTGGAGCCCGGCGGGCACGCGCACCAGGCGGAGCTGGGCGGCCTCGTTGCCCTGGGGCGGACCCGCCACGGGCAGGTAGAGGTTGTCCAGGAACATCGCGTCCAGCCCGCTCGAGAAGTTGTTGTCCTTCACGTAGCGCCAGGTCAGCGTGTGCGTGCCCGGGCCAAGGTTGAACAGGTAGGTTTGCCACGGCACCTCGCCGGTCCAACGCTCGATCCGGAGGCCGTCCACGTAGAATTCGGCGAAGTCCCACTGGGCCTCGCTACTGACGCGGAAGTCGAAGGCCGCCGCGCCGCCGCGGGATTCAACCGTGAGGCTCAGGGCGCTTTCCTGGCCGTCGCCGATCAGGCCCGAGCGCAGCGCGTAGCGCCCGCCCGCCACGGTGAACGACTGCAACTGCCACGGCTGGGTGGACGCGCTCAGCCACGGCGGCTGGCGCAGGTCCGCCGCGCTGAACGGCGGCTCGAAGGTGTAGGTGTACGCCACGGGCCGGAACTGCGCGGTGAGGGCGTAATTGCGGTTCATGACCAAGAGCAACGGGTTGGCGCTCGAGGTCACCGTGCCCTGCCAGCCGGCAAAGTAGAAGCCCGCTTCCGGCAGCGCGGTCACCGCCTGGGTCGAGCCGGCAGGGTACAGGCCCGAAGGCGGCGTCACCGTGCCGCCCACCGGCGGGGTAATGTTGAGTGCGTAGTTTTCGACGCGGTCGTCGTCGAGCAAGGTCAGCGTGGCGACGCTCAAGCGGCCGAGCACCGCTCCGCCCTGCGGGTTGGTCAGGCGCAAGCGCACCGTGCGGTCGCCGTCCACCACCCGGTTGTCGAGCACCCTGACCGGGAAGCCCTGCTCGGTCACACCCTCCGCAAAAGTGAGCGTGCCGGCGGCCGGCAGGTAATCCCGCCCGGCCACGGCCGTGCCGTCCGCGGTGGCGTAATCCACCTGCACCACGGTGTTGGTCGGCCCGGTCCGGCGCACGGTGAGGCTGGCCACGCCGTCGGACTCGCGGACGCGGTAATCGCCGGCGGTGAAGGCCACCGCGCTCTCGTTGTCCACGATGATCAACACGGCCTGGAGCCGGGCGGTCAGGGAGTACCCCGGCGGGAGGTCCGTCAGGTGCAAGTTCACCGTGAGGTCGCCCTCGCCCAGGTCGTCATCGCGGATGCGCACCGGGAAGGTCTTGATCGTCTCGCCCGGCTCGAAGGTGAGGGTACCCCGGGCCGTGTCGTAATCCTGTCCGGCGATGGCCGTGCCGTCAGTGGTGTGGTAACTGACCTGCGCCGGCTGGGAAAGGTCGCCGGCCCGGACCACGGCAATGGAGGCCACGCGGCCGTCTTCGGCCACGGTGTAGGTGGCGGCGCTGAACTGGAGCGTGCTGAGGCGGAACCGTTCGTCGCCGTGGAGGCGGGCGATGCGGTGGCGCGGCAGGCCGTCCACCTCGGTGAAGTCCCCGCCGATGAGCACGGCCGAGTTGGGCTGCACCACCAGCGCAAAGACGGTGTCGTTGGCGCCCGCGCCCACGTCGAAGAGCGTGTCGAGCGTGCCGTCCGGGTTGAGCCGGGCCACGCGGCCGCGGTCCTGGCCGTCGTACTGAGTGAAGGCGCCGCCGATCAGAATCTTGCCATCCGCGGCCAGCCCCACGGCGTGGACGACGTCGTTGGCGCCCGCGCCCAGCGCGAAGGCGACGTCCAGGCTGCCGTCCGGGTTAAGCCGCGCCACCCCGCGCCGCGGTTGGCCGGCGACCTGTGTGAACTCGCCGGCGATCAGAATGCGGCCATCCGGTTGCAGCGCGAGCGCGCGCACCGCTTTGTCCGGCCCGCCACCGGGGTTGAACGAGGCGTCCACTGAGCCGTCGGGGTTGAGGCGGGCCACATAAGGCCGCGACAGGGTGCCGACCGCGGTGAACGCGCCGGCCGCGAGAATCTGGCCGTCCGGTTGCACGGCCAGGGCGTACACGGCGCCATTGAGTTGCGGTCTGAACGCGGAGTCCACGGCACCGTCTTGCAACACCCGGGCCAGCCGGTTGCGGGGAGCGTCGCTGAGGTTGCTGAACTCGCCGCCCACCAACAGTGTGCCGGAAGGCTCGACCGCCAGGGCGTGCACCGGGGCATCCGCGCCGGGGCCGATGTTGAAGTTCGGGTCCGCCGCGCCGTCGGCGTTGAGGCGGACGAGCCGGTTCCGGCTCAGGGTGTCGAACACGGTGAATTCGCCGCCCACGCCGATGCGGCCATCCGCCTGCACGGCCAGCGCGCGGACGGTGTTGTTGAAGCCCTCGCCGGGGTTGAGGAAGGTGTCGAGATAGCCGTCGTCGTGGACCCGGGCGATGCGGTTGAGGGTGACCTGGTCCAGCTCGGTGAACCGCCCGCCAAGGAGTATGCGCCCGTCCGGCTGCAGGGCCAGAGCCAGCACGGTGCCGTTCGCGCCCTGACCGGGGTTGAACTCGAAGTCCACGCTGCCGGGCGTTTCATTGTCCACGATGGTCACGGTGGCGTTGGTGTTGGCGCCCAGGATGACCGTGCCCGGCAGGCCGCCCGCGGCGGTCAGGCGGGCGTTGGTGAGGCTCACGTAAAAGACCTCGTTGCCCTCGCCCTGCACGTCATCAAGGATGCGCAACGTGAAGGTCTGGTTGGTTTCGCCGGGTTGGAGGACCACCACGCCGGTACCGTCCTGGGCGCGGAGCAGGTCAGCGCCGAGGAAATTCACCGTGCCGCGGGCGCCCACATAGTCCTGGGTGGCCCGCGCAGTGCCGTCGGCGGTCTCGAAGTCCACGCCCACCGCATGGATGGCGCTGCCGGTGCGGCGCACGCTCACCTGAAGGGTGCGGGCGTACTCGCGCACGGCGTATTCGGTCGCGGCAAACTCCACGGCGCATTCGTCGTCCAGCACGGTGATGACCCCGTTGGTCACGACGCCGAAGGAGGCGACTTCATCGAGGTTGGTGAGGGCCACGGCAATGGTCTTGTCGCCGTCGAACTCCACATCATCGAGCAACGCCACCTGAACCACGACAGAGGTTTGACCGGGTTGGAAGAGCACGGGGTAGTTGGTGGCGACGAAGTCCAGGCCGTCCACGGCGGTGCCGTTGGTGGTGGCGGCCAGCTCCACGCGAAGGAGGTTGGTGATGACGCCGTACCGGTACACGGTGAACGCGGCGGACGGGTCGTTTTCGATGGCCTGCACGGCCGGGGTGAGCAGTTCGACCACCGTATCGTCATCGAGGATGGTCAGGACGGCCTCGATCTGGCCGCCCAGGGGCACGCCGTCGCTGAGGTTGCGCAAGGTGAGGTTGACCGTCTTCTCGGGCTCGACCACCCGGTCGTCGAGCAGGTCCACGAAGAAGGACTTGAACTCCTCGCCGGGCGCAAAGGCGACGATCCCGTTGGTGGGCACGAAGTCGGCGGGAGTGGCCGTGCCGGCCGTGGCCTGCCAGGCCACGGTGGCCATGCCGTTGGTGTCGCTGGTGCGCCGCAGCACGATTTCAGCGCGCCCGGCGCTTTCGTAGGCCGTGTAGCGCGGGCTGCGGAATTCGACCGTGCCGTCGTTGTCCATGATGGACACCGTGACCGGTCCGGCGTTGGTCAGGGCGGCCCCCGGCGCGACCACGATGGAGATGCGCACGTCCTCCATGAATTCCTGGATGGGATCGTCCACGGGGATGATCGGGATGGGCAACTCGGCCTCGCCGGACGGGATCACTACTTCGGGCGGGATGGGCTCGTAGTCGCTGCCGTTGCCGGCGATTCCGGTCACGCCCAGCTTCACCACCTGATCGCGGTCGGTGGAACCGGCACGGCGGACGATGACCAGGCCGCGTTTGCGGCCCTCTTCCATCGCCACGGCGTCGGCCAGTTCGAGGCTGATCACGCTCGAGTCGTCGTCGAGCAAGGTCAGGGTGTGGGAGCGGTAGGCCTCGAGCACGGCGTTGAGCGGCACCGGGGTGATAAGGGTGTTGGTGACGAGCACATTGGTGGTGCCGATGGGCTCGCCCAGTTCGTTGGTGAGGGTGACCTCGTTGGTCACCACCTCGTTGCTGACCAACGGCGCCGGTTCGACCAGTGTGAAGACGATGGTCTTGTCCGGCTCGGCGTTGGTGTCGTCGAGGATCGGGAAGGCGATGAGCTGAACGCGATTGCTAATGGCCGGGTCGGGCACGTTGGTGAAGAGCAGCCGGCCGCTGGTATTGGTGGCGGGGTAGTCCAGACCGGGTACGGCCGTGCCGCCGGTGATCTTCCAGTCCACGGTCACGTCCTCGTTGGGGTTGGCGCTGACGGACACCGCCACCAGGCCGGTGCGCGCGCCCTCCACGACGGTCGCGCCCAGGAAGGTAAAGCCCACGCCGGGCACGCCGCTGTCGTCGTCGTCAATGGTCACCAACGCCTGGCGCGGCTCGCCCGTGTTGTAGTTGGTGCCGGGCAGGATTTCGCAAATCACCGTCTCCGTGTCCTCACGGATGGTGTCATTGACCGGAGTGACGCGGAGGACCACCGAGGGGGCGTTGGGCGGGATGCGGCCCAGGGCCGTGATGGGCGCGTAATCCGCCACGGGTCGGGCGGTGCCGCCGACCTTGAGGTTGACCACCAACTCGCCGCGCAGGTCGCCCTGGCGGGTGATCAGGAACTCGCCCGGGGTGTTCGGTTCAGCGGCATTGGTCACCGTCCCGCGGATGGTCACGGTGGGCAGGGCGCCGTCCTGGAGGAAGACCGTGGCCACGCCGGGCGTGCCCACGTTGTAGAGCGGGCTGTCGGAAAGAATGATGTCCAGGGTGTTGCCGCCGTCGTTGAGCCCGTTGTTGCGCGGTTGGATGTCCAGACTGACCGTCGGCTGGCCGGCGGGAATGACGATGGTGCCCGGCAGGGAGCGGTAGTCGCGGCCGCTGATGGCGGAACCGCCGGCCAGATAATTCACCCGCAGGTCGCGGGTGAGGTCGCCCACGCGCGTGAAGACCACTGTGGCGGTGTTGGTGCCGGTCTCCGCGGCCACGGGGTCGGTGGCGGTGACGCTCACACTGGGCAGGTCGTTGTCGCCGATGGTGAACTCGGCCCGCGGGTTGCCGATGCGATAATCCGCGGAGGGTTGGACCGTGACGGAGACCGTCTCGTTGCCCTCGAGGTACAGGTCAGGTACGGCGTAAAGCAACAACGGCACCACGGTCACGCCCGCCGGAATGCGGACCAGGTCCGGCAAGGGACGGTAGTCCTCGCCGTAGGTGGCCGTGCCGCCAAAGGCGAGGCGGACGGTGACATCCACGTTGGTCAGCCCGGCGCGGGTGAGCAGGAACAGGCCGGAATCGCCGCTGTTTTCGCTCAGCGCCTTGCCCACGGCCACGATCGAGATCACCGGGTTGGTCGCGGGCGCGGCCCGCAGTTGCATCGTGGCCTCGCCGGGCGAGCCCACGATGTAATCGCCATAGGTCTGGAACCAGGTGTCTTCGCCGTTGAAGTTGATGACCTCCCAGCCGGTGAGGAACGTGTAGTTGGTGGCCAGTCCGTTGGTCTGCCCGCCCTGGCCGTCGTCAATGTTGGTCTGATAGACCGCCTCCTTTTGCAGCGCGTACATGACCGCGGCGGAGAGGGATTTGTCGTCCACCGCATTGGCATTCGTGGCGGTCTGGATGACCACGTTGGTCACCACGACGCCGGTCTGGAAGTCCACCACGTAGAACGGCACCCGCAGATTGACCGTGGCCAGCAGGGTCTGAAGCGTGTTGGTGTGCGTGGTGGTGTTGGTCAGGCGGGTGAAGTCCGTGCCCTCCTTCGCCGTGCCCCCGAGCGTGAAGACCGCGCGCAACTGCGTGTTCGTGTCGCCGGTGCGGCGGAACTCGAACACGCCGGGCCGACCGCGCAGCAGGTCCGCGTGCGTCGCCGTGCGCACCGTCACGCGCGGTTGCTCCTCGGCCAGGAACTCCAGCCCGCTCACGTCCTGGTCCGCCACGGTGACGATGGTGTTGAAGTTCAACGGCGCGGTCTTGTAGCCGTGTTGGAAGGCGGTCACCGCCCAGTCCCCCGGGGCCTGGTTGATGAGGGTGAAAAGCCCCTCGCTGTCGGTGAAGGTGGCCTGGAAATTGTCGGCCAGTTCGGTCGTGTTGGTCAGCGCGCCGTTGGCCACGCGGGCGCCGGGCACCGGCCGGCCGAAGTTGTCCGTGACCTGGCCGCTGATGCGAAAGCCGGTGCGGTTGCCGACCTGCACCACCACGTGGCGGCTGACCACGTGCCCGCGCATGTCGCTGACCTCGACCCGGACCCGGTAATCACCCTGGACCTGCCAGGCGCGCGTGAGCGCGGGGCCGTTGGGGCCGAACGTGCCGTCGCTGATGTCCCAGTAGTACGCCAGCGTGTCGCCGTCCGGGTCCACCGCGGTGACCGTGAAGGTGACCGGCCGGCCGGGCGCCACGAGGTTGGTGCTCACGGTGAGGGTCACCTCCGGGGCGGCGTTGTCGGGGAAGGGTCCGCGGTTGACCACCACGTCGAACCAGGTGTCCAGGCCGGTGCCGCCCCTGGCCACCGGCGTGATGTGCAGACTGACCTCGGGATCGCTGAAGGTACGGCCGAGCACCAGCGGCGCGTCCACGCGGCCGGTCGGGGTGCCGGGCGTGGTGTCAATGAGCGTGCTGTAGCCGAGCAATTGCGGCCAGGGGCCCCAGTGGATCATCACGCCGTTGGACACCCAGGGGTTGTCGGGAATCTTGGCCCGCGCGCTCACCCAATAGGAGCGCTGCTCGTCCTTGCGCAGCTTGAGCGCGTAGGCGCGATCCTCCACCAACGTGGGCGTGTCGAAGACGTAAATCCGGTTCGTGCGGTTCTCGGCGCTCTGGGCGATGGCCGAGTCGGGCAACCAGCCCAGGAGATTTTTGCCGATGGGATTGAAGTGGCCGGCGAACCGGCTGATGGGCTGGTTGGTCGCCGGCCCGCGGCCGCCCTGGTATTCGCCGCCGCCGCTGCCCATCACGTCAAACAGGTCGCCGTACTCGATGTCGTCACCCGCGCCGATCATGCTGTCGTGGCCGATGAGCGAATCGGTGTCCCAGCGGTCGGGCGGCGGCTGGGGCAAGGGCGCGCGGCGGGTCTCCCAGAAATTCGCGTGGCCCAGGCCGTAGCAGTGCCCGATTTCGTGGATGGCCAGGCCCACGCCGTTGTACTGGAGCCAGGCCTGTTTGCCGCCGCCCAGCCCGCCCCAGTTGTAGCCGGGCACGGGGGTGAAGCGCGCCAGCAACAGTTCGAAGTTTTCCGCGGCGTAGCCGGCCCGGGCCGCCTCGGCCAGCGCGTCGGCCATGAGCGCGCCGGGGCCCTGCTTCGAGTACCAGGCCTTGGGATGCGGCAGGGTCAAAATGGGCGTCACCGTGGTGATGAGGGCGGTCTTGCTGTACGAGGCCTCGATGTAGAACTGGTTGACCTGCTGCATCTCGTCGGCCGCCTGGGCCTCGCCGATCGGGATGGTGGTGTCGTCGCGAAACACCAGGCGCATGTAGAGCGTGCGCCGCGGGCCGTAGCTGGGCAGGGGCGGCTTGGGCGGGGCGTTGGTCCAGACCGGCAACGCGGCGGGCGCGGCGGCCAGTTGCGGGGCGCCCAGGCCCTTGAGGGCACGGTTCAACACCGCGGCGTCGGAGGCATTGCAGACTTCGACGTAGCTGCCCGCCACGTCGAGCAACAGACCGGACGCCGCGGCCTGACCGCACACCGCGCACGTGCCAGATGGCGTCCACCGACCGGCCGCCCGCGCGGCGGCGCTTTCGTCTGCGTCGAGCAGGCGCGCCGGTTCCTCGTGCACGGCCAGCGCGTTGTCCACGGCGATGCCGTGCAGCGGCAGGCGCTCGTGGGTCATCTGGCTCAGGCGCGCGCCGTACACGTAGGCGCGGTAGGTCCGGCCCTCGAGGGTGACGTAACGGTAGGTCGCGCACTTGAACCGGGTGTAGTCCGCACCCGGCACCGGCGAGGCCATGAAGACCTCGTACTTGGCGAGGCCGCTGACCACGTCCTCGAAGTGCTGCGTAATCTCGGGAGGCAGCAGTTGCCGCCAGCGCCAGGGTGCGGCGTGTTCGAGCGCGGCGCGCGGGTTTTCCTCGATCTCCCGGGCCAGATACTCGCGGCGGGCGCGGGCCAGCGCCTCGCCCTCGGCCAGCAGGGCGGTCTGGTTGCCGCTCCATGCCTCGTTGAAGAAGCGCTCCACCCAGTCGCCGAATTGCTCGTGTGGCGTGCCGGCGGCGCGGTTTGGCGCGGCCGCGTTCCCGGGAGCCGGCGGGGCATCGGCGACCGGCAGGAGCGTGTCCTGTTTGGCCGCTACGTACGAAAGCAGGCCGGTGGGGGCCGGCGCGGTGACCTTCGCGACGGGGCGGGAAGGAGTCGCGGCAGGCGGCCGCGCAGAAGGCTTGGGGCCGCGCGGCCAGAAGGACAGTGCCACCAGCAGGAGGGCAAGGAGCGCCAGGAACCGTTGGAGGACTTTCATGACGAATTCAGTTGCAGCGACTCTAGGTAACGGAAAAGGGCGTCGCAAGGGCATTCAACCCCGCGCCTCAAATCCCGAGAAAAAAGCAGGTCACACGCCAGCTCCGACCGCCGGCGCCCGTGCGGGCCCGGCCGGCACAGCGGCGAGTCCCAGCGTCGCAAGAATCCGGTCGAGCTGGGCCGCCGTGTGCTCCAAGCCGCCCTCGGCCCAGACCACGAAGTCCGCCGCGGCGATCTTGCGCGCGATGGGCCACTGGGCGGCCAGACGGCGCGCGATTTCCTCGTCCGACCAGCCGCGCGCGACCAGGCGCTCCCGCTGGCTGGCCGCCGAGCAGGCCACGCAGATCGTGGCGTCGAATTGCCCGGCCGCGCCGGTCTCGAACAGGAGGGGAATGACCACCACCGCGGCGGGCCGGCCTTCGTGTTGCCAGGCCTCGAGTTGCGCCTGCCACGCCGCCCGGATGCGCGGGTGGAGGATGGCCTCGAGCTGGCGGCGGCGGGTTTCGTCGGCGAAAACGATTCGGGCCAGCGCGTCGCGGCGCAGGCGGCCGGCGGTGTCCAGCACCTCGGGACCGAAGGTCTCGCGGATTTCGCGCAGCGCGGGTTGACCGGGCTCCACCAGTTCGCGGGCCAGCCGGTCCGTGTCCACCACCGGCAGGCCGCGCAGGCGCAGGTGCTCGGCCGCGGCCGATTTGCCCATGCCGATGCCGCCGGTGAGACCCAGGCGTTTCATGGGAACCGGGGGCAATCCGTCCGAACCGTCGGATAGGGCGGATCAGTCGGATCTTCAGGGCCGCACGCCGCGGTAAAAACGCTGCGGCGCGCTGACCGACTCGGGGTCGAGGAAGATCACTTCGCCGAAGTTGGCCACGTTGGTGTACACCCCAAGCCAGCGCGGCGGCAGGGAGTCCGCCGCCTGGATGACATAGACCTGGTTGGTCTGGCCCTTGAGCCGCACCTCGACGCCGCCGGTGAAAGCGCGGGCGATGCTCAGGCGAGGGATGGTGCCGTCATCCGCCACCGCGATCGGCAGCACCAAATTGTCCACAAACGCGGCGTCCAGCCCGTGGCTGTTGGCGGCGTCCTTGACGTAGCGCCATTCGAGGGTGTGCGTGCCAGCGGTCACGGTGAACTCGTAACGGCTCCACTCGATCTCGCCAGACCATTTCTGAACCAGTTTGCCGTCCAGCCAGAACTCCAGGAAGTCCCAGCCCTCCTCGGAACTGACCTTGAACGCAAAGCCGGCGGCGCCGGCCCGCAGCGGCTGGGTCAGCTTCAAGGTGCTCGCCTGATTGTGGCCAATGAGCCCGGAGCGCGCACTGTAAACGCCGGCCGCCGCAGTTTGGTTGGTCACGAACCAAGGAGCGCCGCCGCCGGTCTCCCAAGGAAGTCTCGTGAGGTTACCGGTCTCGAAATCGTCCGCCAGGGGGAGGGCCCGGAACTCCGCCCGGACCTGCAAGTCTCGTGTCACCTGCACCGAGACCGGATTTTCGGAGGTGTTCACGTCGCCCTGCCAACCGGCGAATTCGTAGGTCGGGTCGGGTACGGCTTGAAGCCGCGTCGTGCTGTTGGCCAGGACATCCATGCGGCCGGCGGGAGGCTCGGTCGTCCCCCCGGGGCCGTGGTCCAGGCTCACGGTGTAAACCTTGCCGGGCGTGAAGGCATACGCCAGTTGCACCGTTCCCGTGGCGGCGTTGTAGCCGTCCACAGCGATGGAATACCAGGTCTGCGCGCGGACCGCGTGCTGGACCTTGCTGAAACCCGAGGCCTCGAAGGCATCGTCATTGGCCGCCACCGAGGTCAGGGCATTGACCAGGTTGCCGGTGTAAACCGCGAGCAGGGTGTCGAAGGAGCTGCCCTCAGTGCTCACCAACAACGAGCCGTCCGCCGGGGCCTGCCAGCGCCACCACAAGGACCGGCCGCCGGGATTGCCTACATGACGGGGTTCACCCGGCTGCAGGCTCGCCAGGCTGTTCGTGCCGGCCGAGGTGCCTTCGGTTCCGGCCAGCACGAGGGCATTGCCAAAGTCATCATTGACGGGACGGGCCACGATGTAATGCAGGTCTATGGCCTTGGTTTCGGAGAACAACCCGGCGGCATTGACCGAGCGGACCCGGACCTTGTTGGCGCCGGGACGCAGCCGGAGCGGGCGGCTCCAAGTAGTGGTCCCGTTGGCCGGCACGGCAATGCCATCGTTCAAGCTCACCAACACTTCGGTCACGCCGGCAGCGTTGGGCCCGGCATCGGCGGCCGTGCCGGTCACGGTCACCGAGGGATCGGTGACGCGATAGCCGTTGACCGGACTGGTAATGGCCACCTGGGGCGGTTCAGTCTGAAGTTGGCCCCCGGGCGCAATCCGCAGGCGCACCGAGCCGAGGGCGTTGGAGTTCACCCCCGCCAGAACGATGGAATAAATGCGGGAAGCCTGGGCGTTGAAACTCAAATAGGCGCGCCGCCCGGTCACGTTGGTCAGGGTGGTAACCGGTTGCAGGTTGGTCAAAACGTTGCCGGTGTACACGGCGAGGACGGAGTCAAAGGCGGTGCCGGTGGCATCCACCAGCACATTGGTGCTGGCTGGAGCCGTCCATGACCACCACAACGAGGCCACCTGGTTGCTGGCGCCGCCGTGGGCCGGCTCGCCGGGCTCGATGGTGGCGAAGCGATTATTCGAGAGGTAAAGCGCCCCCGCAGCCGGCACCTTGAGGGGCGTGGCAAAGGCGTCGTTCGACGGACGCGGGGCAAGACTGTACGTGACCGTGTTCGTCACTCCCACCTTGCCCGGGGCTTCAACCACCAGCGTCAGCGACAGCCTCTCACCCGTGAGCGGAACGGGCAGCGCCGCCGTGTAGCGCGCGTCCCCCGCGACCAAATCCGGGTTCTGACCGTCGTTCCGGAACACCAAGGGCCCGACTTGTGGCGAGTCCCCGTTCACGGTCGCATTGCGGACGCCGAAGCGGTCGCGCACGCGAACCGTCACCGGTTGCGTGGAACCGTTGAGCAAGGTGGCGCCCGAGGGCGGGTCCACGCTGACCTGGAGAAAGCCCTCCCCGGTTACGGTCAGAGCCTTGTAAGCGTTGAGGCGACCGCCCGTGCTGGTGGTGCGGGAAAGCGCGAGTGTCGGCACGGTGCCGGCCAAAATACGGTCCCGAATCTCGTCCAGGTCCGCGTCCGGGAAATGCGCCGCCACCAGAGCCGCCACGCCGCTGACATGGGGGGCGGCCATGCTGGTGCCGTCAAAAAAATCGTAATTGGCATCGAAGCCGGAGATGCTGGAGAAGATTTCCACGCCGGGCGCGCCCAGATGCACGCTTTGCTGTCCGTAATTGGAAAACACCGCCAGGCTGTCCGTCCGATCAATCGCCGCCACGGAGATGATGTTGTCCAACTGGTAACTGGCCGGATAAGAGGGGTTGCGGTCGTTGTCATTGCTGTCGTTGCCCGCGGCCGCCACAAACAACATGCCCCGGTCACGCGCCCGGCGGATCGAGTCAAACAGTGCCTGGGAAAAACCACCCCCGCCCCAACTGTTGTTGGAAATGCGCGCCCCGTGCTCGACCGCGTAGTCAATGCACTGGATGGCATCCGAGGTCGAACCAAACCCGTCGTCCCCGATGAACTTGCAGGCCATCAACTGCACCTGCCAGGCCACGCCCACGTGGGGATTTCCGTCGTTGGCGGCAGCACCGATCGTTCCGGCCACATGCGTGCCGTGATCGCCATTGTCCATCGGATCGCCCGTTTCCAGGACGGCGTCAATGCCAAACACATCGTCCACGTAGCCGTTGTTGTCGTCATCAATGCCGTTGTCGGGAATTTCCCCGGGGTTGTGCCACATCTGCCTCTCCAGCTCGCGATGGGTGTAGCGGATGCCGGTGTCAATGACAGCCACGATCACGTTGGTGGACCCGGTCGTCAAATCCCAGGCCGCCTCGGCGGCAATGTCCGCCCCCGGTAATCCCCCGTCCTGGCCCAGGTTCCGCAACCCCCACAACCGGCCATCCAGGAGGGCGGCGTCATTGGGCGTCAAGAGCGGGCGCACATAGTAATCCGGCTCGACGTACTCGAACTGACCCGAGGCCTTGAGGGCCTGAATGCGATTCCACAGGCGCTGCCGCCGAGCTTCCTCGTCCGGCCGGGCAATGCTCGCCGGGGCCCGCCCCTGCGCGTCTTCGAGCAGAACCAGTCCCGGCACCAAATGGTAGCGGTGCACCACGCGCGACCCCAGCGTGTTCAGCGCGGCCAGCGCGGGGGCGTCTGCTTGAGCGGGGTTCGCCAACTTGGCCAAAACCCGGGTGGGATGCACTTTGTGCGCGTCCCAAGAAATGGCATCCGTCTGCGCCCACGTCAGGCTCACGCCCACCACGAGCGCTGCCCAGAGCGCCAAGACCGGGGACCTCCACCCCGACCGGAGCCGAGATCGCCGAGGGTTGCGGGAGGCCCGATTCGAGCCAACGCGAAGAATCTCAAGGCTCATAGCTGACACGATAGTACCGCTGCGCATCTTGGATGGAGATCCCGCCCTCCGGCCGGTGGGTGACGGTCAGAATTCGCACCTCAGGCTCGGGATTGGTCATGCGGGCAATGACCTGCCAGTTGGGCGTCAGCAAATTGGTGGTATAGGAAACCGCGTAGGTCGTCCGCGCGGCGGCCCGCCAGGACAGCTCCGCGACCGGCGGCGTGACGCTGACCAGGCGGAAGTTGGTGATCAAGAGGTCGTCAAACGGATAAAGGTCCTGACCGTTGACCACTCCGTCGCCGTCCGAGTCAATCTCGAGACTTTGCAGCAGACCCAGGTTGACTCGGAGGGTCCGTCCATCCCGCAACGCCACATCGGCGCCGCTGCCCGGGCCGGCGTAGGATTTGACCCAACGCAAGCGTCCCTCGAAGCGGCCGTCCAGCTCCTCGGGGTTCAGGTTGGACATGGCGAAGTAAATGGTCAGGCCGGGCTCGATGACCAGGTAGCTTTCCGGGGCTTCGGCCACGCTGGGTTGTCCGCCGGTGTAGCGGTTGGTGCTGAACTCCAGATAGTCCACGTACATCCCGAAGTTGCCCGGTTGGGGGTAGCCCAAGCCGTCCACCGGTGGGCTAAAGCGCAATTCCCCGAAGGGCTGACTGTCGAGCAAGAGCCGACCCACGGCTACATTATTGGTAAACCCAACCGGTGAAGCCCCCCGGTCCTCCGCGGCCCAGGTGTGGGCCACGCTCACAAAGCGTGGGGCGCGCGTCCAAAGCCGGGTTCCCAACAAATCGCCAAGCTGCGGCTTGCGCAAGAGGTGGAAGCCGTCGGTCACTTCGAGGCTGTTGTCCGACTCCGGCCCCGCGTCGGCCAGGCTGTTGGTGATGTTCACGGAGAGCCCACGGCCGGCGACCAAGCGGTGATTGCGCAGTTTATAGTCCGTGCCGTGATAATGCGCCGACCCGCCGACGTCGTGCAGACTGCCTTCCAGGATCGCCTCCCGGGCAAAGAGCCGCAGGTCGTACGAGTTTTGGACCACCCCCGAATCCACGAACTGGTCGCAGGCAATCTCGTGACCTTCGGCCTCGAGGCGGCCGGTGTTGACAAAGCGTTCCAAGCGGCGGCCGGGCGGGAAATCCGCGCCGTAATAGCCCACGTTCCACGGCCGGAGGGTGCCGTTGTTGGTGAGGAAACGCAGGTTGGGCGTCATGGCGTACCTCCAGTCCGGAATGGCGTTGGTGAGCGCGATCCGACCGTTGACCGTCAGTCCTTCGGCGTTGATCAAGAGCTTGTCGCTGACCAGGTAGGGGTCATCCACCACCACATTGGTGCTGTTGAGGGACAGGGTGTGGGTGATGACCTGCTGGGTGCGGGTGAGGAAATCCGCGCTCAGGATCAGGCAGTACAGGTTGATGTCAATCGGGTTGGTGACCGGGTTGTAGTAGTTGGTGTTGGCGTCAATGAACCAGTTGGACAACACCAGGGCGAACTGGTTGGACCAGATGCCCGTCCACGCCCGCAATTCCCCGCGGATCGCGTGGAATGAATCCTTGGCCAGGTTGCGCACCGTCAGCAGCCCGTTGGTGGAAGCCAGGTCATAGACCAGATTTTCCACGTCCACCAAGGTCCCGTCACTGCTCTGCAAGTGGGCGGCCTTGATTTCCACCAGCGTCTCGCCACGAATCCGGGTGCGGTTCAAGTTGAGGGTATCCGCCACGATCTCAATGCGCCCGGGCGTATTGGTGGGAGCCACCCCGGGCACCTGCGGCGGACGCGACTGGATGCTGTCAATCGAGGCCCAATAACCCGCGTACAAGTTGGTGGCAAAAACATTGGAAAAATTGGTGCTGTACAGGAACCCGCTGAAGAGCGAGGTGTTGCCGTAGGAACCCAGGAAATCAAACGCCGGCAGCTCCCGGTAAATCTCGTACGCGTAAGGGCGGCCCGTCGGAACCCAAACCCCCAAATTGGTCACCACCAAGGTGTTGGTGTCGTAACCAAGGTAATCCACAAAGTACAAGGTGTCGGTCTGGGGAGCCCCTTGGGCCACATTCGTGGTCTGTGAGGCAATCTCGACCGCGACCAACCCAAAGCCCAGCCCTGCCGGACCCGGCGGCCCGAATCGGGTGCGCACGGTGAAGTTGGTATCGTTGACCCCCACCACCACGGCTTGGCGGAAAATGTTGGTCGGCAGAAGAATGTTGGTGGTGCTGCCGTCCGCGTTGGTCAGCGTCAGGAAGGTCGAGGCCACCACCCCGGTGTTGGCGAAGGCCGTAAAGTACTCGCCCAAGACGTACGTCGAGAAGGCCACGGTTTGGTTCTGCCAAGTGGGAGCGACCTGCACCACATGAGGGCCGGAACTGGCGAGCAAATCCGTGCCCAAAAACCGCAGCACGCTGGCCGTGTTCAACGGGCCGGGAACCGGAACCTGCTGAATGCCGGCCCCCCAGTACAGGTCGTAGATGGCGTTGTCACCCAAGAAGGAATCCGGGATGCCGTCGCCGGTGTTGTCGAAATACACGTTGGCAAAGGGTGAACTTTCGATGGGCACGACTTCCAAGCCGCCCCGGCTGAGGTTCACATTCTGGCCCTCGATGCGGATGGTCCCGTTGTTTCCGACCTGCACGTAGCCAGGGTTGAGGATGTTCGTCGCCCGGATTTGCAGCATGGTCTGAAAGTACACGTTGCTGTACCCCAAGTATTGGTTCGCGTCCACGCATTGAATGATGCCGGACGCTTCGTTGACGAACCGCGCCGCCGGCCGCCGGATGCCGAAGTCGTCCGTGTAATCAAACCGGAAGCCCGGCGCGCTGATCATGGTGCCCCGGTTGGTGAAATACAGGGTGTTTTGGAAGTCGAAGGGCAGCAGCGTCTGGACCCCGAAGGTGCCCAGGTTCAAAAAGGCCGTGGCGTTGATTTGGGGAGGATTGGTGAACGTCACCGAGCCGGGATTCACGAAAATGGGCGGCACCTCCGGCGCGGGCAGCACGCGGGGTTGCAGCCAGGCGAAATTGCCCGGCGGCGCATTCGGCTTCACCGCATAACTGGTGGCGCCGCTGTTGACGTACAAGGGCTGCGGCCCGACCGCCTGCGCCTCCAGCCAGGACAGCAGGCCCACCGCCACCGCCAGTTTGCAAATCCGCTTCATAGCCACGTAAAAGTCGTCAGAACCGTGCCCGCGGTCAACCGGACCTGCTCACGGAGTAGTGCCTCCGCCGCCGCCAAAACCGCCCGTGCCCGTTTGCCCGCCCTGTCCTTGCCCGGTCCCGGCATTGACAATGATGAACGGGGAAAGCCACGGGTTCTGATTGCGGTCCCGCAGCTTGCCGTCGAAGATCAGTCGCTCCAACGCCCGGATGCTGGCGCCCTGCGGGAAGATGTAGGGTTCGGCTTCGGAGCCGTCGTAGGCTCCCCAGATAAAGCCCACCAGAACATCGGTCTGGCCGCCCTCCGGTATGTTGATCAGATACTCCCCCAGCTTGCCGAAAGTAATCGTGTGGGGCGGAAAAATTTGCCCCGGGCCGGCCAAGACGGTGATCCCGTTGATGGCATCCTGGCTGACCAAGTTCATGGACTTGCCATACACCAGCGGAATGGCATCCACCACCCCCAAGTCTGCGGCATCGAAGAGGATGTCCGGTGCGGGTAAGGTGCGCTGAACCAATTGAGTGCGTTGGACGAAGTTCGAGATGTACCGGTCTTCGTACACGTTGGTCTGGGTAACCCAGGCCCCCACCAGCGAGTCGAAATTGACGCGCACGAAGGTGATTTTGTCCACGCCCGGCCGCAGGGCGATGTTGACCGCCGGGGCGTTGGTCCCGGCCACGACGTTGGTGAAGCCGGGCGGCGCGCCCCAGCCGTTGACCTTGCCCTGCGAATCCACCCCGATCACGTAATTGCCCCGCTGAGTACCCAAGGGAGCCTGAACGGCGTTGGTCATCAGGGTTTCAACGTTGGGGTTGTCCGGGCGATAGATGTATCGCAGACCGCCGACATCGTCCCGGGTCAGCCCGGTAAAAAACAGGCCGGGCGAGAGAACGGCGGAAATCCCACTGGCGAGTACGGTACCTCCCCACAAGTTCAAGGCGGTCACGGAGCTGACGCTGGGGACACTTGGGTCCACCTCGAATTCCACGGCCTCCCAAGTGGGCGTCGTGTACGTTTGAATGATCTGGTAAGTGTACAGCACCCCGTTGACATAGCTGGAGGGGTTGAAAGTCACCGGGTCAAAGTTGCGCTTGATCACCGAGTAGGTAACCGGCGGGCCGGCGAAGCGCGCGCGCAAGGTCCAGACATAGCGCTCGGCCGGCGCCAACCCCATACTTTCCAGCAACGAGGCCAGAGCCCAAGACTTCATGTCGTAAACGGACAGCGCGTTGGCCCGGTAGTTCATCCTCCGGGTGTCCAGCGGAAACTCGGACAGGTCCGGGCTCATCTGCGAGACCGGCGGCAGGTCGTTGAGAATCTTGATGGCCTTTTCGACCTCCTCGACCCCCCGCTGACCAAAGTAGTTCAAAAACGACTCGTCGAAACCATAGGTGACGATCGGCATGTTCCACCGGTATTCCTCACCCAGATTCATCGGACCGCCCGGGTCGGCCAGGTTGTACCCGATTTCCTCAGTCATCCACGTGTCCAAGGCCCCCAAGAGGGCGAAGGCCTGTGCGCGCGGTAACCCGCCCACCAGCGCCAGAATCAGCAGAATTCGGTTCAGTGAGGCGCGCATAAAATCACCGGATGCGGATGACACGGTAATACACGGTCGCGGCGTTGGTGGGCACCACCGAGGACGCGCGGTCACCCGGCGCAAAGGCCGGACCGGCCGCGTCGGACCAGGTCTTCAAGTCGGCGGACGCCTGCAGTTGGTAAATCGAGCCGGCCACCGCATTCCATTGCAGTAACAACCCGCCGGTGGTGGGCTGGATGGACACCCGCAAGACGCTCTCGGGGTTCAGCGGGTCGGTCCCGGCCAAAAACTCGGCCAGGTTGGACGCACCATCGCCGTCCGGGTCCAACCCCGGGACCGGCCAGGCCGCCGCGTTCGGCCCCCAGTAACGGGCCTGCCAGTCATCCGGCAAGCCGTCGTTGTTCCGGTCCCGCCCCCAGGTCTGGCCGGTCGCCGGCTCGGACAACGGCGAAATACGGCCGTCCTTGAGCGCATACGCCAACCGGAAGGTATGGGTGGTGGCCGGGTTGAAATCGTCGAGGATGACGAAATTCTCGGTCAGCACCCGGGGCGTGGCCGCGCCGTCCACGTACAAGTGGTAGGCGGCGAAATCGGGATAACCGGCCAGCGGGGCCCAGCTCACCAGCAGCGAGTAGGCGTCCAGGGCCGTGACCAACGGCGCGCCGGGGGCCGGCAGGGCCAGCTCGCCCGCGTAGCGTTGGCCCAGAATCTCGAAGCTGGCGTCTCCGCCCACGAAACCGGCCCACGTCACAAGAAAGCGGCCGTCGCCATCGGCGGCCACCGCCGGCTGCAATTGCGGACCGATGGTGGCGGTGTTGACGAGGAACTCGTCACCCAGAGGCCCGAACTGCCCCACCAGCCGCCCGTAGATGCCTTCGCGCGAGCCGTCCTGGCCGTAGCTGGTCCAGACCACCAAGCGGGTTCCGCCCAAGGCGGCGATCCGCGGGAAGAACTGGTTGTGCGGGCGGTACTGATTGGCCAGCACCACCGAGCCCAGGAGATTCCCGTTGGCCTCGTAGCTGCCCATCACCACGTCCCACATGTTGGTGATTTCGGTGGTGTTGCGTTGGCTCCAAGCAGCCATGAACCCGCCGTTCCAACCCGGGGCCAGTGCGGGATTGGCGCACAGGTTGGTGGTGGTGTTCAGCCGCACCTCACCTCCGGCCGGGGTGCCGTCGGGCAGGTAGCGACGGGCAAAAATGTCCACGCTGTTCTCGAAGCGCTGCTGCTCGCTGACCCAGGCCACGACAAACGAACCGTCGGCCAGGGTGGTGAGGGCCGGGTCGCGCTGGTTATAAGCAGTAAACTCGTTGACCTGAAACTCGCTGCCCAGCTTTTGCCCTGTAGGAGCAAGCCGCTGGCCGAACACGCCCTGGTACATGCCGTCCTGGTTCCAACTGCTCCAGACCACCACCAAGTTGCCGTCGCCAAGGCGGGTCAGCCTGGGTGAGCTTTGCTGGCCGTTGGTGTAGGTGTTGACGCGGAATTCGCCGCCCAGAAAGGTGCCGCCGGGCTGGATGATGCGCGCCCAGATGTCTTGTTCGCCCTGCTTCCCGCCCTGCCAGACCACCAAGGCGCCCCCATCCGCCAGGGCTTCCACAGCAGGTGCTTCTTGGTCCCCGGTGGTGGTCTGGTTCACCCGGAAAATGCGCGTCGGGATCGGGGAAAGCGAGGCGTTGAGTTCGGCGACCATGACCCCCAGGCCGTCGCCGTCCGCGGCGTTGTCCTGCCAAACCACGTAACCGCCGGTGCTCGTCAGGCTCAGGGCCGGCCGGGTCTGGTCGCCGATGAGGCCGCGACTCAGCGGGTACTCGGTGCCCTGGGGGGACAGGGTCAGGTCGGCCCGGACCGAGACCCCGGACAACACGGCCACCGCGGCCGCGGCCAACAACACTGTGGCGCGCCCCAATCGAGAACCGCCCGACGGCCGGGCCTGAGAGAATTTGATTTGCATTCCTCGCATCTCAACTGGTGACGGAGGTCCGCGCTCCGCCCGAATTCAACGTTGACGGCAAGTTTTCAGCCAACTTTGGGCCCACACAGCGTTTCACTTGGAAACCTCCGACGCCGGGGTGGGCACGGGCGCAAAGGGCGTCTGGGGCGGCAACTTGGTGGGGTCAAACGGCAGGTTGTTCTCATCGTGCACCCGGTTGCCCTGGGGGTCAATGATGGTGGGGGTCACGAAGATGACGAGGTTCTTCTTTTGACTCGAATTGGCCTCGCTGCGGAAGAGCCGGCCCACCAACGGCAGGTCGCCCAGCACGGGCACCTTGTCCTTGCGCTTGGCCACACGCTCGGAAATGAGGCCGCCCAAAACGACCGTCTGGCCGTCCCAGACGATCGAGCTGGTGACGACCTGGCGGATGCGAAAGCGCGGCAGCGGCACCGGCGCGGCGAGGTTGCCCACCACCGCGCGGAACTGGCCGGGGTCGTCGTAACCGAGGAACTCGGTCACCGTGGGCAGCAGATTGAGCTGGATGGTATAGCCGTCGGCCGAGACGTGCGGGATCACGTCCAAGGTCGGCCCGATGGGCACGGGCACGGTGGTGGGCTGAATGGTCGGGGTTGCCGCGGCCTGTTGAACCACCTGCGCCCGCGCGCCCCACATGCCGAGGCCCGCGACCAAGCCGAGGGTTGCCAAAACGCGTTCGATTTTCATGTCTGCGTTCGTTCGAGATTGAAAAGCCAGTGGAACTTACTGCACCACGCCCACCCCGACCCCACCGCCGCCCACAGCGCCGACGCCGCCTCCGACGGTGCCCACTCCGCCCACGGTGCCCACTCCGCCCCCGATGCCCCCGGTCTGGTTGTAGGAGACGATGGTCTGGAGATCAATGATCTGAATCTGCGCCTGGCGGCCGCTGACCGTGGTCACCTTGGGCGCGGAGAGGATGTCCACCCCGCCCCGTTGCTCGAGGGCGCGGATGACCACGCGAAACTGGGGATCGGTCATGATCCCGGTCAGCGTGGCCAGGGTCGGGATGGCCGTCCCGCCAATCTCGGTTCCGCGCAGACCGGAAGTGATCAACTGATCCGTCGAAGGATTGGGGGCAAAGGCCGGAACACCGAAGTTGCCGGGGAACACCCCGTACGGATTGGCGGCGGAAGGAGCGCCCGCATAAGAAGGCGCCGTCCCGCCCGAGAGCCCGAGGTTGCCGCCAGCCATGTTCCAGTTGCCCAGGAACCAATCAAAACCCAGGGCCTTGGCATCGTCCTGGCCGATTTCGACAAACTTGACCTCGATGGTCACCTGGTCGGGAGTGAAGTTCAGCGCCTGAATGGCCTGCTCGATGATGTCCAGGTCCTCGAGCGTGGCCCGCACCAGCAGGATGCCCGTGCGGTCGTTGAAGAACAGGGCCTTGCCCTGGGCGTTTTGGAAGCCCACGCCCGCACCGGCCGCTCCCGGAAACGCGCCACCGGCTGCCCCGCCGAAACCCTGACCCAGGATGTTGGGCCCGCCCAGGTCCACCCCGGCGGCCACAAAGTACGCGCGCACCAATTCGTTGACGTACGACATCAACGTGGACCCGGCCACGCCGGTGGGCGTCCCCCCACTGCCCAATCCGCCGGCACCGCCGCCGAAGCCACCGCCGCCCAGGCCGCCGCCGCCCAGGCCGCCGCCGCCCAGGCCGCCGCCCCCGAAGCCACCCCCGCCGAAGCCACCACCACCCCCGAAGCCACCCCCGCCAAAACCGCCGCCTCCGTAGCCGCCGCCAATCGTTACGCGTCCGATGGTCAACCCCCCGCCGCCATAGCCCCCGCCGCCGAAGCCGCCACCGCCAAAACCGCCGCCACCGAACCCACCACCACCGAACCCACCACCCCCGCCGAAACCGCCGCCGCCAAAGCCGCCACCACCAAAACCGCCTCCACCGAACCCACCACCGCCCAGGACGCTCGAGTAGTCAATGGCGTACACCCCTTCCAAGCCCTGCACGAACGTGTTCGGGTTCACCCGGAAAGTGCGCGTGAAAAGCTGCTGAGGTTCCGGGGTCTTTTTGCTGAACACGACCGCGTATTCCTCGACCGAGTACTTGATCGGCTTGTCGGCCACCTTGATGACGGCGTCAAGCAAGTCTGCCAGGCGTACGTCGCGCAACGGGGGCGAGATTTTGATCACGACATCGGCGAGCTCGAATTGCTCCTGCTGGGGGACGGCGGGTACGGCCGCGCCGGTCGTCGGATCGAACGTGGTGAGGCCAGGCACACCAAGTTGAGCCGGAGCCTGCGAATCCACGGTGGGAGCCAGGATGAAATTGATGCCGCGTTTGTCCGGGTCGCGCAGGCGAACTTCCGTGTCCAGATACGCCACCACTTCGCTCAAGGGCACGCCGGGGAACTCGACCCGGTCAAGCCGGATTTTGTCGAGCTTGGCGTAAATCATCCGCCGCCCCGGGCCGGTGTGCACGGTGTTGGTGCGGGCAAATGGGTTGCCCGGCGGCATTTTCTCCCGCGCCAGCGGTGGATTCCAAGCCTGCTCGACCTCGACCATTTTCTGGCGGGCCATAACTTCCCGCTTGACGGCATCCTGAGAGTAGCGGGCCTCTTGAACCAGGGTCAGGTAGTAGGGGGCGGCGCGGTTGGTAGGATCGAGCTCGCGGGCCTTGCGCAACTTGGCCTCGGCCTCGTCCAGTTTCCCCATTTCATAAAGCAGCTTGCCATCCTGGACCAGCGTGGCGGCATCGGTGCGCGTCTGGGCCGCCTCGGGCAGTTGGGCCACGATTTCCTTGCTGGGCACGCGCCCTTTGAGTTCCTCGAGGGCCTGGTCCACACGGGCCTTGAGTTTTTGCGCTTCGTCGTTGCGCGGGTCCACGCGCAACACCCGGGCGAGTTGCCGGTTGGCCTCCTCGTAATCGGCGCTGGCATAGGAGCGGCGGGCCTGGGTGAGGTAGGCCTCGGTGAACCCGGCGATGGTTTGTTTGCGCTCGGCCTCGATGCTGGCATCGCCGATGCGCTGGACCAGGCTCCAGCACTCCTCATAGAGGCGCACGGCGTTGGCCAGGTCATCCCGCGCGCGCACGTCGGCCGCTTCTTGGAGGGTTTTGCGCAGGAGGATGGTCAGTTCCTGCCGGCGCACGGCTTCTTCGGCGGCAAGGGCGGCGGCGTCCGGTTGCGCGGCCCGGGCGGGCAGCGGGCCCGACAACACCACCGCGCCGGCCAGCAGGGTGAAGGCGAAACGAATCATGGGCGTGGTTTTTCTCGAAACGGAAGACATAAAGCAATCCAGATCACTCAGCGACCCCTCACCGGTTCAGCGCAATGACCGTGCGGCGTTTGGTCTTGTCGTCCTCGATGGTAACGTCGCGCTCGCTGATGGCAACGACATTGTAAGTGGCGCCGGCGATGGTGAGTTTGGCGCCGGGGCGTTGCCGCGTGAAATTACGGCCCTCGCGTTCGTGCCGCAGGTCGGCCGAGTAACCCGCCACTTCGGTATAGGGCTTGTCCTTGGTGACCGTGATGACGGTGCGCGCGTCGGTGAGCTGTAACTGAATGGCGTCGGGGTCCTCGGGCGCGCCGATGATATCCTTGATCAAAAGCGGGTCGGCCGCACCGGGCTTGTCGTTGGTGGCCAGGTTCAGGATGCGGCCCCGGGCGAGGGTGGAATTGGTCGAGGCCTGGTTTTGGATGTAGAACCGGTAGCGCAGTCCGAAGGCCGCGCTGCTACCCTGAGAGACGCCCTGGAATTCCACCTTCAGCATGAGCGGGGTAATGCTGGTCACGACGAGACCCTCCACGCCGGATGGGGCCGGCGGGATGGGCGGCCAGCCGCCGGGCCCCGTGCCCTTGCGCCAGGTGCCCGCCGGGTTGAACAGGCCGTGTGGACCTTTGCCAAAAGCGAACTCGACCTTCGAGGTAGCCCGGCGAAGCACCGCCTCGTTGGTGGTCAGGTCCAGTGGTTTGAGGGGTTCAACCTTGCCGTCCTCGATGGCGGTGGTGACTTCCGCCAGGCGCTCCCGCACGCGGGCCACTTCAAAGGGCAGATACCCCGCCGCCACGGCCAACCCCAGCAGGACCACGCTCAGGATCAGCTTCTCGTAATGCTTCTTGAGCAACTCCATAGGCTAGAATGCGGCCGCCGTCGAGGCCTCCGGTGCGGTTTCGGCGCCGGTGCTCTCGGCGCCGGGCGCGGCCGGACCCCGGCGGGACCGGGTACGGCTGGCGGCCGCCTCGGCGGGATCGCGCAGGCGCACCACATCCACCCAGGCCGTCACGCGGAAGGGTTTTTCGCGGACGATGATGTTGGCCTCGGCCCGCGCCGCCTCCGTGGCGGCATCGGTCGGCTGGGGCATCATGGGCATGCCACGCATCCCGGGCCGCAAGCCATAGCGGAGCATCATCAGCATCTGCGGACTCATCCGGGGCATGTTGCCCTCGTCGCCGCCCAGGCCCATGTCCGGCGCGAACATGTCCACCTCGTTGGTCTCCCCAGTGTCCACGATGAGATTTTTGAGCAGGAAGTTGTGGGGGCTGCGGGCCAAACCTTCCATGAAGGCCTGCAATTCGCTGCTGAAACCGCGAAAGACCAGTTCGTAAGGGATGATCACGGCCAGGTCGTTGGTGACCGGCTTGCGCGTCCAGTAGTCGGAGGGGCCACCGCCCAGGGTCAGGCCGGGCGTGTCATTGGCCGCAACGGAGGGTCGGCGGATGCGCTCGAGCTCGATCACGCGAGCATCGAGCAGGATTTCGCTCAGGGTCTTGACCTCCATCAGCGCGCGGGTCAGGGGCTCGATGCTCTTGGGCTCGAAGGACAGCGCCTGCTTTTGCGCGGCAAAGGTGAACGCGTAGCCGTCGGGCAGTTTGGTTCCCGTCATTCGGGCCCGGCGATGCAGGTGGTCGAGGGTGTCGGTCAGGAGCAAGCCGAAGTTGCTGCTCTCGATGTTGGTGGGATAGGGCACAGGCGCGAACTGGGCGCGGGCGCGGGCGGCGAAATTGGTCAACTGGGCTTCCTGTTCCTTGGCCAGCGCGATGTTGTCCACCTTGCGGTTGCCCGGGTGGGGTCTCATGCGCATGAGGGACTGGAGCTTCTGGTCCTGCTCCTCCAACTGGGCGCTGATGGCGTTGCTGTGCTGGATTTTGGTATAGAGGTAATAGCCGGAAGCGCCCAGCCCTGCCAGGACCAGCAGGCCACCGATGACCAGCCCGAGGTTCTTTTTGATCCAATCCATACCTTACAGTTTGATCGACTTGGCGAGCACGAGCTTGACATCAAACCGGAAGGTATTGGTGCCTTCGTCCGGTCGCATCTGCCCGGAAAGCCGGGTGCCGTTGGTGCCGCCCACAAAAAGCGGGCTTTGCAGGAGCACGTTGGCGAGGGTGTCCACCAGTTGACGGTCGGCCCGGGGGTCGGCCCGGCTCCAACTGATGGCCCGGCAGGTGAGGTTGATAATCGAGACTTCGTTGGTGTTGGGCCGGCTCGGCGCTGCCGGAGCGCCGCCCATGTCCATGCCCCCTCCGGCCTCTCCTTCCGCCCCCCCGGCCTCCCCGCCACCACTTTGGGCGGCCTGGTCCAGCTCCCCGGAAGCCTGCATTTCCCGGAGTTTTCGCATGACCTCGGGCGGAAGACCGATGCCGTAGCGGAGCATCATGCGCCAATCCATCATCATGGGCCGGGTTCCGGTTTCTTCCTGTTGCTCCTCGGGAGGCGCTTGAAGGTTTTCGGCGCTCATGCGCTCGACCCAAACGGCGGTCTGCATGCCCGGCTGGGTGGTCACCCGCTCGGTGTTGACCAGGGCGTTGCGAAGTTCGGTGAGCACGTCCCCCCAAGAAAACCGGGTCTCCAGCCACTCGGTGTACTGGTCCACGAGCTTTTGGGCCTCGTCGCGTTGTTTGAGTGCCGCCCGGAGCTGGTCGGCCTTTTGTTGGAGGCGCGCCACTTTGGGTTCGCGTTCGGTAATGGCCTGCTGCTTGACCGCCGCCACGCGGTCGAAGAACACCCCCATGGCCAGCACGGCCAGAATGAGGCTGATGGCCGCAGCGATGAAGTACGGTTTTTTCTGATTGAGCTGCTGGCGCTTGAGGATGGTCTTGGGGATGAGGTTCAGCTCGATCGGGCACTGCGCCGGGTTGCGCAGGCCCAACCCCACCACCTCGCCAAACGCGTGGGCGACCTTGGCCAGCTCCTCGATGTTGACCGAGGGGTCAATCTCGACGTTGCGGAACGGATTGAAGTAATCCACCGGGAGGTTGAGCTTCTCGGCGAAGAACTGGGCCGTGTAGGCCATGATCGAGGCGCCCCCGGCCAGGAACACCCGTTGCGGCGCCGAGCCGCCCTGTTGGCTGCGGTAAAACTGGATGGTCTGATTGACCTGGATGTGCAGGCGGGTCATCACCTGCCGCGCGATCTTCGAGATGGCCGCCTGGCGGGGGTTTTCCGGTTCCTCGTAGGCCCCGCCCAGGCTCACGAAACCTTCGGCGATCTTGATCTTCTCGGCCTCGGCGAAAGGCAGCTTGGCCTCGGCCGCAAATTCCTGGGTGATGGCGTTGGCGCCGATGTTGATGGTGCGGGCGTAAACCTTGTCCTTCTCGAAGAACAGCACGTTGCTGGTCTTGGCGCCGATGTCCAGCAACATGGAGCAGCCCTCCATGTCGCTGTAGTTGTAGCGAAAGGCGTTGGCCAGCGCGGCCGGGCTGGCGTCCACCAGGTCCAGGCGCAACCCCTGCGACTCGGCGGCCTTGAACATGCCCTCGACCAGGCTGGTCTTGATGGCGACCAGGAGCACCTCCAGTTCGCCGGAAGGCAGGGCGCCGAGGATTTGGTAATCCCACACCACCTCTTCAAGCGGGAAGGGCACGTTCTGCTGCGCCTCGTACTGGATGATCTGCGTCGCCTTCGAGGCGTCCACCGGAGGCAGCTTGATGAACTTCGAGAAGGTCTGGAACCCGGGCGCCGACACGTTGCAGCGCTTGGCGGTGTAGGTCTTGCCGGACATGATTTCCTGCAAGGCCCGTTGGACCACCCCGTCCCGTGCCGCGTCCTGGCTGCCGGCCAGGCCCAGGGGGCGAACCGCATACCGCAGCAAGCGCAAGGCCCCCGCCTCAGTGGCGTCGAACTCGGCAACCTTCAGGGTGCCGGCGCCAAAATCAACGCACAGAAAGGATTTCGACGAATTCAGCATGGTTTCCGCCCGGGCTGCGCCCGCCGGGACCAGCTTACGCCTCGGCCCGGCCCGGCACAACGTCGAGATGGTGCAGGGTGGTTACTGGAATTGACCCTGCGGGTCAAACACAAACGTCGTTTCACGGCGATGTTTTAGCGGGCAGTCTTGGACCGAGCCCCGAGGCGCGATCGGAACCACTCGATGGTCTTCTCGAGGCCTTCGGCCAAGGGAACCTGCGGGTTCCATTTTAGCAAGTTCTGTGCTCGCGTGATGTCGGGCCGGCGCTGCTTGGGGTCGTCTTGCGGCAACGGCCGGTACACGATCCGGCTGCGCGACCCCACCGCCCGGATCACCGCCTCGGCGAACTCGCGCATGGTCAGTTCCTCCGGGTTGCCGATGTTCACCGGCAGGTGGTAGTCGGACATCATCAGCCGGTACACCCCCTCGATCAGGTCCGAGCAATAGCAAAAACTGCGCGTCTGCGTGCCGTCGCCGAAGACCGAGAGCGGCTGATTGCGCAGCGCGGCGGCGATGAACGCCGGCACCACCCGACCGTCCCCCATGCGCATCCGCGGCCCGTAGGTGTTGAAGATGCGCACAATCCGCGTCTCCAACCCGTGCTCGTTGTGGTACGCCATGGTCAGGGCCTCGGCGAACCGCTTGGCCTCGTCGTAGCAACCCCGCGGACCGATGGGGTTGACGTTGCCCCAGTAGGTCTCCGGCTGCGGATGCACCGTCGGGTCGCCGTACACTTCTGAAGTTGAGGCCAGCAGGAACCGGGCGCCCTTGTGCCGGGCCAGACCCAGCGCCTTGTGCGTGCCCAGCGAGCCCACCTTGAGGGTCTGAATGGGCAGCTCGAGGTAATCCACCGGACTGGCCGGCGAGGCGAAGTGCCAGATGTAATCCACCGGCCCGTCCAGGAACAGGTACTCGGTCACGTCCTGATGGATGAACCGGAAGTTCGGGTCGCCGGCATGGTGGGCAATGTTGTCCACCGTGCCGGTAACCAGGTTGTCCAGGACAATGACCCGGTGCCCGCGCGCCAGGAGCAGGTCCACCAGGTGCGAGCCCAGAAACCCGGCCCCGCCGGTCACCACCGACACCGGGGGGCTTTGGCTCCGGACCGGGCGTTTGCGGATTTTCGTTTTCATGCGTGGCGGCTGAAAAACAATCGCGGTCGGCCCGGCCGGTTCATTTGGCCCCCTGCCCGCGCAGGACCACCGGGATGGTGAGCAGGAGGATTTTCAGGTCCAGGCCCAGGGACCAGTTGTCAATGTACTCGAGGTCCAGGCGCACCCATTCCCGGAAATCCCGCAGGTCGCTCCGCCCGCGAATCTGCCACAGGCAGGTCAGGCCGGGTTTCACGCTGAGCCGGCGGCGATGCGCGGGGTCGTCGAACCGCTTGACCTCGTTCACCGGCAGGGGCCGCGGCCCGACCAGGCTCATCTGCCCGGCCAGCACGTTGAACAACTGCGGCAGCTCATCAATGCTGTACTTGCGCAAAAACCGGCCAAAGGGCGTGACCCGCGGGTCGTTGCTCACCTTGAAGACCGGCCCGTTCATTTCGTTGAGCGCCTCCAGCTCGTGCTTGCGCTGCTCGGCATCGCTGACCATCGAGCGAAATTTCAACATCGTGAACGGCCGCCCGTTCAGCCCGCAACGTTCCTGACGGAAAAGGATCGGGCCGGGCGAAGTCAGCTTGATGCCCACGGCCGCCAGCAGCATCAGCGGCGCGGTCAGGATCAGCAACACGAGCGCCCCGCAAAAATCCAGCATCTGTTTGGCCAGCAACGGCCAGGTGCTCGCCGGCACCGAGCGGTACACCAGCACCGGCCGGCCCTGAAACACCCCCACGGTCGTCTTCGAGATGCGCGGCTTGAAGAAGTCCGCGATCACCCACACCTCGACCCCTTCGCGTTCGCACACCGCGATGGCCTGTTCGAGCTGGCCAAAGTAGGTGTGCTGCGCGGCCATGATCACGCCGTTGGGCGAGTGCTCGTGCATCAATTCCACCAGCCGCTCGACCGGCTCCACGTTCAGGTTAACCTCCGCCGCGATCTCAAACTGCCGGCTCGGGTCCCGCCGGATTTCCTCCCGCACCTGCCGGGTCTCCTCCGGCGTGCCCACCAGGATCAAGCGCCGCTGCAGCCGGGCCCGGCCCAACCGGCTGGTGCGCCAGCGCAACAGCAACTCCTCCTTGGCAAACACCAGCGCGAAGCTGATCCCGCCGAAGTAAATCAGCACCGAGCGCGCGATCCCCCCGGTCTCGCGCATGATCCACAAGAGCACCACCAGCCCCAGCACCAGCGTCGTGCACGCCCGCAGCAACACCGCCGCCGTCTGCCAGCGCGAGGGCAACCACGGCCGCCGGTAAAATCCGCTCAACCGCAACACCAGCGGCGCCAGCGGCACGATCACCACAAACAGCCAGAAGTAGTACGAAAAGTCGAAAATCTCCCGCGTGCCGCCGAACAACTCGAAGGGCCAGCGTTCCCGGATGGCGTGCGCCAGATAGAAGCTCAGGCCGAAAAGCCCGGCGTCCACCACCATCTGTACCTGGGTTTGAAGGTCTCGCTGTTGGCGCAGCATGGATTTCGCGCAAACGCGTCAAAGTCCGCCCATCCTGCCAGCCCGCGCCGCGCGAGGGCAAACTTCTTTCCGGTCGGTCGGGAACTTCACGGCGGGACGTTCACGGCCGCCGGTCCTCGCGCGGCCCGGCCGTGGTCTGAAACAGCGGGACCGCCGCCCGCAAAAACTCCCCGGCCCGCGCCGTGGCGCGGTCTTCCTGGCCGGGCGGACACACCACAAACGCGCTCACATACGCCCAACGGGGCATCACCCCGTGCCGGATCAGGTCCCACGCCAGCCACCCCATCCGCCCGGCGTGACTGGCCGTGAGCCGGCCGTCGGCCACAAACCAAAACAGGTACACCCCGCTCCACCGCACCTGGCGGCCGCCGGGCAACTGGCCCAGCCGCCGGGTGACAAACCGCCGCACCGGCAGCGTGTACGGATGCGGTTGGTCCACGCCCAGGCGCGTGGTGGCCCGCTCCACGATCTGCCAGCCCTGCGAAGTCAGACAGTACTCGGGTTTGTGGATGCTGGTGCGGTCGGTCCCCATCAACACCACCCCCAGCAACACCTCGAACCCGTCCGGCGCCCGGTACAAGCGCCGCGCCAGACTGGTGTCTTTGGGCAGGACGTCCCACTCGACCTGCGCCGGCTCGACGTTCGTGGACACATAGTCCAGCACCCGCTCGGGCAGCACGATCCGCCCCCGCAACCCGGCCCCGTTCGCCTCCCAGCGCACCCCCGGCTCGCCCAGCCGCTGGTGGTACTTGAGGTGGGCCACGGCCCCGGCCGTCAGCCCCATAATGGCCAGCGCTCCCACGATGATGGTCGTGCCCCGGTTCATGTCGCTTGGGAAACCGCCGGCCCCGCTGCCTCGCCCCGGGGTTCCTGCAACCAATTGCCCACCGCGAAAATCACCACCAACCCCAGCGCGAAGGTCACAAACCCGAACCACTCATGCACAAACTCCCCGACTCCCCGACCGAACCCCTCCGCCGCCACGATGATGCTCACCAGCCGCAATACATTGCCCGCCACCGCCAGCGGCAGCGCCAGGGCCACCATCGCCAGCCGCTTCCAGGGCGAGGCAAAACTCACGAAGCCGTACACCGAAGTCAGCACCAGAAGCGTCAGCAGGCTGTTGATCCCGCTGCACGCCGCCGCCACTTCGTACTGGTAGGTCCCCTTGGGGTCAATCAACTGCACCCCTTCCTGCAACACCGGGATGCCCAGCAGATGCCGCACGATCACCACCGTGACATCCGTGGAAAACCGCCGCAACGGCACTGTCACCGGATCGGCCAGATCGCCCAGCGGCACGCAAAAAATCAGCAGCACGTAAGGAAACGCGATCGCCCGGGCCAGCGCGCGGCCCCACACCGCAGCCACCAGGCCGTACACGCCCAGCCACAACGCCACCACCGACACCCGCGGCTGTTGCACGGCGAACCCCAGCCAGTGCAACACCCCCGCCCCGGCCAACCACCACAAACCCGGCCCCCACACCTCGGTGGGCACGCGCGCCAGCCGCTCCCGCCGCCACCACAACAACCCGAGCACCACCAGCGGCATCAACTGCCCGTGTCCGTCCTCCGAGCCCGGCCGGTTGTACATCATGTTCAACCAGCCCAGCAGCGAGGGCGTGGCCACGTAACCCAGCGTCGGGTTGCCCAGAAAATGAAACACCGCCAGCCACACCGCCAAGAGCCCGAAAAACATCCCCTTGCGCGGAATGGCCCGCCACGCCACCGGGAGCTCTTCCCGGAGTTCGTCCAACAAGGTCGCTTGCTTTGGTGATGTCTCGGCCATGTGACAAACGAGCCTGCATCACAACCTGACCGTCCCGGGTTGACAATCCAAAAGCGGAGCGCCGGCGCGGCCGACGCAGCGGAGCGCGTCGCCGCGGGCGATTTGAATTTGTCCCCACCTGCTCCAATCTAACGCCGCATGTTTGAACCAACGCGCATCCTTCCGATGAACCTCACCCTGCTCTGGCCCCTGCTCGGCCTGGTCTTGACCGCCCGCGCGGAGGACTGGCCGCAATGGCGCGGCCCGCACCGCGACGGCAAGTCGGCCGAGACCGGTCTCCTCAAAACCTGGCCCGCCGGCGGCCCTCCGCAGGTTTGGAAAATCACCGGCCTGGGCGCCGGCTATGCCACCGTCGCAATTGCCAAGGGCGTCCTCTACACCGCCGGCGACCTGGGCGACGAAAACTTCGTGCTGGCCTTCCGCGAATCGGACGGCCAGCCGCTCTGGAAAGCCCGGCTCGGCAAGGCGGGCGCCCCCGGCTGGGGCGGCTTCGCCGGCGTGCGCGGTACCCCCACAGTGGACGGCGACCTGGTCTTTGCCATCGGCCAATACGGCGAAATCGCCGCCTTCGAAGCCGCCACCGGCAAGGAACTCTGGCGCCGGGACTTCATCCAAGACTACGGCGGCAAGCTGCCCGAGTGGGGCTTCAGCGAGTCTCCTTTGGTGGACGGCGACAAGTTGATCTTCACCCCCGGCGGCGAAAAGGGCGCCGTCGTGGCCGTCCACAAACGCACCGGCGCCCTGCTCTGGCAAACGGCGGACTTCACCGACGAAGCCCAGTACGCCTCGCTGGTCCCGGCCACGCTGGCCGGCGCGCCACAGTACGTGCAACTGACCATGGCCAGCGTGGTGGGCATCTCCCCCGCGGGCCGGGTGCTCTGGCGCGCGCCCCGCAAGGGCGCCACGGCCGTCATCCCCACGCCCGTGGTCGCCGAGGACCTGGACCTGGTTTACGTGACCTCCGGCTACAACATCGGCTGCAACCTCTTCAAAGTGGCCCGCAACAGCGACACCTTCACCGCCACCGAGCTGTACAAGAACCGCGTCCTGATCAACCACCACGGCGGCGTCATCCGGGTGGGCGACCACCTCTACGGCCACGACGAGCGCCGCGGCTGGACCTGCCAGAACCTCCGCACCGGCGAGGCGGTCTGGCAGCACGAGGACGGCCCGGGCAAGGGCTCCTGCGTGTACGCCGACGACCACCTGATCCTGCGCGAGGAAAAGAAAACGGGCAGCCGCGTGTTTCTCATCGAGGCCAGCCCTGCCGGCTACAAGGAAAAGGGCGTCTTCGCGCAGCCCGACCCCAGCGGCAAAGAGGCCTGGCCGCACCCGGTCATCGCCAACGGCCGGCTCTACCTGCGCGACCAGGACATGTTGCTCTGCTACGACCTCCGCGCCCGATAGGCTTGCCCGCCGCAATGGGCCGCCGCCGCTGGTCCGCACCGCCGGCGGCGGCTTTTTTGTCCGAGGCCGCGGTCTTGAATGCCGGTCACTACCGGCCGGCATGGCCGCACGCGCGGCCCTGCTGCCGGGTGGCCGAGCGCCTCGCTTCGTAGCGCAGGTTTCAAACCTGCCGTATCGCCGGCTTCAATCCGGCTGGCGGGCTGGATTGTTCGCCGCCCGCGCGGATTGAAAATCCGCGAAACAACAGGCGCCGGGTCGGCGCGCCCGGCCACCGCGCGGGTTCGGGCTTGACGCTGCGGGCCGGACTGGGGTTGCATCCGCCGCATGAAATGCAATCTCTACGCTTTGCTCGCCGCGATTTGCCTGATCTCGCTGACCCCGGGTTGCTACACGACCGTCGAGGGGCACAAGAAGGCGGGCATGCCGCTGCGCAAGGACCGGATCGAAAGCCGCTACGAGCGCAAGCCGGCGGAAGTCTTTGCCGCCGCCAAGGTGGTGCTGGCCCAGATGGGCACGTTGACCGGTGAGAACACCATCGCCAGCACGCTCGAGGCGAAGGTGGACAACAACACCGTCTGGGTGAAGGTCGCCGAAGTCGAGCCCGGCATCAGCCAGGTGTGGGTGCAGGCCCGGCGCAGCTCGTTGGCCGGCAACGTGGACCTGGCCAGCGAGGTGGACAAGCGCATCGCGCTCGAACTTCAGGCGCGCTGAGGCGGGCCGCTTTTCAATCCCATCCGGGGATCCGCCGGGTCAAGCTTGAGGGCTTGGCCCGGTTTTTTTGCCGCCAGCCGCCTGGGCAACAGGGCCAGTTGCCGTCGCGCCGCTTCGGCCGCCGACCCCGCCGGGTTCAGGTCTATGATCCGTTGCAGCGCGCCGCGGGCGGCCTCGGCGTCGCCCGTGCCCTCCACGTGCACCTCGGCCAGCAATTGCAGCCAACGCACGACCTGGGCCGGGGGCGCATGAGGCTGGGCGATCAGTTGCTCGAGCTGTTCCGCCGCCAGGTCCGGTCGCTGGAACTCGTGGTGGTAAAGCAGGGCCAATTCTTCCCGCGTCTGATTGTCCTCGGGGAACCGGTCCAATTGATCCACCAACCGCCGGGCGCGCTCGTCCGGATCGCTGTCGCGCGGCGTGATTTTGGGGGACTCGCCCAACACGCCCAGCCGTTCCGGGGCGCGGGGCACTTCAAGGCGGGGGCGCTCCCGACGTTCTTCGAGCATGGCCTGCGGGGTCAAATGCGCCAGGCGTTGGCGGGCCAGGTGCGCCTCCGGACTGTCGGGCAGCAATTGCTCGATCCGTTCAAGGGCGGCCCGGGCCGCCGCGCGGTCGCCGGCCAGGCGCAGGTGCCACTCGGCCAGGCGCTGCAGGGCGAAGGCGATTTGTTGTGGCGTGCGGCCGGGCTGCTGGAGGCAGTTTTCCACGGTCGCCGCGGCGGCGGGCAGGTCGCGCTGGTTTTCGGCCTGGATTTCCGCCAGCAGCATGTGGCCGCGGAAATGGTCGGGGAACCGGGCCAGTTGCCCGCGCACGGCGGCCACGGCCTCGGCGTAGCGACCCTGCTTGCGCCGCGCTTCGGCGATGGAAAAAAACGGCTCGGGCTCCGGCGCGCGCGCGCCGCCGTCGTAGAGGGTGCCGGCCCATCGTCCGAGGCTCTCGGTGAGGCTGGGCACCCAGATCAGGGCCAGGATCAGGCCGGCGACGGCGGCAAACGGTATTCCCACGAAGGCGGTGGTGGCGTCCCATAGCTCAAAGAGGGGCCCCAGCACGAAGATGATGAAGGCCAGGGCCGCCGCCGTGCACAGCCAGCGCGCGAGCAAGCCCAGCCGATCCTCGCTGCGCTGCCAGAGCCGGCGGACGGCCCAAACCACGGCGGCCAGGAAGCCCAACCACACCACGGCGAACACCAGAATTTGGAGCACACGCATAACCCGCTTTCCCGCCGGCCAGCCACCCGCCGCGGCCCCGGGCTTAAACGGCGTTGCCGGTCTTGGTGATGCGTTCCGGCCGCCGCGCCCGGCTCAGCGCCACGTCGTAGCTGATCTGACACCGGCAGTACAACTCGTACAGACAGTTGTCGAACAAAACCATCCCGTCCCTGGCGCCGGTTTGGAGGATGGTTTCGAGCAGGTGAAGCTGGTTTTCGCGAATGAGGTTGCGGACGGCGCCGGTGGCCACGAGCAGCTCGTAAGCCAGCGTGCGCCGGGCGCGGTCCACGCTGGGCAAGAGCTCCTGGCTGATGATGCCCTGCAGGCAACTGGCCAACTGGAGGAGCACCTGCCGCTGGGCCGCACCCTCGAAGACCCCGGTGATGCGCTCCAGCGCGTGGGCCACGCTGGGCGAATGCAGCGTAGCCAGCACCAAATGCCCCGTCTCCGCCGCCGTCAACGCCGTCGCAATGGCCTCGCGCTCGCGCATCTCGCCGATGGCGATCACGTCCGGGTCTTGCCGCAACACGTGGACCAGCGCGCGCGGAAAGGAGGGCGTGTCCGTGAGCACCTCCAGTTGCACCACCACGGCGCGCTTGGACCGGTGCACAAACTCGATGGGGTCCTCGATGGTCACGATCTTGCACCGGCGCTCGGTGTTGATGAGGTCCACCAGATAATTGAGCGTGGTGGTCTTGCCCGAGCCGGCAGGGCCGGTGATGAGCAACAGGCCCACCGGGCGGCGCGCCAGCTCCTCGAGCTTGGCCGGCAACCCCAGTTCCTCGCGGCCCGGGATTTCCTCGTCCAGAAGCCGCAGCGCAAACCCCGGATGCCCCGCCCGCCGGTACAGCGTCACCCGCACCCGGCCCACCCGCGGACAGGGGAGTGTGGCGCACAACTCCTGGTCAAGGTCGAAGGCGGCCCGCTGCTCCGGGGTGAGCAACACCGCGGTCAGGGCGTTCAACTCGGCCGCGCCCAGCGGCGCGGCGGGCAGGGGGAAAATCTCGCCGTTGACGCGCAGCACGGGCGGCAGGTCAGCGATCAGGTGCAGGTCCGAGGCGCCGCGTTCGAGGGCCTCGGCCAACAGTTGATTGAACCGGTCCAGGCTCATGGTCAGGCGTGCCACCAGCGGCGCCAGCGGCCCACCCAGACCTGCCACGCGTCCGGCCGGCGCAGGGTCTCGCGCACCGGGACCAGTTCCGGGCAAGCCGGGTCCAGTTGTTCGGCCTGGGCCAGGGACCGCCCCGCCTCCGTGGCCAGGCCCAGGACCCACTGACAGCGGGCCAGTTGCAGCCAGATCACCGGCGCCGTCTCCTCGAGGCTGAGCGCCTGGCGGGCCAGCTTGAGCGCGCGGGAAAACTGGCGGTGAAACAAGTGCGCCCGCGAAGCCAGCCACAGCCAGAGCCACTCGCCGGGCGCGGCCGTGACCGCCTTTGCAAACGAGTACTCCGCGCTTTTCTCGCGCCGTGCCAGCAGGACCTCGCCCCGCGCCAGCCACACGCCGGGCGGCGCTTCGCCGCCCCGGATCGAGGCATCCGAGAAGGCCAGCGCCGCCTCGAGGTCCCCACTCCGCGCCAAGGCCACGCCCTTGAGGGCGAGCAGATCGGGCGTCTCGGGCAGGCGCTCGAGGGCCTTGTCGGCCCAGCCGTTGGCCTCGGCGGTTTCGCCCAACTCGAGCAAGAGTCGCACCTGCCCGACCCAGGCTGCCACGCTATGGGGGTGGGTCCCGAGCACGCGGCCGTACCGGCGCAGGGCCGACTCGAAGTAACCGCCCCGGAACGCGCGCTCGGCCTCGGCCAGCAAGTGCGCCTCCTCATCCGCCGCGGCCCGGACCTGCTCGGCCCGGGTGTCCTCGTGGTGGCCGCCAAACTCGAGATTCGCAAACCGGCTCATGCGCCCCGGCCCGCGGCCGGATTGCCCGCAGCTTATGCGCGCCGCGCCGCGGACTCCAACGCATTTCCCGCTCCGGCGGCGGCCGCGGCCCGGGCAGCCCCGCCCGCCCCGGCGCTTGCTTCGCCCGCCGGTTTGCGGCGACACTGCGGCGACGTTTGTGAACCTGCCGCGAATCCGCCCCCTGCCGGCGCCCTCGCGCCCGGCCGCCCCGGACGCCGCCGCCCGGGCTTTTCCGCTCCCACCCTTCCGCGCATGAACCCGGACCCGCTCCAGCTCAGCGTGGTGTTGCCGGTCTTCAACGAGGCCGAGAACCTCGCGCCCCTGCTGGCGGAGATCACCGGCACGTTGCGCCCGCTGAACCTGCGCTTCGAGGTGCTGGCGGTGGACGACGCCAGCACGGACGCCAGCGTGGCCGTGCTCGAGGGCTTGCGGGCGCAGTACCCCGAACTGCGCGTCCTGCGCCACCGCCGCAACTACGGCCAGAGCGCCGCCTACGCCTCCGGCTTCGCCCGCGCCCGCGGCGAGGTGGTGGTGACCCTCGATGCCGACGGCCAGAACGACCCGCACGACATCCCGGCCCTGCTGGCGGCGCTGCGCCCCGGCGTGGACGGCGTGACCGGCATCCGCACCCGCCGCCGGGACACCTGGGTCAAACGCCTCTCCAGCCGCGTGGCCAATGCTTTCCGCAACTGGATCACCGGCGACCGTGTGACCGACGCCGGCTGCACTTTCCGAGCCGTGCGCCGGGCGGCGCTGCGCGAGGTGCCGGTGTTCAACGGCATGCACCGGTTCCTCCCCACCCTGCTCCGCTGGCAGGGCTTCACGGTGGTGGAGCTGCCGGTCCACCACCGGCCCCGCACCCGCGGCGTCTCGAAGTATGGCGTGGGCAACCGGCTCTGGCGCGGCCTGCGCGATTGCCTGGCCATGCGCTGGTACGCCGCCCGCGTCATCCCGGCCGACCGGCTCCTGCCCGAAACCGGCCCGGACCATCCGCCCGCGGCATGAGCACGGCGCCCCTTCCACCGCGGGAAAAGCCCGCGCCCGGCGGCTCCGGCGCCGTTTCCGGCCGGCGCATCTTGCTGCGAGCGGCCGTGCTGCTGGGGGTGGTGATTTGCGGCCTGTTGGTCTATCGGCTCACCGCTCTGCGCGAATGGCTCGAGCCGGCCGGAGCCGTGGCCGCGTGGGTGCGCGCGCGCGGCTGGCCGGGTGCGCTGTTGTTCTATGCCGGCACCGCGCTGCTGATTTTTCTGGGTGTGCCGCGCCTGGTGTTTTGTCCGCTGGCCGGGGCGTTGTACGGCTTCTGGGGCGGGTTGGCCCTGTCGCTGGCCGCGCCGGCGACGAGTTATTTCCTGACCTTTCTGGCTTTGCGCGGGCGCGCGGAAGGGCCGCTGCCGGACCTGCCGCCGGGGCTGCGCTTCCTGGCCCGGGACCCGGGCATGTCCGGGGTGATCCTGGCCCGGCTGCTGCCGTTGCCGGGGATGCTCATCACGCTGGCGCTCTCGCTCTCGGGGGTGGGTCGGCGCAAGTACCTGTTCGGAACGCTCATCGGGTTGATCCCCGAAGCCGCGCCGCTGGTGCTGCTGGGCGCGGGCTGGGTGGACCGCAATCTGGGCCATCCGGTGCACTTCGGCGCGCTGGCGCTGGTATTGTTCGGGGTCGGCTGGCTGGCGTGGCGGCGCGTGCGGCACAAGCAACGCGCCCGCGCTGCGGCCGCCGAGCCTTCCCCCACCCCGGCTCAGTCGGCGCCGCCCCCGCGCGTCTCCTGAACCGCGCCGAGCGGCCGCGCGGGCAGGGTGATGCGCACGGCGAAGCCGCCCTCGGGACGCGGACCAAACTCGAATTGCTGCTGCGCGCCGTAGAGGTGCTCGAGCCGGGCGCGCGTGTTGGCCAGGCCCAGGCCGCTGCCGCGGGTGTGCGTGCTGTTGCCGGCGCCGTCATCGGTGACGCTCAACTCGAGGCGGTCGCCAGCGCGGCGGGCGCGGACCTCGATGCGGCCGCCCTGCTTGCGCGGGGCGATGCCGTGCTTGATGGCGTTTTCGACCAGGGGTTGAAGCAAGAGGTTGGGCACGGCCAGTTCGAGCGTGTCCGGCGGGGCGTCAATTTCGACCGCCAGGCGCGGGCCGAAGCGGATTTGCTCGATCTCGAGGTAACGGCGCAGGAACTCGAGCTCCTCGCGCAAGGGAACTTCCTGCGCGCCCCGGCTGCCCAGGGCCAGACGCAACAATTCGCTCAGGCGCACGATCATGCGGTCGGCCGCCGCCACGTCCCGGTGCATGAGTGTCGAGATGCTGTTGAGGGTGTTGAAGAGGAAATGCGGGTTGAGCTGCGCTTGCAGGGCCTGGAGGCGCGCCTCGACCAGCAGCTTCTCCAGCTCGCTGGCGCGCAACTCGCGCTCCCGGTAACGGCGGTAGTACTCGATGCCGTGGCTGGCCCCCACGATGACCCAGTACACCAGCAGGTTGAAGTAGAACGAGCGCACCAGGGTCCAGTGGAACGCCTCGTAAAAGTCGAAGTTCGGCTGGCGCTCCCGCGCCCGCACCATCTCGAGGCCCACCCGCAAGCCCACCCAGGCCACCGCAAACACCGCCCCGGCCCCGAGGTGCACGGCCAGGCCGCGCCGCCAGCCGGCTTCGTCGAAGTGAAACCGCCGCGCCAGCCACAGCGCCGGCACCGAGAGCACGCCGAAGGTGTACCAGTCCGCCAGCGCGGTGGTCAGCGCGAACTTCCAGGTGACGATGTACCCGCGGCGGGCCTGGGTGAAGTTCACCTGGCTGGCAAACGCCAGCGCGATCAACGTCCAAGCCGCCCACAACAGCACCCATTTGCGCCAGGCTCGGGCTCGACCAGGGGCAAGGTTCATCCGGCGCCCAGCCTAACCGCCGCCCGCAGCGCCGACACGCGCAAAACGGTCCGGGGAAGCGCCGGCGCCCTTGTGCTTGCCGCCGCGGGGCCTGCGCCGCACCGGCGGCAACGGCCCGGCCATTCAAGCCGGCGCTCCACGTTTCGCCGGACCGGCGCTCCCGCCTTGGCGGGCGACCCGACTCCTCCTAACCTGCCGCCCGCCATGAACCGCATCCTCGTGCTTTACGACTCCCGCACCGGCAACACCGCCCAGATGGCCCGCCTGGTGGCCGAGGGCGCCGCCGCCATCGCCGACACCGACGTCCGCCTGCGCTCGGTGGACGAAGCCACCGCTCAGGACGTGTACTGGTGCGATGGCCTGGCCGTGGGCAGCCCCACCAACATGGGCCTGTTGTCCTGGAAGATGAAACGCTTCTGGGACGAGGTCATGAACGAGCACTGGATGAAGCTCGACGGCAAAATCGCCTGCGCCTTCAGCTCGGCCGGCGGCTGGGGCGGGGGCATGGAACTGGCCTGCCAGTCCTTGCTCACCGTGCTGATGAACTTCGGCTTCCTGGTCTTCGGCGTCACCGATTACGCCACCAAGCTCCACACCCTCCACTACGGCGCGGTCACCGCGCGCGCGCCGCGGACCGAGGACGCGCAGATCGCCTGCCGGGTGCTGGGCCAGCGGCTGGCCGAGTGGGTGGCGGTGTTCGTGCACGGTCGCCAGGCCGAACATCCCGCCCACAAGCTGGCCCAACGCGGCCGCCCCGGGCAGGAGTGACGTCGCCTACATCCTCACCGGTTGCCTACGCTCCCCTCCGTCTGCCGCGCCCTTCGGGAAAGGCCCGGGATTTCAGGGCGCTCCGGGCCTCTTCCCACTCAGGGCGCCAAGCGATAAAAAGCACAGGGCAGACGCATCGCGTTCGTATCCACCAGGGTGTAGGGCGGCCACTGGGGCACTTGGGCGGGCCCAGTGGCGTCCAGTCGGACCAAACGAACTCCTCTCGTTGCCTAAAACCCCGCCAGGATTCGACCCTCCGCCTGCCGGGCCGGGTTTGGACTTGCGAACCAGGGGCCGCTGGCCTACATAACCCGGGCGTGGCGACGCCGCGAGGCGTCGCTGCCCGCGGTGCGCGCGTGGCGGAATTGGCAGACGCGCTAGATTCAGGTTCTAGTGGGTAACACCGTGCAGGTTCAAGTCCTGCCGCGCGCACCAAATCTCCGCCCAGCTTCCGCACCCGCCAAGCCTTCCACGCATTGCCGCCGCGAGGCTCGGATCCCCGCCAGGAGGGCGGACGGGAACTTAATGCGGACGTTTTTCCAGCATTGAGCCGACAGGGCGGGTGTGGTTAAGTGCGGCCATGCATCGCCGCCACTTCCTCCGGACCACGTCCCGCGCGCTGGCCCTGGCCGCCACCGCCCGATACCTCCCCACCGCCTTCGCCGCCGAGAAGGTCCGCCGCGTGGGCCTGATCGGCTGCGGCTGGTACGGCAAGAGCGCCCTGTTCCGCCTGCTCCAAATCGAGCCGGTCGAGGTGGTCTCGCTCTGCGATCCCGACCAGCAGATGCTGGCCGAGGCGGCCCGGATGGTGGCCGAGCGCCAGAAGTCCGGCAAAACGCCGCGCACCTATCGCGACTACCGCGACATGCTCCGCGAAAAGGACCTGGACATCGTCCAGGTCTCCACGCCCGACCACTGGCACGCCCTGCCGGTCATCGAGGCCCTCCGGGCCGGAGCCGACGTGTACTGCGAAAAACCCACCGGGGTGGACGTGATCGAGAGCCGGACCATGCTGGCCGCCGCGCGCAAGTACCACCGGGTGGTCCAGGTCAACACCCAGCGCCGCAGCACCCCGCACCTGCAGCCGGCCCGGGAGATTCTCCAGTCCGGCCAGCTCGGCAAGCTGCGCAGCGTGGACATCTGTTGCTACTGGCACATGCGCAACCGCGACACCCTCCAGACCGCGCCGGACATCCCGCCGCCCGCGCACCTGGACTACGAGCTGTGGACCGGCCCGGCGCCCCTGCGGCCCTTCACCAAAATCCACCACCCCCGCGGCTGGCGCGCCTTCATGGAATACGGCAACGGCATCGTGGGCGACATGTGCGTGCACATGCTCGACATGGTGCGCTGGATGCTCGACCTGGGCTGGCCCAAGACCATCACCTCCTGGGGCGGCATCCTCCACGACCGCGCCAGCCGGGCCAACATCACCGACACCCAGACGGCGGCCTTTGACTTCGACGGCCTGCCGGTGACCTGGAACCACCGCACTTGGGGCCCCATGCCCGACCCGGATTATCCCTGGGCCGCCATCTTCCACGGCGAAAAGGGCACCCTCAAGGCCAGCGTCTTCAAGTACGAGTTCATCCCCGCCGACGGCAGCCCGCGCCGCAGCGCCGAGGCCGTGCTCGAGTACGATAAGTACCCCGAGGACCGCACCGAAAAGGACCTTGAGCGCCACGTGGCCAGCGCGATGCGCGCGCACTGGCGGAACTTCCTCGAGGCCTGCGACCGGCGCGACGAGCTGCGGCCCGTGGCGGACATCGAGCAGGCGCACATCTCCAGCGCGAGTTGTTTCCTGGCCAACATCGCGATGGACCTGGGCCGCACCCTCACCTGGGACCCGGCCACGCACACCTGCGTGAACGACCCCGAGGCCAACCGCCGCCTGCGCCGGCCCTACCGCGCGCCGTGGGTCCACCCCGAGCCGGACCAGGTCTGACGTGGCCATTTCGTTCACCGGCCTGCCCAGCACAGGCTCCACCGGGCAGACCCATCGGAGCGGTCAGTTCGGACCGGTCTGAACCATGCCCACCGCGGCTCTGCCAGCGCCAACGGCGACGACTCCGGAGCCGGGAGCCGGCCCGCTGACGCTGCGTGGTCTCACCTTCGCGCCGGCCCGGTTTTGCGCGCCGATGGCCGGGGTGACGCACAGCGCGTTTCGCCGGCTGGTGGCGGATTTCGGCGGGCCCGGCGCGCTGTTCACCGAAATGATCTGCGCGCGCTGGCTGCTGCGCGAGGATGTCCGGCAATCGCCCACGCTCAAGCGCCGACCCGCCGAGGGGAGGGTCATCTACCAGCTCATGGTCACCGAGCCGGAGACCGCCGCCCCGGCGATCGAGCGGCTGGCCGTGTGGCGACCGGATGCGCTGGACCTCAACTGCGCCTGCCCCGCCCCCAAAATCCGCCACCGTGGCGCCGGATGTGAGCTCTTCGCTGACCGCCCGCGGCTGGAGGGCGTGTTGCGGGCGTTGCGCCGCGCATGGCCGGGCGTGTTGACGGTAAAAATCCGGCTGGGCCGGCCGGCGCCGGACTGGCGGGAAACGCTGCTGGACCGCCTGGCGCTCTTCGCCGACTGCGGCGTGGACGCGGTGATTCTCCATCCGCGCTTCACCGACGAGAAGTTGAAACGCCGGGCGCGGCACGAGTTGTTTCCCGAACTGGTCGCCCGGACCAGCCTGCCGTTGCTGGCCAGCGGGGACCTGCACGACGCCGCCACCGTGCGGCGTCAGGCGGGCGCGCTGGCGGGCGTGGCCGGCATCCTGGTGGGCCGCCGGGCGGCGGTGCAGCCGTGGGCGTTTCGCGCCTGGACGGACCCGGGGTTCATGCCGGACCCGCTGGAAACGTGGCGGCGGTTTTTGGCTTACGTGCGCGAGGACTTCCCCAAGGCGGAGGTCTTTCCTCGACTGCAGACTTTCACCGCGTATTTCGCCCGCAATTTCCGGTTCGGCCACGAGTTGTTCCGGGCCAGTCAGGCCGCGCGCACCGCGGCGGAGCTCGAGGCGCGGGCCCTGGCCTTTTTGGAACGCGGGCCGGAACTCTTGCGGGAGCCCGACATGGCCGGGCTGGGCTGAACGCCAGTTTTACCGGAGAGGCGCGCCGGCCTCGCGGCGGGTCGGTGGGCCGGGGCAACTACTCGTAGCTGACCGGTCCGCCCGCACTGGGCGCCTTGCTCTTGAGGTAGGTCGCGAATTCCTCCGGTTTCACCACCCGCAACAACCCGCGCATGTTCGAGTGGCCGTTGCCGCAAAGCTGGGAGCAGGTGATGAGGAAGGTGCCCTCGCGCGTGGGGGTGAACCAGGTGGGATTGCTCAGGCCGGGAATCGCGTCGTAGGACACGCGCAGCGGCTTGACCGCGAAACCGTGGATCACGTCCAGCGACGAGACATAGGCAATGACCGGCTTGCCCACCGGCACAACCACCTCGCTCGACTCGACCACGATGTCGTCCTTGCCCGCGGGGTCCTCGGGGTCCATGCCCAGCGGGTTTTGCTGGGACACGTAACGCGCGTCGCCGCGGCCGAAAACGCCGTCGGGCCCCGGGTACCGGGCGATCCAGTTGAACTGCCGACCGATGACGCGAAGGACGGTGGATTCCTCGGGTTTGGGGAAGTTGCCGGCCGACGCGGTGCGGGCCCAAATGGGCACAGCCAGGCCGATCAGGAGCAACGCCTCAACGCCCGCCACGCCCACTTCGAGGTAGCTCGAAAGATGCCCGCGCACGCCCACGGTATCCGGCCGGGGATGCTTGCGCTGGCGGTAACGCCAGACCGTGTAGAGGAAAAACACGCCCCAGCCGACAAACAGCACCACCATGAGCAGGTGGACGAAAAACAGGAGGCGGTCCACCTGGGCGCCATGTTCGGAGGCCAGCGGAGGCAGGTGCAGCAGTTTGATGATCAGGTCTTGCATGTCGGCGAGTCGGAAGCGTTGGCGGGCGCGGGAGCGTCGGCATTCGCGGCCGCGGCCGCGCGGCGCCCCAGATACACAAAGAAGCAGGTCAGCGCGGCCAGCACCGCCAGCACCACGCCCAGCAGGAAGAGGATGCCCATGTTCATGCCCTCGGCCAGGGGCGAATCCGAGCGCCCGAAGCAGGTGACGCAAGCCAGCGCCGCCGGGCTCCAGAGCCCCGCGCCCGCAGCGGCGTTCAGGAAGAGACGGACCCGTTTCATGGGCTCAATACAGGCTGATGTCGCGGAGCTTTTTGAGCACCGCCTTGAAGTACACGATCATGGCCAGCCCCCCGGCCAGCGCCAGCAGCCCGAGCACAAACTCGACCGCCCCACCGCCCTGCAGGCGGTCGTGAATGGCCCAGGCGCCAAACCCGAAGCACAGCAGAATGGTCGAAATCACGAACACGAGGTGAAAGGCTTTGAGCGACATGGCCGGGCTATTTGAAGAAGTGCCGGGCGTGGTCCACTTCGGAAAGAATCGGCAGCAGGAGCAAACTCACAAAAAAGATGCCGGTGAGGACCAGGATGCTGACGATGAGTTTGCGCTCCTCGACCAGGTGCATGAGCACGCCGGCCACCAGGCCCGCTTCGAGCGTGGCGACGGTGAGCACCAGACCAACCTTCAGGCCCGTGCCCAGCGGCAGCAGGGCCAGGGTGACCATGACCAACGTGCAGGCGACCAGCGCGGCGAGGATCAGCTTGTGCCGGTGGGCCGAGCTTTCCGGAGCGGTGTCGGAGCGGGGTTCAACGGGCGAGGTCATGACTCAAAGCAGGTACAGGGTGGGGAAGAGGAAAATCCAGACCAGTTCGACAAAGTGCCAGTACAGGCCGGCTACCTCGATGCGATTGGTGAACCGCTCCGGCTCGGTGAACCACATCCGACTGCCCGGCCCCCAGAAGTACCCCAGCACGAGGATGCCGCCGAGGACGTGCAGCGCGTGCAGGCCGGTGAGCACGAAATAAATCGCGTAGAACGTGCCCCGCCACGGGCCGAAGGCCTCGAGCTTGACCAGGTCGGCGAGCTTGAGCCGGAGCGGCTCGGGGTGGGCGGCCGGGCCGGCGGCGTGGCCGTGGGCGGCAGCAGGGCCGTGGGCGGGCGCATCGGGGTGAAAGGTGATTTCGGCGGGCGGGTTGGGCAGCGCCTGCAGCCGCGCCAGGCTCAGGTTGAACGGCTTGCCCTCGAGATGGCCGGTCATTTCCCGACCGTCGCGGGTTTGCACGTAGTAATGCGTGAACTTGTCGTGGTACTCGAAGCTCTTGACCGTGATGAACAGCAACGCCAAGAGCACCGTGGCGCCCTGCCAGAGCTTGAACCGGCCGAAATCTTTGCGCTTGAGCGACAGCCAGGCCATCACCACCGAGATGCTGGACAGGATCAGCACAAACGTGTTCAGCGTGCCCAGGGGGATGCTCAGTTGCCGCTGCGGCCAGGTCTCGGCGCCCACCCGCAAGAGGATGTACGACGAGAACAACGCGCCAAAGAGCATCACCTCCGAGGCCAGAAACAACCACAGGCCCAGCCGCGCGTTGTACAGGCCGGTGTCCGGTCGCGGCTCGACCGTGTGGGGGATGGTCATCGCGTGGGCGTGGGCGTGGGCGCTCATGGCTCAGGCGGGCTGGGTCTGCGGCGCCAGGGCGGGCGCGGACGGGCGCACCGGCGTCGTGCCGGGCGCGTTTTGCGGCTGAAAATCCCGGCCGGTCGCGTCGGGCACGTATTCGTAGGGGCCGCGGCAAACGACCGGCTCTTCAAGGAAGTTTCCGTGCGGGGGCGGCGTGGGCGTGGCCCATTCCAAGGTGGTCGCCTGCCAGGGGTTGTCCGATTCGACCCGTTTGCCGCGGAACAGGCTCCAGAAGAAGTTGACGATGAAGGGCACCTGCGCCAGCCCGAGCAACCACGCGGCGTGGGAGATGCCGACGTTGAGTTTGAGCGCCAGCGAGAGGCCGTAGGCCACGTCCGGCCCCGCGGCGTAGGTCGCACCGCCGTTGTACATGCGCCGGTGCATACCCTCGAGGCCCTGAATGAACATGGGCATAAACACCAGGTTCATGAACACCAGCGACAACGCGAAATGCACCTTGCCCCAGGACTCGTTCATCAGCCGTCCGGTCACCTTGGGGTACCAGTAGTAAATCCCGGCAAAGAGCGCGAAGATCGTGCCCGGCGCCACCACGTAATGGAAATGCCCGATCACGTAATAGGTGTCGTGCAGGTGGATATCCGTCGCGCTGAAGCCCAGCGGCAGGCCGGTGAGCCCGCCGATGCCGAACATCGGCAGGAAGGCCAGCGCGAAGAGCATCGGGGTGTTGAAGCGGATCGAACCGCCCCAGAGCGTGAGCATCAGGGTGGTCAGGATGATCACCGACGGAATCGAGATCAGCATAGTGGTGGTCTGGAAGAAGGTGCTGATCTTGGCGCCCATGCCGGTCAGGTACATGTGGTGCGCCCACACCAGGAAGGAAATAAACCCGATGGCCATCGCCGAGTACACCAGCGACTTGTACCCGAACAACGGCTTGCGGGTGTTGTTGGCCAGCACCTCAGCCACGATCCCCATCGCCGGCAGGATCAACACGTACACCTCCGGATGCGCCAGGAACCAAAACAGGTGCTGCCACAACAGCGGACTGCCCCCGCCGCTGACTTCGAGCGGCTTGCCGCCCACCACCAGACCGGTCGGCAGGAAAAACGAGCTGCCGAACAGGTTGTCGCACAATTGCAACACCCCCGCCGCCTCCAGCGGCGGAAAGGCCAGCAGCAGGATGAAGGCGGTCACCAACTGCGCCCACACGAAAAACGGCAGCCGCATCCATCCCAAACCCCGGGCGCGCAATTGCGTGATGGTGGTGATGATGTTGATCGAGCCGAGCAACGACGAAGTGATCAAAAACACCATCCCGATCAGCCACAAGGTTTGCCCGTTGATCAGGTACCCTGCGTCCGTCACTGTGGCCAGCGGCGAGTACGAGGTCCACCCCGACTTGGCCGCGCCGCCCGGGATGAAAAAGCTCACCAGCATGATGACCCCGCCGCAGAAATAGACCCAGTAGCTCATCATGTTCAGCCGCGGGAAGGCCATGTCCGGCGCGCCGATTTGCAGCGGCACCACGTAGTTGCCAAAGGCCCCGGCCGCCAGCGGCACGATCGCCAGAAAGACCATGATGGTGCCGTGCATCGCCCCGAACGAGTTGTACAGGTCCGGCGACATGATGCCCTTGTCCGCCATGTCCGGGCCCAACACCGCCAGCAGCAGCTTGCCGAAAACCGGGATCGGCTGACCCGGGTAAGCGAGCTGCCAGCGCATCAGCGCCATCAACCCGTACCCGATGAACAAAAACACCAGCGCGGTCAGCCCGTACTGGATGCCCACCACCTTGTGGTCGGTGGAAAAGATGTAGCGCCGCCAGAAACTCTGAGGCGCGTGGTGCTCGCTCGCGGAGGCGATGGTTCCTGCCATAGGTATTTCTGCCGAAAGCACGGGCCGCCGTCGGCGTTGTCCTGCCTGCCCGCTTTGCCGCCTGTGCCGACCGGCTTTGGCCTCTATTGTTGCCCCGAGGGCAACCAATGTTGCGCGCGCAGCCTAGTGCCCGTCCCGGCAGGTGTCAACCGGTCCGCGCGGCAATCCTTGCTTCGCGTCCCGCAAGCAAATCCAGCGCACGCTTATGCACCAGCGCCCCGCCGCCGCGGTGCGATTTGCCGCACCGCCCCCGCCCGGCTAACCTCCCCCGCCTTGAACGCTACGAACCAGCCGCCCCGCCCTGTCAACCGCCTGGCGCGCGAAAAATCGCCTTACCTGCTCCAGCACCAGCACAACCCGGTGGACTGGTACCCGTGGGGCGAGGAGGCCTTCGCCCGCGCCCGCGCCGAGGACAAACCCGTGTTCCTGAGCATCGGCTACGCGACCTGCCACTGGTGCCACGTCATGGAACGCGAGTCCTTCGAGGACCCCGAGGTGGCGCGTTTCCTCAACGCCCACTTTGTCAGCATCAAGGTGGACCGCGAGGAACGCCCGGACGTGGACCAGATTTACATGACCTTCGTCCAGGCCACCACCGGCAACGGCGGCTGGCCGCTGAGCGTTTTCCTGACCCCCGAGCGCAAGCCGTTTTTCGGCGGCACCTACTTCCCGCCCCGCGGCCGGCATGGACGAGCCGGCTTCCTCGACGTACTCGAACAACTCCACCGGCTCTGGCAAACCCGCCGGGCTGACCTGCGCGAATCGGCCGAAGTGCTCCTCCAACAACTCGGCCAGTCACTGCATTTCGAGCCGGCCGGCCCGGACCTGCCCGGCCCCGAGGTCCTCGACCACGCCGCCGCGCGCTTCAAGGCGCAGTACGACCCCGAACACGGCGGCTTCGGCGGCGCACCCAAGTTTCCCCGCCCCAGCCAACCGGCCTGCTTGCTGCGCTGGGCCCACCGCACCGGCGACGCCGAGGCACGCCGCATGGTCCTGCACACCTGCGACCGCATGGCGGCGGGCGGCATCCACGACCAGCTCGGCGGCGGCTTTGCCCGGTACGCCGTGGACGCCGCCTGGCAGGTGCCGCACTTCGAGAAGATGCTTTACGACAACCCCCAGCTCGCCCAGCTCTACCTGGACGCCTTCTTGGTCAGCGGTGAGCTGCGTTACGCCTCGGTCGTGCGCGACCTCCTCGAGTACGTGCGGCGCGACATGACCCTGCCCGAGGGCGGCTTCTGCTCGGCCGAAGACGCCGACAGCGAGGGCAAGGAAGGCAAGTTTTACTGCTGGACGCTGGCCGAGATGCAGGCGTTGTTGCCGCCGGACCAATTCGCCGTGGCCGCGCGCTACTACGGCGTCACGGCCCAGGGCAATTTCGTAGACCACAGCGACCCCGAGCCCCTGCCCGGCCAAAACGTCCTCCACGTGGCCGACCCCGACCTCACTCCGGCCGAAGCTGAACTGCTGCGCGCCGCCCAAAAGACCCTCCTCGCCGCCCGCGCCCGCCGCGTGCGCCCGTTGCGAGACGACAAGGTGCTGACCTCCTGGAACGGCCTGATGCTCGGCGCCTTCGCCCGGGCGAGCGTGGTGCTGGGCGAACCCGCCTACTTGGCCGCCGCCGAGCGCGCGCTGGCCTTCCTTAAAAGCCGGCTCTGGGACGCCGACACCGCCACGCTCTACCACCGCTGGCGCGAGGGCGAACGCGATTCCACGCAATTGCTCGAGGACCACGCCTTCCTCCTGGGTGGCGTGCTCGACCTGTACGAGGCCACGCTGGACCCGCAACACCTCGCCTTCGCCCTGCAACTGGCCGAGGCCCTCCGCACCCGCTTTTACGACCCGGTCCACGGCGGTTTCTGGCAGGCGCCGCCCCAGGCCGGCGACCTCATCCTGCGGGTGAAAGACGCCTACGACGGCGCCGAGCCCGCGGGCAACTCCACCGCCGCCCTGGGCCTGTTGCGCCTGGCCGAAATGACCGGCCGCGCGGACCTGCGCGAACTGGCCGAAGGCACGCTGCGTCTCTTCGCCGAGCGCCTGCGCCGCCTGCCCGAGGCCCTGCCCGCGATGCTCGCCGCGCTGGACTTCCTCCAAGGTAAACGCGTACGCGTGGTCATCGCCGGCGACCGCGACGCCGCCGGCCGGGCGGAGCTCCTGGCCGCGGCACACCGGGTCTTCGCGCCGCACCGCGTCGTGTTGGGCAACCAGCCGCCCGCCGAGGCCTTTGCCACCACCCTCCCCGCCTGCGACGGCCGGGCCACCGCCTACGTGTGCGTGGGCACGACGTGCCGGCCGCCGATTCAGAACCCCGCCGAGTTGGCCGCGACACTACGGGCGGCTTCCACGTAGCACGCGGCGCGGCCGCGGCCTTGCGCCACCGCCGCCTTGGCGCCGCATCATACTTCACCCGGGAACCCCTGCTGGCGCAGCGCCTCGTAAAGCACCAGCGCCACGCAGTTGGCCAGGTTCAGCGACCGCGCCGCGGGATTGAACATCGGCACCCGCAGCCAATGCGCGCGGTATTCCTCGAGCAAGGCGCGCGGCAATCCGGCGGTCTCTCGGCCGAAGACGAGATAGTCGCCCGGCGCAAACCGCGCCTCGGTATAGCGGCGCGGCCCGCCCTGCTCCACCAACCAGAGCCGCGCCCCGGCGGGGAGCGCCCGGGCGAAGGCCGGCCAACCCGGCCAGCGTTGCCAGGTGACCTGACGCCAGTAATCCATGCCGGCGCGGCGCAACTGGGCGTCGTCCAGCCGAAAGCCCAGCGGCTCGATGAGGTGCAGCACGGCGTGCGTGGCGGCGCACAGGCGGGCGATGTTGCCCGTGTTGGGCGCGATCTCCGGCTCCACCAACACCACGTGCAGGACCGCGGGCGGCATGGCTCAACCTTCAAGCTCGGTCTCGTCCGCGGCAGCCGCGGCCGCGCGCTTGGCCCGCCGTCCGTAAAACACCTTCCACAGCACCAGGCCGTGGGCGGGGGCGGTCATGCCGGCCTGCGCGCGGTCGCGGCCGGCCAGGAGTTCGCCCACCGCGGCGGGGGTGAATTTGCCCAGCCCCACCTGGACCAGCGTGCCCACGAGGCCGCGGCACATCTTGTAGAGGAACCCGTCGCCTTCGAGCACGAAGGTCAGCAGCGGCCCGCGCCGGTGAATCGCGCAGCGCCGCAGCGTGCGTACGGTCGAGGCGCGGGCGTAACCGGGATTGGCGGTGAAGGCGCGGAAATCGTGCCGGCCGCAAAGCCGCCGGGCGGCCTCGCGCATGGCGGCCAGGTCCAGCTTGCGCGGGACGTGCCAGGCCGTGTGGCGCAAGAGCGGGTTCATGGCCGGATGGTTCCAGACAAAATAGCGGTACTGCTTGCCGGTGGCGTCGAAGCGCGCGTGGAAGTCCGGCCGGGCGCGGCGGGCCTCGAGCACGCGGATGTCCGCAGGCAGCCAGGCGTTGAGGGCCAGCACCAGCTTGCGCGGGGAGACGCGGTCCTCGGCCCGGGGCACCGAGAAGTGGGCCACCAGTCCCAGCGCGTGCACGCCCGTGTCCGTGCGGCTGGAGCTGTGCAGGCGCGGCCGGCTGGGATAGAGCTGCGCCAGCGCGGCCTCGACCTTTTCCTGCACGCCGACGCCGATTTTTTGAACCTGCCAGCCGGCGTACGCGGTGCCGTCGTAGGCGATGACCAGTTTGAATTTCCGCGCCGGCTCCGCGGCCGCGCGCGGGCTAGGCGCCGGAGCGGGCATCGAGATAGGACTGCAGAAGAATCGCGGCGGCCATTTTGTCCACTTTTTGCTTCCGGTCGCGACGGCGCACGCCGCCCTCCACGAGCAGACGCTGGGCCTGCACGGAGGTCAGGCGTTCGTCCCAGGTCTGGATGGGTACGGTGAGGGCGGCGCGCAGGGCGGCCACGAACTCCTGCACCTTGAGCGCGGCCGGGCCGTAGCTGCCGTCCATGTTCCGCGGCAGGCCCACGAGGATGAGGCCCACCTCCTTTTCGCGGATCAGTTGCCGGAGTCGTTCGAGCACTTTGGCGAACGGCTCGGCCGGCACGTACTCCAGCGGCGAGGCGATCATGTGCAGCTCGTCGCTGAGGGCCAGGCCGATCCGCACGGTGCCGGGGTCCAGGGCCAGGATGCGCATGGGGTCAGAGGGTTTTGAAGACTTCAGCCGCCGCGCGCACGGTGCGCTCGATGTCCGCCGGCGTGTGGGCGGTGCTCAGGAAACCCGCCTCGAACTGGGAGGGCGCGAGATAAATGCCGCGCGCCAACATGCCGTGGAAGAAGCGGGCGAAGCGGTCGCGGTCGGCCCGCAGGGCATCGGCGAGATTCCAGACCGGCTGGTCGGTGAAGTAGGCGCAGAACATCGAGCCCAGGCGTTGCACGCGCACGGCCACGCCGGCGGCGCGGGCCGCGTCGTTCAGACCGGTCTCGAGCTGTTGGCCCAGGGTCTCGAGGTACTCGTAGGCACGGGCGTTTTCGAGCGCCTCCAGCGTGGCCAGGCCGGCGGCCATGGCCAGCGGGTTGCCGCTGAGCGTGCCGGCCTGGTACACCGGTCCCACCGGCGCCAGGTAATCCATGATGTCCGCCCGCCCGCCCAGGGCGCCCACCGGCAGGCCGCCGCCGATGATTTTGCCGAAGGTCGAGAGGTCCGGCGTCAGGCCGTAGAGGCCCTGCGCGCCGGCGGGGCCGAGGCGGAAGCCGGTCATCACTTCGTCGGCGATGAGCACCGTGCCATGCCGGGTGCACAGTTGCCGGAGCCCTTCGAGGAAGCCCGGCTGCGGCAGGTACAGACCGGCGTTGGCAGGGACCAACTCGAGAATGACCGCCGCGAGGTTCGGGCCGTGGGCGGCAAACGCGGCCTGCAGGGCCTCGGGGTCGTTGAAGGGCAGCACCAACGTGTGCCGCGCGAAATCTGCCGGCACGCCCGCGCTGTCCGGGTGCCCAAAGGTGAGCGCGCCCGAGCCAGCCTTGACCAGCAGCGCATCGCCGTGGCCGTGGTAGCAGCCGGCGAACTTCACGATGGTGTCCCGCCGGGTGAAGCCGCGCGCCAGCCGGATGGCGGCCATGCAGGCCTCGGTGCCGGAGTTGCAAAGCCGGACTTTTTGGACCCCGGGCACCTGGGTGCAGATGCGCCGGGCCAGAGCCACCTCGAGGGGATTGGGGATGCCGAAGCTGGTGCCGCGCTCGGCAGCCGCCTTCACCGCGGCGATCGTGCCCGGATGCGCGTGCCCCAGGATGGCCGGGCCCCACGTGCCCACGTAATCCAGCAGTTCCTCCCCATCCACCGTCCACACCCGCGCCCCGGCCGCGCGGTCCACGAAAAACGGCTGGCCGCCCACGGCGCGGAAGGCGCGCACGGGCGAGTTGACGCCGCCGGGCAGGTAACGGAGCGCCTCGGCAAACAGGGCTTCAGAGCGGGCACGGTTCATCACGGCCAAGGGTGAAAGAAAGTTCGCGGCGGTCCAAGCCGGGTCAGGACGAGATTTGCGGCCAGGTCACGGTCAGGCCGGACAACAGGCGGGAGCGGGCGGCTTGGGCGGCCGTGGCCTTGGCGTGCAGGCGGAAAGCGCCCTTGACGAGCGCAAAGACCTCGAGGGTGCGGCTGTCCGGGTCCACCAACCAGTACTCCTTGACGCCGTACTGCTCGTAGAGAGCCTTTTTTTCGATGCGGTCGCGATGCCAGGACGACTCCGAGACGACCTCGAGCGTCAGGTCCGGCACGCCGCGGATGCAGTCCTGCACAATGCCCAGGTTTTCGCGGGCGATGAAGACCAGGTCCGGTTGCACCACGCGCCGCTCGGACAGGACGACGTCAATGGGGCTGAGGTACACCTTGCCCAAGCCGAGCGGGGTGACGTGGGCATCGAAGATTTGGGCGAGGCGGAAAATGACCGATTGATGTCCGGGACTGGGGGCGGGAGCCATGACGATTTCTCCATTCCACAACTCGGTGGGCTGGTTGGTCTCGGGCCGCGCGGCGCGCAGCTCCGCGTACGTCCAGAGCCGGCGGGGTTTGGAACGCGACAGGGTGGCCGTTGCCATGCCGGTATGATTCCCCGCCGGGCCGGGAAGGCAAACCGAATTGCCGCGGGCCGGCGTGGCGCCCTGTCTCGGGACGATTGCCCGGGGAACGATTGCCCGGAGAAAACCGGTCAGCCGCTCACGGCGGGTCGCGCTGCCAGGCGATGGGCCAGTTCAGGGGGAAATCCGGCATGACCGCCACGGCGGCGGGGTCGTTGAACCCGTTCCACAAACGGTTGTTGCGGTAGGCGGTCTCCGGCTTGAGGGATTCCACGTGCCCGTCAAGGAAGGCCGCGTTGCCGCGACCCAGGTGCCGGTCACTCAAGAAAGAGGCGTACTCGTAGTACGCCCAGCGTTCTTCCTGGTCATGGCTGTAGGTGGGAATGTGGGGCGGATCAATGACGTAGCCGTGGTTGCCGATGCGCTGGACGCTTTCCTCGGCGGGCAACGCGCTGCGGGCCTGGTCGGGCGTCATCGGCTCGTAGGGTTCGCGCGTGCCGGTGCCGTTGGCGCAGCCGAAGGCCAGGGTTTGCGAGGCGGCCGGCAGCGCGCTCAGCGGCACGGGGAAGCGTTCGTATTCGCCGGAAAACTTAACCCGGGCGCTGCCAAGGAACTTGTAGTTGTAGCCGTAGGGCGAGTTGCGGCTGGCCGTCCAGTGGGGCACCGCCGGATCGCGCATCAACTCGTACCCTGAGGTAACCTCCCGGGCAAAGAGGTTGAACCACCGTGCGCGCGAGCCATCCGCCAGCCGCACCTGATGCGGAGGCAGGTAGCTGTGGGTCTCGGCGTACAGGTGCATGCCGATGGCCAGTTGCCGCAGGTTGCTGCGGCAGCGGATGTCGTGCGCCCGGCTTTTGGCCCGGGCCAGGGCGGGCAGCAGCATCCCCGCCAAGATGCCGAGGATGGCGATGACCACCAACAGCTCGATGAGGGTAAAGGCCCGGGGACAGCGCGGCGGCAACACGGTGAGGCGCTTCATGCGGGTCAGGGTTGGCACACTATGGTTCGTGAAGGTGACAACCGGGAAAGGTCCGCGAAAATTTATGCGGCCCCCGGGCAGTTTTGTGCTCCGGCGCGCGGAGTTCGGCGCGGGCGCCATTTACGGTTTACTCCCGGCGAGCCCAACCAGCCCACCGGACCTTTACCACCCCAGGACATAGGCAAAAATCAGCGGGGCCACGATGGTGGCGTCGGATTCGATGATGAACTTCGGTGTGTCCCGACCGAGCTTGCCCCAGGTGATTTTCTCGTTGGGCACGGCGCCGGAGTAGGAGCCGTAGCTGGTGGTCGAGTCGCTGATCTGGCAAAAGTAGGACCAAAGCCGCGTCTTGACGCCCAGGTCCTGCTCGAGCATCGGGACCACGCAGATGGGGAAATCGCCGGCGATGCCGCCGCCGATCTGGAACATGCCCAGGCCCCGCTCTTTCGTGACGGTCCGATAATGCCCGGCCAGCCAGGTCATGTACTCGATGCCCGTGCGCACGGTGTGGACGTTGCGGACATCGCCGCGCAGGCAGGCGGCGGCATACATGTTGCCCAGCGTCGAGTCTTCCCAACCGGGCACCACCAGCGGCAGGTTCTTCTCGCACGCGGCCAGCACCCAGGAATCTTTCGGGTCAATCTGATAGTACTTCGCGTACTTGCCGCTGCGCAGGACCTGATAGAAAAACTCGTGGGGGAAGTAGCGCTCGCCCCGGCGGTCGGCGGCGGTCCACACCTCGAGCATGGCTTTTTCCATGCGCCGCATGGCTTCGCCCTCGGGGATGCAGGTGTCGGTGACGCGGTTGAGGTGTCGTTTGAGCAGGGCTTCCTCATCGCCGGCGGTGAGCTCGCGGTAATGCGGCACGCGCTCGTAGTAATCGTGGGCCACGAGGTTGAACACGTCCTCCTCGAGGTTGGCCCCGGTGCAGGAGATCAGGTGGACCTTGTCCTGGCGGATCATTTCGGCCAGGGACAACCCCAGCTCGGCCGTGCTCATGGCGCCGGCCAGCGTGATCATCATGTGATTGCCCTGCTCCAGTTGCTGGCGGTAGGCGCGGGCGGCATCGAGCAGCGTGGCCGCGTTGAAGTGCCGGTAGTGATGTTCGAGAAACGTACTGACCGGCCCGGCCTCCGGGCGGACCGGCAATTTCGGCAATCGTGGGTTGCGCTTTGTCATGGCCGGCAGCTTACCGAAGACGAGTTTTTTGGGAAACGACTTTGGAGGGCTCGGGTATCGGGGGTACGCAGCACGACCACACCCCTGCCACGCCCAAACACCAGCGCGCATTCACCCCTTCCACCAGCGAGCCCGGCCTCCCCGCCCGCGTCGTGCACCGGCCGGGTCCGGGTTTTGCCCCTTCATTCCACCTGAAGGGCCTGCTCAAGAATTGCGGGCAAGTGCGCCAGCAGGGCAGCTTCACCCACCACCACCCGGGCGCCGGAGTTCTGCGCCAGTGCCGTCGCGTGCGCCGCCGCGTCGGGGTCCTGGCTGGCCACAAAGGCCACGACCGGGATGTGCGCGGTCAGGGGGTCGGCGCGCAGACTGCGTATGGCCGCGCAAACGCGGTCGGCCAGCGCGCCCAGCTCGAGCAAAACCACCAGCGGCCGCTCCCGGGCGGCCAGTTCGTGCAGTTGCCCCAGGTCGCTCACCGATTGGGTCCGGTACTCGAGCGCGTCCAGCCGGTTGATCAACTGGTTGCCGGCCAGCAGGCCTTCGTAGAAGATCAGGGCCAGCGGTCTGGTCATGGCGCCAACGGTGGGCAAGCTCTGCGGCAAAAGCAAAATCTTTTCCGCGCCCGCCACCCCCGCGCGGTCTCGCGCCCGCTGCCGCGCACTCCGAGGTCGTTTTTTCGCTCCTCGGCTTCCGGGTTTCGTTTCCAAATTCCGGGCTTCCCAGACCGGCGGGGCGGGCATGGGCGAAGCGATTATTGCCGAACAGCCATCGAGCTTTGCTCCGGGGCGCGGAGTTCAGGCCGGCTTTTCGCCGTTGGGGGCGGGCGCCACCAGTACTTCCAGGCCGCGCGCGCGAAACATCTCCACCCATTCGGCCGGCGCCTGCCAGTCGGTGACCAGTGTGTGAATGCCTTCCAGGCCGCTCAACAGGCTGATGGAACGCCGGCCCAATTTGGTGTGGTCCAGACAGAAAATCACCCGCTGGGCCGCGCGCATCATCGCCCGCTGGATTTCGATCAGCAGGCCGTGCGAATTGGTCAGCCCCTCGGCCGTGATGCCCCCCGCGCTCATCACCGCCACGTCCGCGTGCATCTTCGAGAAGGACTCGACGGCCAGCGGCCCCACCAGCACGCCCAACCGCGGATACAGCACCCCGCCGGACATGACGACCTCGACCTGACTCGAGGCGGCGAACAGGTTGGCCACCGGCAGCGAATTGGTGATCACCTGCGGCTTCTTGGGCTCCAAAAACCGCGCCACGTGGTAGCACGTGGTGCCGGCGTCCACGATCACGCTCTGCCGGGGTTGGATCAACTCGGCGCAACTGCGGCCGATCGCCTCCTTCTCGGCCAGTTGATGCGTGTCGCGGGCGTTGAAGACAAACTCGTCACTGCGCGGGTTAACAATCCGCGCCCCGCCGTGCGTGCGCCGGACCGTGCCGCGCGCTTCCAAGAGGGTAACGTCCCGTCGGACGGTGGACACGGAAGCTTCCACGGCTTGGGCCAGCTCTTCGAGCGAGGCAAACTCCACCTTTTGCAGGTATTCCTCGAGCCGTTGCTGGCGCTCTTCAGGCGTCATTTTGGCAAATTGGTGAAAGATTCTGGAAGAACTTGCAAGAATTTTGTTGACATCCGGCGCAGATTCGCTTCAATTCGCGCCCGGAACATGTCAGCAGTGCCGCAATCTCTGCCCCGAGCGGTGGTTGAACACTTGGTTCGCCAGGTGGTTTACCAGCGGCTGGGCAAGCCGTTGCCCCGTCCGGCCACCGCGCCCAACCCTTTGGTGGTCAACGTCAGCGCCCGGCACTGCCACCTGACCCAGCAGGCCGTCGAGGCCCTCTTCGGAAAAGGGCACCAACTCCAGGTCCTCAAGTGGCTCTACCAAGAAGGTCAGTTCGCCGCCAAGGAGACGGTCACGCTCATCGGCCCGCGCAGCCGGGTCATCTCGAACCTGCGCATCTTGGGGCCGTGCCGGACCTTAAACCAGGTCGAGCTGGCCTACACCGACGCCATCGCCCTGGGCTTCGAGATTCCGTTGCGGCTCTCGGGCGACATCAAGGACACCCCGGGCTGCATGTTGATGGGGCCGGCCGGCTTCTTCGAGATGAAGCAGGGCGTGATCCGGGCGTTGCGGCATGTCCACATGCACCCGGACGACGCGGCCTTTTACGGGGTCAAGCAGGGCGACGAGATGCGGCTCAAAGTGGGCGGGCCCTGCGGCGTGACCTTCGACAAGCTGCTCTGTCGCGTGGACCCCGCCTTCAAGCTCGAGGTCCACATTGACACTGACGAGGGCAACGCCTGCAACCTCCAGCCCCACACCCCGTGCGAACTGATCCGCTGAACCCTTTCCTTCCAACTCCCAACTCCACACACCCATGAGCGAAGCACTCGGAATGATCGAAACCAAAGGCTACGTCGGCTCGGTGGAAGCCAGCGACGCAATGGTCAAGGCCGCCAACGTCAGCCTCGTCAAAACCATCCCCATCGGCGGGGGCATGATCACCGTCCTCTGCAAAGGCGACGTCGGCAGCGTCAAAGCCGCCGTGGACGCCGGCGCCAAGGCCGCCGGCAAGGTGGGCGAACTCATCAGCGCCCACATTATCGCCCGGCCGCACGAAGACCTGCTCAAGTCCTTCTTGGGCGAGGCCGCGCCGGCCAAACCCGCGAAGTAACCGCCCCCGGAAACCCGAAACCAAAACCCGAGACCCGTTTTATGGCCACCCAAGCACTCGGCATGATTGAAACCAAGGGCCTGTGCGCCCTGCTCGAAGCCAGCGACGCCGCCCTCAAGGCCGCCAACGTCACCCTGGTCGGCTGGGAGAAAATCGGCAGCGGCTACGTCACCTCCTTCTTCCGGGGCGACGTGGCGGCGGTCAAGGCCGCCACCGACGCCGGCGCCGCCGCCGCCGCGCAGGTCGGCCAGGTCGTCAGCGTCCAGGTCATCCCCCGGCCACACGAAGGCCTCGCCAGCCTGGGCAAATGGCTTCAGTGACCGGCCTCCCCGCCAGCCACCGGCCGCCGCCCCGGCCTCCACGCCGGCCCGGTGACTGCGCCCCGAGCTAACCAGCCTCGTCTTCGCGCCGTGAAAATCCTCGTCGCCAATCTCGGCAGCACCTCGCTGAAGTGGCGACTGTTCGATTTCGCCGGCGGCGGGGAGCGCCTGCTCCACAAGGGCGGCCTGGAGCGCGTCAGCGACCACGCGCAAGCCCTCGAGCAGTGCCTGGCCCAGCTCCGGGACGCCGGCCACATCACCGGCCCCGGCGACCTGGCGGCGGTGGGATTCAAAACCGTCCTGGCCCGGGGCGTCACCGGCTGCGTGCGCCTGGACGAATCGGTCTTGCAGGCCATGGAAGCCTGCAATCCCATCGCCCCCGCCCACAACCCGCCCTACGTCTCCGGCATCCGGCTTTTCGCCCAACGCCTGCCCGGCGTGCCCCTGGTCGGCCTGTTCGAGACCGCCTTTTACCAGTGGTTGCCCGATGCCGCCACACGCTACGGCGTACCGGCCGCCTGGCACGAAGCCGGCGTGCGCCGTTGGGGCTACCACGGCGCCAGCCACAAATTCATCGCCGAACGCTCCGCCGAACTCCTGGGCCGGCCCGATGTGGCCGCTCGCGCGCGCGACCTGTACGTGAACGGCGGCGCCACGCCGGTGCGCGAACCCGCGCTGCGCGTCATCTCCTGCCACCTGGGCGGCAGCTCCAGCCTGACCGGCCTCCGCAACGGCGTAGCCATCGGCAACAGCCTCGGCTTGAGCCCGCAATCCGGCCTCCCCCACAACAACCGCGTGGGCGACCTCGACGCCATGGCCGTGCCCTGGGTGATGCGCACCTTGGGCCTGAACCTGGACGAAGTCGAACGTCAACTCTGCCGCGAAGCCGGCCTCAAGGGTATCAGCGGCGTCTCGAACGACATCCGAGACATCCAGGCGGCCGCCGAACAGGGGCATCCCCGCGCCCGCGCTGCCCTGGACTTTTTCGTCCACGAAATCCGCCGCTGGCTGGGCGCCTACCTGGTCGCACTGGGCGGCCTGGACGCCCTGGTCTTCACCGCCGGCATCGGCGAAAACCGCCCGGAAATCCGCGCCGCCGTTTGCGCCGGCCTCGAGGCCTTTGGCATCGCGCTGGACCCGGCCCAAAACGCCGCCGCGCGGGGCCGGGAAGCCCGCATCAGCCCGCCCGACCGGCCGGTGCAGGTGTGGGTCATCCCCACCAACGAAGAACTGGTCGTGGCCCGCGAAGTGAAGCGCTATTTGGAGCGCACCGTCGCCTGACTTTCCGCAAACCCAAAGCACAACGCAGATACCGACTATGCCGCAAGCCATTGGACTCCTCGAAACCCGCGGACTGGTGGCCCTCGTCGAGGGCACCGACGCCATGCTCAAAGCCGCCAACGTCGAACTGGCCGGCCCGATGACCCAGGTGGGCAACGCCCTGGTCACGGCCGTGGTCGTGGGCGACGTGGCGGCGGTCAAAGCCGCCGTGGACGCCGGCGCCCAGGCCGTCAAGGCCATTCAGGGCGAACTGGTCAGCGTCCACGTCATCCCGCGCCCGCATCCGGACGTGGACGCCGTACTGCCGAAGAAAAAGTAACCGGGAGTCAGCAGTCAGAAGCCGGGAGTCACCACTCCTGGCTGCCGGCCCGGCCTTCTGACTTCTGAGCTCTCAATTCTGACTCCTCTCCCATGTTCCTCGCCAAGGTCGAAGGCGCGGTGGTGGCCACCAAAAAGGACACGGCCATGAGCGGCCGCAAGCTGCTCCTGCTCCGGCCCATGCTGGTGGACGACAAAGACCCCACCCGTTTCCGCCCCGGCGTAAACACCATCGTGGCCGTGGACAGCGTGGGCGCCGGCCTGGGCGAAATGGTCATGTTCTGCCAGGGCAGCAGCGCCCGCCTGGCCCCCGGGCTCAAGGACGCTCCCGTGGACGCGGTCATCGTCGGCATCGTGGACACCGTGGACGTGCTCGGAAAGGTCATCTACAGCGCCCGCAACTCGACCTGAGCCAGGGCGCGCGCCGCAGCCAGGCCGCGCCTTCTGCCCCCTAATTTCCGTCCCCTCCAGCCATGAGCACCGTGAACGAAGCCTTAATCCGCGACATTGTCAGCGAAGTGTTGAGCCGCCTGGGCGGCACCGCCGCGCCCGCCGCTCCACCTCCGGCTGCTCCCGCGCCCGCACCGGCCCCGCCAACGGCGCCCGCGTGCGGCTGTCCGACCGGCGGCCGGGCGCCCTCGTCGGCCCGGCGCGGGACGTTCGGCGTCTTTCAAGATGCCAACGAAGCCTGCGCCGCCGCGCACGAGGCGTACCTGCAGTTGTCCGAAAAAGGCGTGGCCGGGCGCGTGAAGGTGGTCGAAATCGTCAAGCGCCTCTGCGATTTCAACGCCGTGCCCTGGGCGCGGCTGGAGCTCGAGGAAACCAAGATCGGGCGACTCGATCACAAGATCGAAAAACTCCAGGCCCAGCGCGGCATCCCCGGCGTCGAGTTCCTGCACCCCGACGGCCTGAGCGGCGACCACGGCATCACCCTCGAGGAGTACGCGCCGGTCGGAGTCATCGGTGCGGTCACCCCCAGCACCCACTCGATCCCCACCGCCGCCTGCAACATCATCAGCATGGCCGCCGCGGGCAACGCGGTGGTCTTCAACGCCCACCCGGCGGCGGTGCGGTGCGCGGTCACGGCCATCCGTGCCTTCAACGAGGCCATCCATGCCGAACTGGGCATCGAAAACCTCGCCTGCATCATCGAGCAACCCACCCTCGACTCCTTCCAGGCCATCGCCAAGAACGAGTTCGTCCGCTTGCTCTGCGTGACCGGCGGCCCGGGCGTGGTCAAGGCCGCCATGCAGACCGGCAAGCGCGCCATCTGCGCCGGCCCCGGCAACCCGCCCGTGCTGGTGGACGACACCGCCGACCTGGACCGCGCCGCGCGCAACGTGGTCTATGGCGCCTCGTACGACAACAACCTCCTGTGCATCGGCGAAAAGGAGGTGTTCGTGCTCGACGCGGTCTTCCAACCCTTCCTGGCCGCCCTCGAAAAACACGGGGCCCACCGGCTCAACCCCGCCCAGGTCGAGCGCCTCACCAAGGCCGCCTTCGTCTTCCCGCCGGGCCAGGGCGCGGGCTGCCCGCACCCGGTGGTCAACCGCGACTTCATCGGCAAAGACCCGGCCGTGCTGGCCGCCGCCGCCGGCGCCACTATTCCGGCGGGGACGCAACTGCTCTTTGCCGAGACGCCCGCCGACCACCTGTTTGTCGAGGAGGAGCAGATGATGCCCTTCCTGCCGATCGTGCGCGTCAAATCCGTCGAGGAAGGCATCGCCCTGGCCAAGCGGGCCGAGCACGGCTACCGGCACTCGGCCATGATCCATTCCCACAACGTGGCGCACATGACCGCCATGGCGCGGGCGCTGGAGACCACGCTCTTCGTGAAAAACGGCTCCTGCATGGCCGGTCTGGGCAAGGGCGGCGAGGGCTACGCCAACTTCTCGATCGCCACCACCACCGGCGAGGGCATCTGCAACCCCCGCACCTTCACCCGCGTGCGCCGCTGCGTGATGGTGGACAATTTGAGGATTTTCTGAGGAGCGAGGAGCAAGAAGTGAGAAGCGAGGCCGCCAGCGAGCAAGACAGGCCGTGGACCGGTCCGGCCAGGAGTTTCGAAGACCTCTTGGTTTGGCGTAAAGCCCACGAACTCGTCCTGAAAATCTACCAGGTAACCCAAAACTTCCCGGCGGTGGTACTCTACGGGCTGACCTCGCAACTGCGCCGGGCGGCGGTGTCGGTGCCGGCCAACATCGCCGAAGGCTTTGTCAAACGGGGCGCATCCGACAAGGCCCGGTACATGAACATCGCACGCGGCTCACTCGAAGAGGTTCACTACTACCTGATTCTCGCCCGGGACTTGGGCTACGCCGATCCCTCGGCGTTGCTCGTCGGCTACGAGGAGGTCGCACGGCTGCTCAGCGGGTACACAAAAGCCATAGCCGGTCCCTGTGCCGGGCCCGGATAATTCCCGCTTCCCACTCCTCACTTCCCACTCCTCGCTTCCATGTTGCTCGCCCGCGTCGAAGGTCACGTCACCGCCACCCGGAAGCACCCCAGCTTCGCGGGCTGGCGGCTGATCCTCTGCCAGCCCATCGGCCGCGAGGGTCAGCCGGAGGCCGCGCCCCTGGTCGCCCTCGACGCCCTCGGCGCCGGCCTCCACCAGCGGGTGATCTTGTCCAGCGACGGCCTGGCCGCGCGCCGCGCGGTGGGCGACGACAAAAGCCCCGCCCGCTGGATGATCATCGGCATCGTGGACGAAGTGACGCCCGGCACCAACGCGCTCGAAGACGCCGCGGGCGGCCATCCCCCTCCTCCGCCGGCAATCACTCCGGCGCCGGCACGTCAGCCATGAAACTGGGCACCGTCATCGGCCGCGTGACGCTCAACCGCACCATCCCGGCGTTTGCCGGCGGGCGCTGGCTATTGGTCAGCCCGTTCACGCGCGACCATTTCCCGCGCGACGGCGAGCGGCCCATCACCCTCGGCAAGGACCCCAGCCTGGTGGTCTATGACAACCTGGGCGGGGGCGTGGGCGACGTGATCGGCTACGTCGAGGGCCGCGAAGCCGCCCAACCCTTTGACCGGCCCACGCCGGTGGACGCCATCAACACCGCGCTCATTGACGCGGTCTTCTACTCGCCTTTCCCACCATGACCCAGCCGCCGCCCCGCAACTCCCGCGCACGTGCAAGCGCCAAAACAACCGTCTTGCCGTCCGGGCCAGCCCTGGCGCATGGTCCCCTGCATTATGCGTCCGGAAGACCTCAAAGCCCTGCGCGATCAGCAGCCCTTTGTCCCGTTTCGGATCGTGTTTACGGACGGCCGAAGCTTCGACATTCCGCACCGGGATTTTTTGATGATCACCAAGCACACCCTCGAGATTGCCCTGGCACCCGATGCGGAAACCGGTGTTCCGGAAAAAATCGTTCACGCTTCGCCGCTGCACGTGGTGCGTGTCGAGTTGTTGCAGCCCTCCCCGCAAACGGCCTGACGCCGGCGCGCGCGTGCGCCCCTGAATCTGGCCGCAACTCGCAAAGCGGGGCCCTCCCGGCCCCCGGGCCGACGATTTTCCCACGCCGTGGCCCGTCGCCCGCAAGTGTCGCCCCCGCGCTGCCCTTCGCCACCTTTCGCCCTTTCCCGCCATGAAAAAAGTCATCAGTGCCCGCGACGTTGAAGACCTGCTCCGCCGGGGCGGAGACCTGAACTCGATCCCGGCCGATGCGCTGCTGACCCCTTCGGCCCGCGATTTGATCCGCGACGTGCTCGAATCCGGCCGCGGCGCGGCGCGCCCGGCCGCCGCCGCGTCGCTCGCCCGCGGCGGCCCGCCGAGCGCCCCCGCCCGGCCGCTCACTTCCAAATCCCCGCGCGCCGAGCTCGAGGCCTTTTTCCACTCGCCGCAAGCCCTCGAACTCAAGCAGCAGATTTGCGAGATGGGTCGGCGCCTGTGGCTGCGCGCCTACGTGGACGGCAACGGCGGCAACATGGCCATCCGCGTGGGCGAGGACATCGCCCTTTGCACCCCCACGCTGGTCAGCAAGGGCGCGCTCAAGCCGGAGGACATGTGTCTGGTGGACTTCGAGGGCAACCAGCTCCTGGGCACGCGCAAGCGCACCAGCGAAATCCTCATGCACCTGCAGATCATGCAGCGCCAGCCCAAGGCCGTGGCCACGTGCCACGCGCACCCGCCTTACGCCACCGGCTTCGCCGTGGCCGGCATGGCCCCGCCCACCTGCATGTTGCCCGAGTACGAGGTCTTCTGCGCCGTGGCCGTGGCGCCGTACCGCACGCCCGGCACGCCCGAGATGGGCAAGCTGGTGGCCGACCTGGTGGACCAGCACAACACCATCCTCATGGCCAACCACGGCGTGGTGACCTGGAGCCACAACAACCTCGAAGAGGCCTACTGGCGCATGGAGATCATCGAGGCCTACTGCCGCACCCTTCTGGTCACCACCCAACTGGGCGTCAAACCCAACACCTTCACCCCCCAGCAACTCCGCGAGCTGCTCCAGATCAAGCAAAGCCTGGGCTACGTGGACCCGCGCTACGGCCTCAAGGAATGCGAGCTGTGCGACAACGAGGAGTGGCGCCCCGGCGTCACCTGCCAGGTGCCCGCCCGGGCCGACGCCGGCGCGGGCTTCGACCCCGAGGCCGAGGCGGTGGTGCAGGCCGTGACCGACCAGATCATGGCCCAGATGAAGTGAGCCCCAACGCCCCAAGAAACCCGAAAGTGGAAACCGCCGCCCACAGACGCCCGCAACACGCCGGGACGGGGACGGGTCAGGACGCCGGCCGGCAAAGCACGTTCCCCGGTCATCCCGGGTTGCCTGCCGGTTCGGCACCAGCAGTCAAAGGGCCGCGGTTCGTCAGGGCGGACGCGCTCGAACGCCCCGCCACGGTCGGATGGTTTCGAAACCACAACCCGCGGCGTTCATGCCGGGTGCGCTTCGCGGCAGAGGGGGCGGCCCCATGAAATCCCTCGACGTCAAACTGGCCGAGATCAAGGCCCACCCGCGCACGCGCACCTTCATCCTCGCCGACGCGAAGGACGCGGACATGGCCTTCGGCGTGCGCGCGCCCGGCCCGCGCACCTACCTCTCCGCGCGCGGCGCCCGGCCCGCCCAGTTCTCGCCCGAGGTGTGGACCCGCGAGGAGTTCGGCTACCGCAACCTGCCCGAGTTCTTGGACATCATCCGCGAGGTGGTGCACCAGGGCCTGGTGGACATCATGCTCATGTCCGCCTACGTGAACGACCTGCTGACCATCCGGGAAGGGTTGTTCCGCGATTCCCCCGTCACCCCCGCTGCGCGCGCCAACGACACCACCGACGTCTGGGCCGCCCGCCACGGCAGCTACACCCGCGAGCCGGCGCAGCCCTTTCGCAGCGCCAGCATTGACCACATCCAGTGCGGACGCGTCGAGTGCGACCGCTCCACCGAGGAGTTCCCCGGCGCCAACCTCGGCTTGTACAGCGTCACCTGGGTCAACGACGTCGAGCAGGACCGTCGCACCCTCGAGGCCTACAAGGCCTTCCGCGAAGAGGCCGAGCGCAAGCGGTTCCGGCACTTCCTCGAGGTGTTCGACCCGAACGTGGACAGCGGCATCCCGCCCGAGAAACTGGGCGAATTCATCAATGACAACATCCTGCGCACGCTGGCCGGCGTGCCCGAGGCCGGCCGACCGCTCTTCCTCAAAATCGTCTATCACGGCCCGCGCGCGCTCGAGGAGCTTTGCCAGTACGACCCCAACATGGTCGTGGGCATCCTGGGTGGCAGCGCCGGCACCACGTACGACGCCTTCAAACTCATCCACGACGCGCAGAAATACGGCGCGCGCGTGGCTCTGTTCGGCCGCAAGATCAACCACGCCGAGCACCAGCTCGCTTTCATCGAGATGCTCCGGCTCATCACCGACGGCCGCCTCACGCCCGAAGAAGCCGTGCGCGCCTACCACGGCGTCCTCCAGGCCAAGGGCATCAAACCACACCGGCCGTTGGAAAAAGACCTCGAGCTGACCGACCCGGCCATGAGCTACGGCGGCGGCTCGACGCGGTCCACGGTCGAAATCCGTCACAACCCCCTGGCCGCTCCGCGCCCCGCAACTCCGCCCGCGGAAGTCCAAACTCCTCGACCGCCCTCCGGAACCGCGCCGACCGTTGCTCCGTCCGCCCCCGAATCCGCTCCCGCCTGGCCCGTGCGACCGGACGGCGCGCCGGACTTTGCCCGGATGAACTCCGCCCAGCGCCTGACCTACGACGCCTGGCGGTTGCGGCGGCGGTTTGGCTGAAGCCACTCCCGCCCCGGTCGCGGGGCGCATTTCAGTTTATGGCCGGCGGTCATCCCCGGCGTAGCGCAGGTTTCCCAACCTGCCGTATCGCCGACTTCCAGTCGGCGGGCCCAGACCGGTCGTGACTGTCCGGGAGTTCGCCGCGTTGGCGGATTGGAAATCCGCGGTACGGCAGACTTGGAAGTCTGCGCTACGCGCAGCGCCCCCCGGCGACCCGTGGTCAGAAAATGAAATGCGCCGCCGGTGGCGGCCAACCTTCTGTGGGCGTTGTCTCACGGCCCGACCTGCGGCATGCTGCGGGCTTTGATGAATCAACCGCCGCCGCCAAAACTCGAGTGGCTGGTCTGGAGCGGGCTGGGCCTGGCCGTGGGCCTGGTGCTCGGCGCCTTCGCCTACTCGCGGCTCGCGCCGGCGCCCCGCCCGGCCGGTCCGCCGCTGCCGGTGTTGAGCCAGGTGACCGGCTTCACGCTCATCAACCAGGCCGGAGCAGTCGTCACCGCCGAGACGCTGCGGGGCCGTCCCTGGCTGGCGTGCGTCATCTTCACCCGCTGCCCCGGCCCGTGCGTGCGGATGACGCGCAATCTGGCCGCGCTCCAAAAACGCCTGCCGGATGCGGCCGACCTCTGCTTCGTCACGCTCACCGCCGACCCGGCTTTCGACACCCCGGAGGTGCTGCGTCGCTACGCCGCGGCCTTCGGCGCGGACACCCGGCGCTGGCACTTCCTGACCGGCCCGCAGGTGGAACTGTACACCCTGGCCACGCGCCAACTGCTCCTCGCTGTGGGGGAAAATCCGGACCCGGCCCGCGCGCGGCCCGAGGACCTGTTCATCCACAGCACGCGCGTGGTGTTGGTGGACGCCCGGGGACGGGTGCGCGCCAGTTACGACGGCGAGGACCCGGCCGCTCTGGAAGCCGTGCTGGTGGACTTGCCGAAACTGGCGGCCGAAGCACCTTGGCCTGCGCGCGACACGCCATGAGCCTGACCGACCTACCGGCCCTGAACGCAGCCCTGAACACCACGAGCACGCTGCTCTTGCTGGCGGGCTACGTCTGCATCCGCCGCCAGCAGCGCGTGGCGCACCGCAACTGCATGTTGGCCGCTTGTGTCACCTCGCTGGCCTTTCTGACCTCGTACCTGATTTACCACGCCCAGGTGGGCCACACGCGGTTCATGGAGCCGGCGTGGTTCCGACCGATTTACCTGGGCCTCCTGTTCACGCACCTGGTGGGCGCCATTGCCATCGTGCCGCTGGTCCTGCTCACGTTGTGGCGGGCGTGGCGCGGGCGCTTCGAGCAGCACCGCCGCATCGCCCGTTGGACCTGGCCGCTGTGGCTGTACGTGAGCGTGACCGGTGTGCTGATTTACTGGCTGCTTTACCACGTGTTCCCCCAACGGGCCTGAACGGTCCGCGGGCGAGAACTTGCCCGTGTCGGCGGCGGCCGGTGGAGGTTGGCCCTCGTAGCGCGCCAAAGTTCAGTACACTGCCAGCGTGTCGAGCACGGCCCGGATGCGCGGCACTTCGTGCGTGCGAAACAAGTCGGTGCGGCCCAGCGCCGCCAGCACGGCGAAGAACGGTTCGGCGCACCGCACCTCCTCGCCGAAGTACTCGAAGGCGTGCGGCAGGGCGTGGCAGACCGGGAACCCCAGCCGGCGCAGCCGAAAGGTGTTCAAAAACACGCGCATCTGGTGCCGCACCCGCACGGCGCTGTCCTGAAGGTTCCGGTAGTAAAAACCCAGCCCGGGGTCCACGAGGATTTTCTCCACCCCGCACCGCGTGGCGGTTTCGATCTGCCGGGCGAAGTAGTCCTCCATCAGGCCCACCGGGTCGGCGCCGAAATCAAAATCGCCCACCGCCCGCACGTGTTCGCCCTGGACGTAACACAAGATGACCGCCGCGTCGTGGTCGGCCACCCGGCGGAACATTTCCTCGGCCCCGGCCGTGCCGGTGAGGTTCAACACCGCGGCGCCGGCCTCCAGGCAGGCACGGGCGACCGCCGGCTGGTAGGTCTCCACAGACACCAGCACGCCGGCGGCGGCCAGTTCGCGCACCACGGGCAGGAGGCGACTGTTCTGAACCGCCTCGTCAGCCCGAGCCGCGTGGGCCAGGGTGGACTCGGCGCCCACGTCCACCAGATCGGCCCCCTGGGCGACCAACACGCGGCCACGCTGGACGGCGCGCTCGGCGGTGAGGCACACGCTTTCGCGGTACCAGGAATCGGCGGACAGGTTGATCACGCCCAAGATGGCCGGGCGCGAGTTAAAGGCGAAGCGGCGGCCGCGCAGCTCAAATTCCCGGACGCGCGCGCCCAGGGCCTCGCGGTGCGTGGCGGCCAGTTCGGCCAAATGCTCCAGGCTCAACATGGGCGGCACTATACCCGCGCGAAACGCCCTGCCAAATCGTGCGGCCCCGGTCGTCGCCCGGTCGCCAACCCGTACGCGAAAAAAATGTACGTCCGTGCGCGCTCCCCGGTTGCAGTCCCCCGGCCAACCGTTACGCTCTGCCCTCCCCTGCCGGGCGGCAGCCGCCGGGTTCGCCGCGACGCGGGGATGGAATTCCGAGCCGACATGATTGGATATCTGCGCAGTTTGTTGGATTCGCGTAAGCCCCCCGCACGCGTGGGTGGACCGATGGTGCCCGAGCCACCGGCCGGGCCGCGCCCGCCCGCGCCGGGCAACCAGAACCGGGGCCAGACCTACAGCAAGGTCTTTCGCTACCGGCTGCCCGACGGCCAGACCAAGGAACCCGAACGGGTCGAAGTGGTCGGCTCGTTCACCCACTGGAAACCCGTGCCGCTGATCCGCGACGGCCGACTGGACGCCTGGCACGTGACCATCCACCACATCCCCGGCAACCGCACCCACCATTACATGCTCCTGGTGGACGGCCAGCCCACCTACGACAAAACCTGCGACGGCCTGGCCGTGCCGCACGGCTTTCAGGAGGAGCAATTCCAGCTCCAGACCGACAAGGGGCCGCGCGTGCTCATGCTCTTCGCCCAGACGCGCTGAGCCGGGTCGGCCCGACGCGCCCCCCGCGGTGCCTCCTTGCGAGCGGGCTTGCCCGCCCGGGCGGACCGGGTTCAACTCGCCGCATGAACCCGAGGTCCCCTTCCCTGCCCCGGACCCGGCTCACGCGCCGGGATTTCCTGCAACGCACCACCGCCGCGACCGCCCTGGCTGCCACGGCCGCCGCCGCCCGACCGGCGCCCCGCTCCGTGCCGCGCCTGCCCCCGGGGCCGAACAGCAAAATCCACCTCGGACTCATCGGCTGCGGCGGCATGGGCCGCGCCAACCTGAACAACTGCGCCCAGTACCCGGACGTGGTGGTGACCGCCGCCTGCGACGTCTGGGCGCAGCGCCGGGACAGTGTCGTGGCGCAATTCAAGGACACCTGCCGACCCTACCACGACTTCCGCGAGCTGCTGGCCCGGCCGGACGTGGACGCGGTCATCATCGCCACGCCGCCGCACTGGCACGCCCTCCAGGCCATCGCTGCCTGCGAGGCGGGCAAGGACATCTACCTGCAAAAGCCGATGACCCTGCACCTGGGCGAAAGCCTGGCCGTGCGCAACGCGGTCCAGCGCCACGGCGTCATCAGCCAGATCGGCACCCAGATTCACGCCGGCGAGAACTACCGGCGCGTCGTCGAGTACCTCCGCGCCGGGCTGCTGGGCCGCCTCGGCGTGGTCCGCACCTTCAACGTGATGAACCAGTCGCCCGAGGGCATCGGACGCGCCCGGCCCACGCCCGTGCCGGAGGGGTTGGACTGGGACCTGTGGTGCGGACCGGCGCCGCGGTGCGACTTCAATCCCCTCCTGGCCGCCGACTCCTACCACCACTGCTCCTGGCTGGCCTACTCGGGCGGTTGGACCCCCGGCATGGCGCCGCACATCATTGACCTGCCGGTCTGGGCCCTGGACCTGGGCTATCCCACCCTGACCTGCGCCGTCGGGGGACGGTACATCCTGCGCGACGACGGCGACGCCTACGATCACCACGAGGTGCTCTGGCAATACCCCGGCTGCACGCTGACCTGGATGTCCACCCTCACCAACAGCTACGACTTCCAAATGAAGGCCCAGTCGCCCGAGCGCCGCCTGGGCATCTACTTCCAGGGCGAAAACGGCACCCTGTACGCCAACTACGGCATGTTCCGGGTGCTGGCCGAGGGTAACCGGCTCGACGGCAAGGAGGCGCCGCCGCCCTCGATCCCGCCCTCGCCCGGGCACGAGCGCGAGTGGCTGGACTGCATCAAGACCCGGCAGCAACCCGGTTGCAGCGTCTTTTACCACGTGCGGGTGGACGTGCCGATCGTGCTGAGCCTGCTCGCCCTGAAGCTGGGCCGCTCGATCCGCTTCGACCCGACGCGCGAATGGATCGTGGGCGACCGGGAAGCCTCCGAACTGGCCGTGCCGCGGTATCGCGCGCCGTGGAAGTTCCCCAAGGAATACCTGCGCGGCTGAGCCACCGGCCCGGCGCGCGGCGCGCGGAAACCCGTTGCCAAGTGAGCGGCTCCGCCCTAGCCTGCGGGCGTGGAAAACGCGGGGTACAACACCACTACGACGCGGTAGCGTCCCGGCCGGCCGCTGGTGACGCCCACGCCTCTGACTGTCGCGGTCCGGGGCGTTTTTATTTGCCGCCGCGGCCGCCTCCCGTCCGGGCCGTCCGGCCAACGCCCGCCGACCCGGCTGCCGGGGACCGCCCCCCGCATCTTTTTATGGCAGCGACCGAACCATCGCCCAAAACGGAACGCAAAACCCTCGACGAGCGGGCGCGGATGTCCGAACTCGAGCGGCTGCGCCACTCCTGCGCCCACGTGATGGCCACGGCCATCCTGCGCCTGTGGCCGGATGCCCAGTTCGCCTACGGGCCGCCGGTGGAGAACGGCTTTTACTACGACCTCGAATGCTCACACCGGATCACGCCGGAGGATTTCCCGAAGATCGAGGAGGAGATGCGCAAGGAAATCCGGGCCAATCACCCCTTCGAGCGGATCGAGGTCACCCGCGAGCAGGCCCTCCGCGACGCGCAAAGCGGCCGGTTGGGCGCCCTGAGCGAACGGCCCGGCCAACCCAGCAAGTTCAAGCTCGACCTGCTCGGGCAAATCCCCGAAGGCGAACCCATCTCCTACTACCGCAATGGCGACTTCATTGACCTGTGCGCCGGGCCGCACGTGCCGCGCACCGGCAACATCGGCGCGTTCAAGCTCACCAGCGTGGCCGCCGCCTACTACAAGGGCGACGAAAAAGGCCCGCAGCTCCAGCGCATCTACGGCACCGCGTTCAAAACCAGGCAGGAGCTCGAAGCGTACTTCGCCATGCTCGAGGCGGCGAAGCAACGCGACCACCGCAAGCTGGGGGCCGAGCTGGGGCTGTACGTGATTGACCCCGAGTACGTCGGCTCGGGCCTGCCGCTGTGGCTGCCGGCGGGCGCCGTGCTGTGCGAGGAACTCGAGAAGCTCGCCAAGGAAACCGAATTCCAGGCCGGTTATCTCCGCGTGAAAACCCCGCACCTGGCCCGCGAGAAAATGTACCGGACCAGCGGTCATCTGCCCTACTACGCCGAGAGCATGTTCCCGCCGATGGAACTGCGCGAAGACCGGCCGGCGGCGGAGCGGGCCCCGGGCGCGGCCGCCGAACCCGACCGCTACTACCTCAAGGCGATGAACTGCCCGCACCACCACCGCATCTTCGCCGCCCAGCCGCGCAGCTACCGCGACCTGCCCCTGCGCCTGGCCGAATACGGCACCTGCTACCGCTACGAGCAGTCCGGCGAACTGTTCGGCCTGATGCGCGTGCGCTCGCTCAACATGAACGACGCGCACATCTATTGCACCGAGGAGCAGTTCGCCGAGGAGTTCAACGCGGTGAACCAGATGTACCTGAAGTACTTCAAAATCTTCGGCATTGAGCGGTACGTCATGCGCTTCAGCACCCACGCCCCCGAGGGCCTGGGCAAGAAGTACGTCAACGAACCCGAGCTCTGGAAAAAGACCGAGGACATGGTGCGCCGCGTCCTGCAGGACTCGGGCATCAATTACGTCGAGGTGCCCAACGAGGCCGCGTTCTACGGCCCCAAGATTGACGTGCAGGTCTGGAGCGTCATCGGGCGCGAATTCACCCTGGCGACCAACCAGGTGGATTTCGCCGTGCCGGCGCGTTTCGGGCTGGTCTATCGCGACCGCGACAACACCGAGAAAACGCCGCTGTGCATCCACCGCGCCCCGCTGGGCACGCACGAGCGGTTCATCGGCTTCTTGATCGAGCATTACGCCGGCAACTTCCCGCTCTGGCTGGCGCCCGAACAGGTGCGCGTGCTCACCCTCGGCGACGACGAACCCCTGGTGCATTACGCCCGGCAGCTTGTGGCCGAGCTGCGCGCGCACTTCGTCCGGGCCACGGGCGATTTCTCGGCCAACAAACTCAACGGCAAAATCCAGGACGCCGAACGCGCCAAGGTCCACACGATGTTCGTCATCGGCCCGCGCGACCTGGCCGCCGGCCAGGTGAGCGTGCGCGTGCACGGCCGGGGCAACCTCGGCGCCCGGCCCAAGGCCGAAGCCATCGCCGAGCTCCTGGCCGCCATCCGCGGGCGCCGCCCCTGAGCCGCTTCGCGACGGCGGCTTCCATGGAAAGGCCCGCCGGCGCTTCGGGCCGGTGCGCGTGCGCCGCGCCAAAGTTGCGTCCCGGGCCGCGGCTGCCTACGTTCTCCGCGTGATGGATGTGCTCGACAGGGCGCCCGGCGGCGCCTCCGCCCTGACCGCCGCGCGACCCACGCTTACCGCGGCGCGCCGGGAAGAACTGACGCTCGAAATCCTCGAACTGCGCCGCCGCCTCAACGCGGTCATCCTCGCCCACAACTACCAGGTGCCCGAAATCCAGGACGTGGCTGATTACGTGGGCGACTCGCTCGGCCTGGCCCAGCAGGCCGCCCGCACCCGGGCCGACGTGATCGTGTTCTGCGGCGTCCACTTCATGGCCGAGACGGCCAAGATTCTGAACCCGGACAAGCTGGTCGTGCTCCCGGACAAGGACGCCGGCTGTTCGCTCGAGGAAAGTTGCCCGGCCGAACAGCTCGCCGCGCTCCAGGCCACCAACCCCAACTTCTACACCATCGCCTACATCAACTGCTCGGCCGCGGTGAAGGCGCTCAGCGACGTGATCTGCACCAGCGGCAACGCCGAGAAAATCGTCCGCGCCGCCCCCGCGGAGCGCGACCTGCTCTTCGTGCCGGACGAAAACCTCGGCCAGTGGGTCATGGAACGCACCGGGCGGCCCATGACCCTGTGGCGGGGCAACTGCTATGCCCACGTCGAGTTCCGCCGCGACGCCATCTTGCGGCTGCGGCAGCGCTACCCCGACGCCCCGGTGGTGGTGCACCCGGAGAGCCTGCGCGAGGTCCGCGAGCTGGCCGACGCCGTCTGCTCGACCGAGCAAATGGTGGCCTACTGCAAACGCAGCCCCGTGCGGCGCTTCATCGTGGTGACCGAGTCGGGCATCATCCACCGGATGCAAAAGGAATGCCCGGGCAAGGAATTCATCTGCACGCCGGTCTATGACGTGATGCGGATGCCGGCGGACAACTGCCGGTGCAGCGAGTGCCGGTACATGAAGCTGAACACGCTCGAAAAACTCCGCGACTGCATGGTGCGGCTCCAGCCTCGCATCGAGTTGCCGCCGGACCTCCTCGAACGCGCCCGCCGCCCCATCGAGCGGATGCTCGAAATCTCCGCCCGGCCGTAAAATCCCGCCCGCCGCCGCGCCGGACACACGCACGCAGCCCGTGACCGCCCTCGCCGTGTGCTTTGGCCACTTCACGCCAGTCGAGCCCTGGGCGGCGCTGGGGCACCGGCGCCCTACCAAGTGGCGCCCACCCCACGCGGGTTCCGCCCGCGCCTTGTCACGCCCGACGCCCCGCCCTGGCGCAGCCCCGGCTCGACTTTCCCCGCCCGCCCGGCTAAATCCCCGCTCCACATGGCCGCCGACACCGCCCCCACCCCGCCCGCCGCGCCGAGCCGGGCCGTCGTGTTCCGCCGCCGCCTGGCCAGCTCGCTCTTGCTGTGGTCGGTCACGGCGGGGGCGCTTTTCGCGCCGCACCCGGTGATGGCGGGCATTTGTTTTGCCGGCATCCTGCTGGTGCTGGCCGGGCTGGGGTTGTGGGAGTTTTACGGCCTGGTCCGGCAGCGGGGGCTGGAGTGTTTTCGCGGCTGGGGGCTGCTGGCCGGCTGGCTGTTGATCGGGAGCACGTTTGTGTACCTCTCGGGCTTGATCGGCGCGCCGCGCCTGCCGGCCAAGGCCAACGACTTCGAGACCGGCATCCTGGTGGTGTTCGTGCTGGGCCTGTGCTTGTGGCGGTTTGTGGCCCGGCACCAGTCCGCCGGCCTGCTGGCCATTTCGACGACGCTCTTCGGCCTGATGTACGTGCCCTGGCTCTTGAACTTCATCCAAAAAATCAACTTCTTCCCGGGCATCGAGGGCCGCTGGTACCTGGTCTATTTCCTGGTCGTGACCAAGTTCAGCGACACCGGCGCGTACGTGGTGGGCTCGCTGATCGGGCGGCACAAAATGGTGCCGCACATCAGCCCGGGCAAGACCTGGGAGGGCTTCGCCGGGGCGGTGGGGTTTGCGGTGGGAGCAAGCCTGCTCCTGGCCCACCTGGCCGGGGGCCGGCTGGCGGGAATGCACCCCGGGCACGCGGTGGGACTGGGCCTGATCCTGGCCGTGGGCGCGGTGATCGGCGACCTGGTCGAGTCGCTGTTCAAACGCGAGGCGGGCGTCAAGGACTCGGGCCGGCTTTTCCCCGGCATCGGCGGCATCCTGGACCTGCTGGACAGCATTCTGTTCAACGCCCCGCTGATGTACCTATATTTGCGGCACGTGCTGACGCGGCCGGCCTGAAACGCCCGGCCCGGGAACCGGTCGTCCGCGGGCGCACGCCGCACTTGGCTGCATGAAAAACGTCGTCCTGCTCGGCAGCACCGGCTCGATCGGCACCAGCACCCTCAAGGTGGTGGGCGACCTGCCCGACCGCCTCCGGCTGGTGGGGCTGGCCGCGGGCCGAAACGTCGGCCGGTTGCTCGAGCAAATCCAGCGCTTCCAACCCGAGGCGGTTTGCCTGAGCGACCCCGCGTGCGCCGCCGCACTGGCCCGCGCGGTGGGCCCGCGCCCGGAGGTGTTTGCCGGCCCGGAAGGGCTCGTGCGTCTGGCCACGCTGCCCGCGGCGGACATCGTGCTCATTGCCATCGTGGGCACGGCCGGCCTGGCTCCGGCGTTGGCAGCCATCCGCGCCGGCAAGGACATCGCCGTGGCCTCGAAGGAAATCCTGGTCCTGGCCGGGGAGATCGTCATGGCCGAGGCGCGCCGCCACGGCGTGCGGGTGCTGCCGGTGGACAGCGAGCACTCGGCCATTTTCCAGTGCCTGGACGGCCGGCCGTCGGCCTCGGTGCGCCGGCTGTGGTTGACCGCTTCGGGCGGACCGTTTCGCCAGACGCCCAGGGCGGAGTTTGCCGCCATCACGGTCGAGCGCGCCCTGGCGCATCCGTCCTGGGTCATGGGCCGCAAGATCACCATTGACTCGGCCACGCTCTTCAACAAGGGCCTGGAGATGATCGAGGCGCGCTGGCTCTTCGACGTGGACATGCCGCGGGTGGGCGTGCTGGTGCACCCCCAGAGCGTGGTGCACTCGATGGTCGAGTTCGTGGATGGCTCGCTCCTGGCCCAACTCTCGACCCCCGACATGTGCCTGCCCATCCAGTGCGCCTTGACCTACCCCGAGCGCGTGCCCAGTGAGCGCGTGCAGACCGATTTCGCCCGCATCGGCCAACTGACCTTCGAAGCGCCGGACGAGGACCGTTTCCCCGCCCTGCGCCTGGCCCGGCGGGCCGGGCTGGTGGGCGGCACGCTGCCCGCCGTGCTCAACGCCGCCAACGAGGTGGCGGTCGAGGCCTTCTGCCAGGGCCGCCTCAACTTCCCGGCCATCACCGAAACCGTGGCCCGCGTGATGGACCGCCACGCGGTGATCGAGCATCCCACCCTCGAACAACTCCTCGAGGCCGACGCCTGGGCCCGCGAGGCGGCCCGGACCGGCCTCTGAGCCCGCATGGGCCTGCCCTACCACATCGCCACGCTGCTGTACTGCTTCAACCGCCGCGGCGAGGTCCTGCTGCTCGAGCGCGCGCGCGAGCCCAACCGCGGCCTCTGGAGCCCTTGCGGCGGCAAGCTCCACACCGCCGCGGGCGAGTCGCCCTACGCCTGCGCCTGCCGCGAGGCCCGCGAGGAAATCGGCCTCGAACTCACGCCGGCCGACCTGCACCTCGCCGGCCTGGTGAGCGAACACGGCTACGAAGGCCAGGCCCACTGGTTGATGTTCCTCTTCGAGGTCAAACCCCGCCTCGACCACCTGCCCCCGCCAGGCCCCGAGGGGCGTTTTGCCTTCTTCGCCCGCGCCGCGCTGGCGGACCTGCCGCTGCCGCCCACCGACCGCGAGATGATCTGGCCGCTGTTCTGGCGGCACCGCGGCGGCTTCTTCGCCGCGCACTGCCACGTGCACGCCGACGGTCGCCGCAAGTGGCGGGTGGAGGAAACCCGCAAGCGCCGGCCCGCCGCGACGGACCAACTCCCGGGACCGCCGGCCGCGCCGGAAATCACGCCTCTCGTTGCTGCCGCCACGCCGAGCGAGCACCGGCCTTCCGAGGCGGCGCCGGCAGACGCTGCGGCCGTGGAGCCGGTGATTGATCTGCACAGCGACGCGCACTTCATGGCCGAGGCGTTGCGCGAAGCCCGACGGGCAGCGGCCGCGGCCGAGGTGCCGGTCGGCGCGGTCATTACTCATGCCGGCCGGGTGATCGCGCGCGCCCACAACCAGGTCGAGCTGCTCAAAGACGCCACGGCCCACGCCGAGATGCTGGCGCTGACCCAGGCCCAGGCGGCGCTGGGGGACTGGCGCTTGAACGCCTGCACGCTCTACGTGACCAAGGAACCCTGCCCGATGTGTGCCGGGGCCATCGTCCAGGCGCGTGTCGGGCGGGTGGTCTTCGGCGCGCCGGACTCCAAGGCAGGCGCGGCCGGCGGCGCGCTCAATCTCCTCCAGTGGTCCGCCGCCAACCACCGCTGCCAGGTCACCGGCGGCGTGCGGCTGGAGGATTGCCGGCGGCTGTTGCTCGACTTCTTCCGCGCGCACCGGTCCGGCAAGAACGGCGAAACCGCGCCGGGTTGAGCGCGGCCGGCGGCGGCCGATTCAACTGACCGCCCGCACGGAGGCCGGCTCGTTGCGGGCATCCCGGGCCACGCCCTGGGCGCGGGGGTCGAGCACCGGGCGGCCGTCCACCCAAAAGCGGTACAGGTGATGGCCGTGGTGCAGCGGCACCTGGAGAATCCAGGCCCCATCGGGCTGCCGTTGCATGGGGTGGGCATCCGGCTGCCAATCGTTGAAGTCGCCCACCAGGCTGACCTGGCGGGCCCCCGGAGCGAACACGATGAAGGTGACGGGCTTGGTCATGCGCCGGGCCGAGTAACGGTGCAGGCCCCGGCCGGGCGCGGCGGAGTGCGGCGAAGCAGGCGATGGCGTCATCACGGATTTCGGGGCGACCTTGGTTTTGGCGGCGTCCCCGGACTGGGTTTTGCTTAGCAGTTGCCATGCCCGGAACGGACCACCGCCTCGATGGCGATGGAGGTTGAGAAACCGCGCGCCGTCGGTATGGTTGCCGCGGAAACCACCTGGCCAGCCATGAACTCGAATCCGAACCCCGCGCCCGCCGCCGCGCCCCCGCCCGGGTCGGCCCGGGCCCAGTTTCCGCCGCGCCGGATTTTGCTGCCGCTGGACCTCTCGGCGCACAGCTTCCAGGCCCTGCCCACCGCCGAGGCCCTGGCGCGACTGGGCAACGCCACGCTGCACCTCTTGCACGTGGCCGAGCCCATCGCCTACCCCACCGACCTGGGCTATGCCCCCGTCCTGTCCGGCGAAGTCGAGGCCGGCCTCCACCAGGGCGCGCGGCGGCGGCTGGAGGAGTTGGTCAACGACCTCAAAGCCCGCGGCCTCACCGCCGAGGCCCGCTTGCGGGTGGGGCGGCCGTTTCTGGAAATCGCCGAGGCGGCGCGCGCGGCGGCGGCGGACCTGGTGGTGGTGACCACGCACGGGTTCACCGGACTCAAACACGTGCTGCTGGGCAGCACCGCCGAGCGGGTGGTGCGCCACGCGCCCTGTCCGGTCTGGGTGGTGCGGCGGCCCGCAGCGCCGACCGAGGCCGCGGCCGTGGCCGGCGGGCCCGAGCCGGGCTTCGTGTTGCGGCGCGTGCTCATGCCCACGGATTTTTCCGAGCCGTCGCGCGAGGCGCTGGCCTATGCGCAGGCCATGGTCGCGCGGTTCGAGGCCGAGTTGATCCTGGCGCACGTGGCCGAGCGGCCGTTTGTGGACCCGAACCTGGCCGAGATTGACACCCGGGCCTTCGAGGACAACGCCCGGCAAAGCGCCCAACAGCAGCTCGACAAGGCCGTGGCCGGGCTGCGCGCCGCCGGGTTGCGGGTCAGCGGCCGTTTGTTGACCGGCGTGCCCTGGAACGAGGTGGCCGAACTGGCCCGGCGCGAGGCGGTGGACCTCATCGTGGCCGGCACGCGGGGGTTCACCGGCCTGAAGCACATTCTGCTGGGCAGCACGGCCGAGCGCATCCTGCGCCACGCGCCCTGTCCGGTGGTGGTGGTGCGCCAGGGACCGGCCTGAAGCCGCGGCGCGCGCCTTGCCCGGGCGCGCCGGGCGCGGTAGGGTTTGGCCATGACAATGCCAGGCTGGTGGTTTTCCCTGCTGCTGACGGGCCTGGTGGCTTCCCCGGCCGCACACAGCGCCGCGGAGGAAGCTGCGGCACCGGCGCGGCGGGTGTATGTCCTGCCCATCCGCGAGGACATCATGCCGCCGCTGACCTACCTGGTGCGCCGCGGGGTCAAAGAGGCCCTGGAGGCCCGGGCCGATCTGCTGGTGTTGGACATGCGGACCGACGGCGGCCGCGTGGACGTGACCGAGGAAATCATCCGCATCCTGGGCCAGTTCCGCGGGCGCAAGGTCACGCTGGTCAACGATCGCGCCTTCTCGGCGGGCGCCTTCATCGCCGTGGCCACCGAGCAAATCTACATGGTCCCGCAGAGCGTGATCGGCGCCGCCGCGCCCCTCCTCATGATCCCCGGCGGCGGCGTGCAGGACATGCCGACCACGATGGAGGCCAAGATGAACTCGGCCATCCGCGCCCTGGTGCGCAGCCAGGCCGAGAAACACGGCTACAACCTCGAGGTCATCGAGGCCATGATTGACCGCAACCGCGAGGTCATCATTGACGGCCAGGTCATCAACCGCAAAGGCGAGATTCTCACCCTCACCGACACCGAGGCGGCGCGGACCTACGGCGACCCGCCCCGGTCGCTGCTGTCCTCGGGCACGGTCGAGGACCTGCCGGCCCTGCTCAAAAAACTCGGCTTCGCCGACGCCCGGGTTACGCGCATCGAACCCACCGGCGCGGAGCAACTGGCGTTCTGGATCAACTCCCTCAACTGGCTGTGGCTGATCCTCGGCGCCGCCGGCATTTACCTCGAACTCAAGACGCCCGGCTTCGGGCTCCCGGGCATCGTGGGCCTGGCGGCCATCGCCCTGTACTTCCTGGGCAGCTACATCGCCGGACTCTCCGGGCTGGAATGGCCGCTCCTGTTCGTGCTGGGCCTGGTGCTGGTCATCCTCGAACTGTTCTTGTTCCCCGGCACATTCGCGCTGGGGCTGACCGGCGCGGTGCTCATGCTCGTCACGGTGGTCATGGCAATGGTGGACCACTACCCCGGCATGCCCGCGCTGCCCACCCTGCCGCAATTGCAGGCGCCGCTGCGGGACCTGCTCTACGCCGCCCTGGGCACGGTGGTGGTGGTACTCGTGCTGGGCCGGTTCCTGCCCCAGACCCGGCTCTACGGCATCCTGGTTTCGCGCGCCGCCAGCGGCATGGAAAGCGTGCGGCAAAACGCCGAGCACCGCGCCCGCCTGCTGGGCCGCGAGGGCGTGGCACTGGTGGCGCTTCACCCCGGTGGCAAGGCCCAGTTTGGCGAGGAGGTCCTGGACGTCATCACGCAGGGCGACCTGATCGAAAAGGGCGCCCGGGTGCGCATCGTGGGCTTCAGCGCGCGCGAGGCCGTGGTCGAGCCGGTCGCGGAGAACTCCCCCGCTCCGGCCGCGCCGCCCACCCCCGCGCCGGCACAGCGCAGCGGGTAATCCGGATACTGCACACGCCTGCACGAAACCCCGCCCGACGGGTGCGCCGGTGGGCACTCGGCCCTGACACCGGCACACCGCAAACGACCGCGAAAACCCGGCGACCTCGAGGCAGCGGTGTGAGTGTGAAATACACCCGGTTCGCCGGGCAGGCGGGAGAAATTCAGGCGGGCGAACCGGACGCCCCGTCAGGGCAGCACCTTCAGCCGGTAAAAGCGCGGGCCGTCTTCGCCCGGCGCGGGCAGGCGCCAGGTTTCCCACGGGCCGGTGGCCCGGCGCGGCAGGCTCGGGTCGGGCACCTCGGTGAATGGGCCGGCCGGGGAAGCACTCACCTCGAGGGCATACGTGCGCCCCGGCACCGCCGCCCACGCCAACTCGAGCGACGCCACCGCGGCCCGACGCACCTCCAGCCGCAACACCGACGCCGGATCGCGCGGGTCTGTGCCCGCCGCCAGTTCGGCGGCGTTGCTCAGGCCGTCGCCGTCGGTGTCAGCGTCCGGGTCGAGCGCGTCGCCCAGCCGCACGGCGAGCGGTTCGAGCACGACTGTTTCCTGGCCCCGGCCCGCCAGGCGCGCGCCGAGAAAAGCGGAATCCAGCTCGCGCGTTTGCCGGTCGGGCCGGGGGTCGAACCCGCCACCGCCGACCACGGCGCCGAGGCGGATGACTTCGTCGCCGCGCAACCCCAGCTCGGCCAGCGGCAAGGCCAGGACGATGAAATCCGCGTTTTGCTCGACCGGCACCGGGCCGGTCTGCGGCGAGCGGTTGAACTGCTGGAAGCGCGCGCCGGGCACGTCAGGAAACCCCGGCGCCAGCCAGAACACGCCCTGGCCGATGGGCAGCGCCAGGTTCGTCCGTACGAGCGGCCCATTCCAGCCCGCCACGATGTTCGTGCGCCAGAAGCCGCGCGCGGGGGCGTCCGCAAACTCGTCGCCCAGCACGGCGGCGAGGCACGGGCGAAACCCCGCGAAGGCCAGGTTCTCCAGAAAATCCAGGCCGTCGGCACCCTCGCCTTCCGGGTCCACCACGCCGTTGCCCAGGCCGACCAGATTCGTCACCCCGGACCGAGCCGGCACCTCGAGGAAGACGAACAGGTTGCCGTCGTCGGGCAGCATCACGTCGCGGAAGCCCAGGTACAGGTGCGTGCGGTCACGGTTGACGTGAGCCAGCCCGAGATTGGCGAACTCGCCCGGCAGGGTGGGCAGCGCCGCGCCGACCAGGTCGTAACGCTGGCCGGTGAAGTTGCCGTCGCCGTCCGCCGTGGCCGGGTCGGGGTCCAGGGCCGGCGTGTGCCAAGCGGCGGGGTACTCGGTCGCGGGCGGCGGCGCGCGGCGCAGGTGCATTTCGTCAAACACCGTGCCCGCGCGGTCCACAGCCCGCAGGTGCAGGGCGTCGTCGGCCACGTCCACCACAAGCGCGTGCCATTGCGCGTGGAACTGGGCGCTGGCGGGCGCACGCCCGGCGAAGTGGTACAGATAACCGCCGCCGCCGCCCGAGACCACGCAATGCACGCCCTGCACGGGGCGGAAGCGCTCGTAGATGTGGTCGTGACCGGAGAAGATCATTTGCACGCCGTACTGGCGGGCCAGCGGCAAGAGCACGGCGGCCAGTTCCTCGGTGTCCGGCACCCCGTTGGTGTTGTAATCAGCCTGACCGTGCGGGCCGGAACTCATCACGGGTTGATGCAGGAAGAGGAATTTCCACGGCCGGGTGCTCGCGGCCAGGTCGGCCTCCAGCCAGCGCCACTGGGCCTTGTCGGGCTTCAACTCCAGCCCGGCATAGTAGATCGGCACGTACAACCCTGTGAAATGCGCGTCACCGCAGTCGAAGGAGTAGTACGCCTCCGGCCAGGTGCTCTCGGCGACCAGGGTCGCGGCGTCCGTGTCGTTGGTCGGGCAGACGAAGGCGTCGGCAAACTCCCAGGGCGGGCCGTAAGTGGTGTCGTGGTTCCCGGCCACGACGAAGAACGGCGTGGCGGTCATGGACTCGCGGTACACGCTGAAAAACCGCTGGTCCGCCAGCCGGTCGGAGAACTTCGGGTACACCGTGTCCCCGGCGATGAGCACCAGGTCCGGCGCCGCGCCGCGCAGCACGGCCGCCAGGTCAAACTGCGGACGCCCGCCGCCGCCCACGTCCGCCAGCATGGCAAACCGCAGCCCGCCCTGCGCGCGGAAGGTTTGGAAACGCCGCGGCGGGGAGGTCGCCACCCGCCCCTCGACCCGGCTTTGCACGCGATACCAGTACACGGCGCCGGGCGCCAGGCCGGTCAGGGTGGCCACGTGTTGCGTGACCGAGGTGGCGTCGGCAAACACCAGTGACAGCGCATCCGGCGCGGCGCCGAGCAGGACCTCGGTGGAAGCGGGCACGGGCGTGCGCCAGACCAGGGTTTGGGCAGTGGCGGTGGTGCGCTGGACGAACGGGCCGCGGGTGAAGTTGGCGAGCAACTCCGGCACGAGCGTGGCGCTCGAGGTCTCGGGCGACAGGTGCCATTGAATGGCGAGCACGTTCGTGCCCGGCCGCAATGCGTCGCGGGCCGCCGAACAATCCAGCTCTTCCGCCGCTCCGGCGAACCGCGCGCCGAGCACCGCCGCGTCGAAGGGCACCGGTTCGCCGGGCTGACCGGGCAGGTTGCGGCGGGCCAGTTCGACGCCGTTGAGCCAGGCCACCCAGCCGCCGGTCCAATCCGCGCGCAGCACCAGCCAGGCGATTTCCTCCACGCCGGTCCACGCGAAACACGCCCGCAGGCACAGCGCCCGGCCCGGGGGCGGCAGCGGGACCAGCGAGGCCTCGGTAGTCCAGGCAGACGTGCCAAAACCCGACGGCCCGCCCGGCCAGCTCGAGTCGTCGAAGTCCGGGTTTTGCCAGCCGGTCGGGAAAGAACCGTCGGCCGCCGGCGCCACCTGCCAGCGCCACGCGGCGCCCACCGGCACGGGCACCAGGGCCTCGGCGGTCGCGCAAGCCGCCGCCAGCAAACCGGCCAGGGAGACGCGCCAGAACATGGAGACAGTTTAGGCGCACGCGGCAAGGCGCGTCAAAACCGCCGGCCGCACGGCCCAGCAGCATTCCACCCCGCAAGCGGCGCATCTCAGTTTGTGGCAGGCGGGGATCTCTGGCGTAGCGCAGGTTTCCCAACCTGCCGTATCGCCGACTTCCAGTCGGC